>JANMFL010000423.1:0-25678 GCA_031377945.1 Acidimicrobiaceae bacterium | reverse complement strand
CACGACGTTCGCCGCTGCGGCGGCGGCGGGGCCGGCGAGCACGACGGTGACGGCACCGATGATGGCGGCACGCTTCGGGAGACGGGTGCTGATCATGTGGGAGACACTCCTTGTGGATGATGCGCCAGCGGCGGAAGCCGGTGCAGCGACAACTGCCTGGAAGGCAGCGACGGCCGCCGTCATCCCGGCCAGTTCGCCCGCGGTGGGCGCCTGGTGGGCCGCTGCGGTCAACTCGGCCACACCGCGGAGTTCCGCGGCGATCTCGGCAGGGTCGGCGCGACCGGCGAGCAACTCGTCGGCGATGCGATCCGGGATGATGGGGTCGGTCACAGGTGTCAGATCGTCTCGTGGTCGGCGTGCATTACAGAGAACACGGAATCGGGTGGGAAATCTTTCGCCAGGCGTCGCAGCGCGCGGTGCTGCGTGACGCGGACCCAGTTCGGGCTGCGATGCACGACCTCGGCCACGTGCATGACGTCGAGCTCGGCGATGACGCGGAGCAGCAGGACCTCGGCCTGGTCGGGCGGCAGGTGTGCGGTGATCAGATCGACGGCCTCCTGCGCGGACATGTTCTGCGCGGCGACCGCTTCGACGTCGGCGTCGCGCCGATGGTCGGACGAGGACAACACGTCGTCACCCGGATCGACCGAGTGGGTACCGCGTCGAGCGCCGGTTCGGCGGTGGTCGGCCAGCCGACGACGGGCGATCGAGAAGACCCAGGCGCGGAACCCCGCCAGGTCGCCCTCGAACGCGGCCAGACCCTTGGCCATCGCCAACCACACCTCACCGGCGAGGTCGTCGGCCGCTCGGGGTTCGACGCTGCGCAGGAACCTCAGCAGCCGAGGCTGGAGGTCGGTGAAGAGGGCGGTTGCGGCCCAGTCCTCACCGGTCTTCGCTCCAGTGAGCACGGACGGGAACGACGAGTCGTCCAGGGGTCCGTGCAAGGAAGCCATCGATCAAGTATCGGCGCACACGACCGAGAGGTGTAGGCGCACACGTCCAAGATTCGTCCTGAATCGTGCGACGAGCGGTGACGACTGCCCGCCAGGGGCGCCGCAGGCCGTGTTCGAGATGACGTGCCATCACGACCTCAGGGCTTCGTGTCGTCGCTGCCGCCCTTGCCACTGCCCTTGCCGCTCGAGTCACCGTCATCGACCGTGGTCGCCGTGCTCGAGTGCGTGGTGCCGCTCGACGAGGTGGCCACCGAGGTGGAGGAGTCGTCGTCAGTGGTGTTGGACGTGCCGTCGTCGGACCCGTTGCCGCCGCGATCGTCGATGCTCGAACTCGTACCGTCGCCGTCGTCGTCGCCACTCGACGAACCCGACGAACCCGACGAACCCGACGATTCGTCGGAGGAGAGCAGCATGATGCAGTAGTCGTCGACGCTCACCCCGGCCGCCGCCGCCGTGTCGTCGAGACTGTTGTCGCCGGTGCCGTCGAGACTGTTGTCGCCGGTGCTGTTGTCGGTGCTCGTCGATGACGAGTCCTCACCGCGGTGCTCGCAGGCATCCGCCTGCGCTGCGAGCACCGACGGATCGGTGACGTCCTCGGCGGTCACCAAGGTGACCTCGAGGCTGGTCGACGTGCCGGCGTCGTCGCCGGCCGAAGGATCGGTCGAGTCGGCGGTTCCCGCCACCGACGACTCGACCGAGATGAAGGACGACTGGTCGTCCGAGGACTCGTCGAACGGAGTGGGGAGGACCCCACCAGCCGTAGCGGCGGCGGTGCCCGCAATGAGCACCGTCGCCGCCACGATTCCCGCCGCCCGTTTGGTGATGCGCATGTGCAACATCGTGTTCACTCCCGTCAGTGCGCCGTCTCCCGCCGTCGCAACAGGCATCAGTATCCACGACCGAACCTGACGAAGCCATCGAAAAGCGCCGAAGGGGCCGAATGGCCCATCGCTACGATTCGGGCATGTCGCTGCCCGAACTGCGCCCGCTCACCTTGGAGGATCTTCCCGCCGTGGCCGCGCTGCATCAGCGCTCCCAGCGCGCCGACCGCGTCCCCCAGGTGCTCATGCTCGAGGAGTTGGAGGAGGAGCTCGACGACGACCACGTCGTGTTCCGAACGGACACTCGCGCCGCCATTCTCGACGGACGGCTCGCCGGGTACGCGTACACCTACCACCTGCCCAGCGACGTGCGCGAAGAACGCTGTTACGTGTTCGGCACCGTCGACCCCGACGCGCGCCGAAAGGGTGTCGGCGCCGCCCTCATGCGCTGGGGGCTGGAGCGCGGTGCCGCGCAGCTGCGGTCCAGCGGCCGCGACCTGCCGCGGTTCCTGCGCACCGACCAGAAGGACGATGTGGTGGGCGCGCACGCGCTCTTCGCCCACGTCGGGATGCAGCCCGTGCGCTACATGGAGGAACTGCTCCGCCCACTCACCGAACTGCCGGCGCTTCCGGTGCTCGAGGGGGTGACCATCGTGCCGTGGCCCGAAGGTCGCGACGAGGAGATCCGCAACGAGAAGAACCTCGCGTTCGCCGACCACTGGGGGTCGACACCCACCTCGGCCCACCACTGGCATCAGCTGCTGCACGGCTTCGGGTCGCGCCTCGACCTGTCGTTCATCGCGGTCGACGACGCCGGCGTCGTCGTCGCACACTGCGTGAACAAGCGGTTCGAGGCCGACGACGAGCTGCTCGGTCGAAGCGACGCGTGGATCGACAGCCTCGGCACCCTCGCTCAGTGGCGAGGGCGTGGCATCGCGTCGGCGCTGATCGCCCACTCGCTGCACGCGTTTCTCGCCGCCGGGTGCACCCACGCGGCCATCGGCGTGGACAGCGAGAATCCAACCGGCGCGGCGCTGCTGTACCGCCGTCTGGGTTTCGAGCCCGTCCTTCGTTCGATCACGCATGAACTGGTGGTCGACTGATCGCGTAACGTTCAGGGCATGGAGTTCACGACCACGCCCCTCGACGACATCGCCCCGAAGGTCGCGGCCGCCCGCGCCGCGTTCGAGCAGGGCAACACTCGCCCCTATGCGTGGCGCGTGGCGACGCTCGAACGCCTTCGTGGTCTCATCGCGGAGCGCGAGACGCGCCTGCTCGACGCACTCGCGGCCGACTTCGGCAAGCCCCGCGCCGAAGCGTGGCTGACCGAGCTCGGCTTCACGATCGGCGACATCAACCACACGCTCGCCCACCTCCCGCTGTGGATGAAGCCCGACCGGGTGGGGACTCCCGTGGCGTTCAAGCCCGGGAGCTCGCACATCGTGGCCGAGCCGGTCGGCGTGACGTGCGTGATCGCCCCGTGGAACTACCCCGTCCAGTTGCTGCTGGTACCGATGGTCGCAGCGATCGCCGCGGGCAATGCGGTCGTGGCGAAGCCCAGCGAGTTGGCGCCGCACACCGCTGCCGAGCTCGTCGACCTGGTCGATGCGTTGGGCGACGCAGCAGTGGCCGTGGTGCAGGGCGGAGTGGCCGAGACCACCGAGTTGCTCGCCCAGCGTTTCGACCACATCCTCTACACGGGGAACAGCCGCGTGGCCCGCATCGTCATGCGCGCTGCTGCCGAGCACCTCACGCCGGTCACGCTCGAACTGGGCGGCAAGAGCCCGGCCATCGTCAGCAAGAACGCCAACATCGCCGTCGCTGCGAAGCGCATCGCATGGGGCAAGTTCGTCAACGCCGGCCAGACCTGCATCGCACCCGACTACGTGCTCGTCGAACGATCCGTCCACGACCAGCTGGTCAAGGCCATCGGCGAGAGCGTCGAGTCGTTCTACGGCAGCGACGTGCAGGCCAGTGCCGACTTCACCCGGATCGTCAACGAGCCGCACTTCCACCGCCTCGAGAAGCTGCTCCACGACGGCACGGTCGCCGTCGGCGGACAGAGCGACGCCGACACCCGATTCATCGCACCGACCGTGCTCACGGGCATCACCAAGGACGACCCGGTGATGGCCGAGGAGATCTTCGGGCCGATCCTGCCGATCATCGCGGTCGACTCGCTCGACGAGGCCATCACGTTCGTCAGCACGAGCTCGGCACAGGGCGACAAGCCGCTCGCGCTGTACACGTTCAGCGAGAGCGACGACGAGAACGACAAGGTGCTCGAGCGCTGCACCAGCGGCGGCGCCTGCGTGAACGGCACATTGCTGCACATGAGCAACCCGAACCTGCCATTCGGTGGCGTCGGCGAGAGCGGCATGGGCGCCTATCACGGCAAGTTCGGGTTCGACACGTTCAGCCATCATCGGGCGGTGCACAGCCGGTCGACGAAACTCGACCCGGCGCTGATGTACCCGCCGTACACGGAGAAGAAGGAGAAGCTCCTCCGCAAGGGCATGGTCATGCCCGACCCGCGCGACGTCGCCGCCAAGGCACGCAGCTGGTTCCACAAGCCCTGACACCCGGAAGGGTTGGGCCGCACCGCTCGACGCCCGCTACGGGGTGAGCATCATCGTCACGTGTTTGGCGAGGTCCTCGATGCCGGTGCCCTTCGAGGCACTGACCCACATGATGTCGCCGGGGTGCAGCTCGGCACCCTTGGCCAGGTCCTTCTTGCGTGTCGCCAGCTTGCTGGGCTTCACCCTGTCGAGCTTCGTCGCGACGACGGTGTGCGGGACATCGCTCTGCCGCAGCCACTCGAGCATCTGCACGTCGAGTTTCGTCGGGCCGATCTCGCCGTCGACCAGCACGAACACCAGCACCAGCGGCTCGCGCTCGATGAGGTAGTCCTCGATCATCCGCTGCCACCCCGACTTCTCGCGCTGCGGCACCTTGGCGTAGCCGTAGCCCGGAAGGTCCATGATCGTCGCGCCGTTGGGCAGCGTGAACAGGTTCAGCAGTTGCGTTCGACCGGGCGTGTTCGACACCCGGGCGAGCTGCTTGCGGTTGGCGAGCGCGTTGATCAGCGACGACTTGCCGACGTTGCTGCGCCCGACGAACGCCACCTCGCAGGGCGAGTCCGGCAGATCGATGTGGCGCTTGGCGGACGTGACGAAGGACAGTTGCAGCGGCATGCGCCGCTCATCCTGCCACGAGGTATCGGTCGAACCCCTCGGTGGTGAACATCTGGCCCTCGTGGGTCATCGCGCATCCGTCGTACCCGGGGAATCGCGACAACCATGCGAGTCCGTCGACGCCCATGACGTAGACGGTCGTCGCGAATGCGTCGGCCTCGGCGAGCGACGAACCCACCACGGTGACGCCGGCCAACTCGGTGACGGGGAGTCCGTCGCGGGGGTCGATGATGTGCGCCCCACGTTCATAGCTGCCCGACGTGGCGATGCCGGTCGGGCCGTCGCTCTCGAGCAGCACGGCCAACGCGTCGGCGTGCTCGGGGTGGCGAATGCCGATGCGCCATCGTCCGCCGTCGTGGTTGCGGCCCGCGAACGCGATGTCGCCGCCGGCGTTGATGCAGTAGTCGCGCACGCCGTGATGGCCCAACAGTGCGACGGCGCGCTCGACCGACCAGCCCTTCACGTACCCGCACGGGTCGAAACGGGTGCCGTTCGGGGATGGCAGGTTCCACACGTCGAAGACCCCGTCGGTCTCGACGAGGAGTGTTTCGCATCGATCCAGCACCTCGAGCACGTCGTCGGTGAGTGCGCCGTCGACGTCGACGATCTCACCACGACCGATGCACGAAATGGTGCTCGACTCCTTGTACGGGCTGAACACCTCGTCGACCTGGTGGAACCAGGCGACCAGTTCATCGACGAGGGCGCGGTCGTGCGCATCGACGATGTCGATGCTGATCGTCGTGCCCATCACGAACTCGACGTGGTGCAGCGCCACGGGTGTCAGCCGGTGACGCCCGACGCCTGCTTCGCCGCGTCGATGGCGGACTGCAGGCTCGTGACGTAGCTGCGCGACGTGTAGGTGGCACCGGACACGCCGTTGATGTTCGCACTGCCCGATTGGACGGAGTCGCCGATGAGGATCGGCAGTGCGTACTGGTTGATGCGGATGCTCCTCCGGTCACGATCGGGGTACGACAGGATCTGCACGTCGCTGAGTTGCCCGCCGCTGAACACCGCCTGGACCTGGACGACGCCCCACCGGTTCTGGTCGGCGACACCCGCGTAGGTGCCGTCGGCGATGGTGTTCGGCGCCGCGGCGACGGTGGTCGCCGTGGTGACGGTGGTCTCGGCGACGGAGGTCTCGGCGACGGACGAAGGGGTGGCCCCGGCCACCGTGGTGGTCGATGCGACGGCCACGGTCGAGGCGGTGCTGCCGGTCGCTGCCAGCGGGTCGGTGCCCGAGGTGAGGATCACCGAGTCGGTGGTCCCGGTGTCCTGGCGGGCGAAGAGCCCGGCGAGCGCGAGCGTGGTGGCGGCGCTGATGGCCACCGACGCCACCTTGCTGGCGCGGGCCGGCTTCGCCTTGCGGCCGGCGTTCGGCGCGGTCTTCACTGCGGCGCCGCCCTGCTTGGCGGCGCGGGCGGCAGCTGCCCGCTCGGCGGCGGCGGCCAGCTTGGCCTCCTGCGAGCCGGGGGCAGGACGAGCGCCCGAGGACACCGCAGCCGGGCGACCCGCAGCGGCTGCGGTCGGCGCCGGTGGCGGCAGCGGCGCACCCGCCGGACGACGCTGTCCGAGCTGGGTGAGCCGCTGCTGCAGCAACGGGTCGATGGGCTGCTTCGACGACGAACCGGCCGGCTTGCCGGCTGGTTTGCTGTTGCTGCGGTGGGGGTGGTGCTTCGACATGGTGGATCCCTGCGAGTTCAGGCGGCCGCCGCACGACGGCGGCGGGTCTCGGCGATGCCGATGAGACGGATGGAGACGGGGTAGACGGAGATGCCGACGAGGAGGGCGAGGCCGCGGGTGAAGTACGAGGCCGCAGCATCGGACCCGATCTGGAAGGCGTGCACCATGCCCAGCACGGTGGCCGGGATGGCGAGCAGGTGGACCACGTGCCAGGCCTTGCGCGGCAGGCGCCGACGGACACGGGCGACGGAGGGCAGCACGACGAGCGCGAAGAGCCAGAACGACACGACGCCCCAGCCGATCGCCCAGCCGACCGTGCCGCTGGGGATGAAGAGGTCCTTCAGCCCGAGGCCGGTCTGCGAATCCGTCAACGAGAGCAGCATGTGCAGGCCGATGAACGTGAGCGTCAGGCCACCGAGCCAGTTGTGCAGGGCGAGCCACCAGTTCGGCTTCAGGCGGGTACCGGTGTTGCGGGCCGAGAAGAACAGTCCCCAGACGAGCGCGGCCACCGACAGCACGGCGGCGACGATCCCCGTCGACCGGGTGAGGTACCACGACCAAGAACTCATGGTGATCATGATGGGTTTCTCGGTTGTGACGCACCTCGCGCGAAGGTGAGAGTTCCGTTAGAGCGCGAGGCGCTCCGCCGCAGTGACGATCTCGTCCTCGCTGACCAGCACGAGCTTGGCCGCATCTCCCAGCGGGACGAAGCTGTCCTTGCTGGTCACGCGGCCCATCCGGCCCATGAAACCGTCGTCGATGAGCGCTGCCAGCACCCCCTCGGCGACCCCACCCGACCGCCGGGTCTCGTCGACGACCAGCACCTTGCCCGTGGCGCGCGCCTCGCGCAACAGGTCGTCGACCGGCAACGGGCTGATCCAGCGCAGGTCGACGACCCGGCAGTGCACACCCTGCTGCTCGAGTCGGCGCGCGGCTCGCAGCGACAGGAACAGACCGTTGCCGAAGGTGAGGATGGTCAGATCGTCGCCGTCGCCGTACGTGCGGGCGCGGCCGATCGGTACATGGGTGTGCGGTTCCGGGGTGGCCAGCCACAGGCCGTCACCGGGCTCGAGCAGATCGGCCGTGTGATAGCGGGCGATCGGTTCCACGAACACGCTCACCGTGCCGTCCACCTGTGCCGCCGCCACCAGCGTGCGCAGCATCGAGGCCGCATCGTCGGGTCGTGAGGGCACCGCGACCACCACGCCGGGCAGGTCGCGCAGCACCGTGAGCGAGTCGTCGTTGTGGAAGTGGCCGCCGAAGCCCTCCTGGTAACCGAGCCCGGCGATCCGCACCACCATCCCGTTGCGGTACTGGCCGTTCGAGAAGAACAACAGTGTCGATGCCTCGCCGCGCAACTGGTCCTCCGCGTTGTGCAGGTAGGCGAGGTACTGGATCTCCGCGATCGGCAGGAACCCGCTGATGGCTGCGCCGAGGGCGAGTCCGAGGATGGAGGTCTCGTCGAGGAGGGTGTCGAACACGCGGGCGGCACCGGCTTGGGCGAGCAGACCTTTGGTCACGCCGTACACGCCGCCCTTCGCCGCGACGTCCTCGCCGAACAGCAGCAGGTCGTCGCGCTCGCGCAGCAGGTCGGCCAGCGTGGTGTTCACGGCCTGGGCGAGCGTGAGCTTCTTCGGCTCACCGGTGAGCGGGTCGGGCCGCCGGGCGAGCACGACACGGGCGACGTCGTCGGGGCGGCGCGGCGCCAGCGGCGCCATCACCTCGGTGGCCGTCGTCAACTGGGGACGCTCGGCGGCCTCCTCTGCGACGTCGTAGACCATGGCGCGCAGCTCGTCGTGACGCGCGAGCAGCGACTGGGAAGAGTGGCGACCACTCGCGACAAGCCGCGCCGCAGTGGCGCGAATGGGGTCCAGCACCTGATCCGCGCGCAGCTCGGCGGCGGTGCGATACGCGGACTCCACGTCGGTGCCGGCGTGGCCACCGAAGCGAACTGTCCTCAGGTGCAGGAACGCCGGCCGGCGGTGGCTGCGAACCCAGTCGCCGAGCTCGCGCGTGCGATGCAGCACCGCTTCCGGGTCGGTGCCGTCGACGAACTCGTAGCGCAGATGCGGCCGTTGCCCGTAGGCGGACTGCACCCACCCGGTCGGCGTGCGCACGCTGATGCCCAGGCCGTTGTCCTCACACACGAACAGCAGCGGCAACGGAAGCCGCTGGTGTGCGCAGTGCAACGCGGTGTTCACCGCGCCGGTGGTGACGCTGTGGTTGCTGGAGGCATCGCCGAACGAGCACACCGCGAGCGCGTCGTCGGGCCACGGGCTGGGGACCCCGAGACGCGACGCCCGTCCGATGGCGAACGCAACCCCCAACGCACGCGGCAGGTGCGACGCGATGGTGGAGGTCTGCGGAATGACGGCGAGGTCGTGCCGACCGAACACCTTGTGCCGTCCACCGGCGATGGGCTCGTCACGGGAAGCGACGACACCGGCGAGGATGTCGCGCACTCCGTCCACGCCCGCACGCGCCAGATAGAAGGCGCCACTGCGATAGTGCAACAGTGCCGGATCGGTGGGACGCAACGCCATCGACACCGCGGCATTGCTCTCGTGTCCGGACGATCCGATCGTGTAAAAACCCTTGCCCTTGCCGCGCAGCCAGCGGGCGGCCAGGTCGGTGTGACGGCTGGCGACCTGCAGGTCGAAGAGGTGTTCGAGGTCGGCGAGGTCGTCGTCCGCCACGGGCGGTCCGGCGGATGCATCGCCCAGCCGCTCGATGGCATCGACCAGTTGCGTCTCGAGGGCCGTCCGTTCGATTGCCGTCACCCGGCCAGTGTGGCAGACGGCAACGGCACGGGACCGGCCGTCAGACGTCGATGCGGTAGCGAACGACCAACGGGTCGCCGCTGCGCTGGATGACCGAGCGGTATCGGTTGATCAGCGTGCGCATGCCCGTGTTCTCGCGCAGGACGTCGGCGATGATGCGCTGCACGCCACGTTTGCGCGCCAGCGCGAGGAGGGCGTCCATCAGGCGGGTGCCGACACCCATCCCCTGATAGGCGTCGATCACCGTGATCGACAGTTCGGGCGGCCCGTCGTCACCCGACATCCACCGCGCGACCCCAATGGGAAAGCCCTCGGGGTGATCGGGCAACATCACGGCAGCGTCGAAGGCCACGACCGCAGCGTTTCGATGCCCGTCGACATCGGCGAGCCGCTCGCGCACCGCACCCGGCAACTCGCGTACCGCCGTGAAGAAACGAAGGTGCCGCGACTCGGGCGAGAGCTCATGAAAGGCCTCGTCGAAGTAGCGCTCGAAGTCGCCCGGCTCGGCCTCGCGAACCACGATCGCGGGCACATGACCGAGACGCTCGGCGCCGTGTGGCGTGCCGGTGTCCATGGTGACCACCATGATGCCGGACGGAGTCGGACTGCAGGGTGCGACAGGTGGCACGCCGGTCGGTTGTCACAAGGGTCGCGGGCGGCCCACCGACGCGAGAGCACCCCGGCGCCGATGGCTGCCGGGGTGCTCGTCGGTTGCTTCGAGGGTGATCAGTCGATCGAGTCGACGGCGCCCTTCAGGGCGCCAGCGCCTTTCTCCACCTGGGTGTCGACCGAGTCCGGCGTCTTCGACTCGACCACATCTGCGGCCTTGTCGACGCCGTCCTTGACGGCCTCCTTGTTGTCCCCGATGAGGCCCTTGATCGTGTCCGTGAAGCCCATACTTCGGCTCCTCCTTTCCCCAGGGCGGCGGATCGCCGCACGTTCCGAGACGAGGTTGGCACACCGCACCGTCGGACACCAGGGGCAATATGGCGGGAGAACCAGTTGCTTCCTGAGTGATGTCGTCCGACGGCGGGTGCGCGTGGCCACTGTGCTGGCGCGAGGTTCGGAAAACCCTCGGAAACCGGGTCGTCAGCGGGGTCGTACGACGATGAGCCGACCGTTCCTACGACTGGTCACCCCGCCAGCCACACCCACAGGACTGGCCGGACCGGCCGAAAAACGAACAAACCCCCTTGCGGGGGCTTGCTGTGGTCGAGACCGGCGTCGATCCGGTGACCCTACGCTTTTCAGGCGTATGCTCTGCCGACTGAGCTACTCGACCGATGTTGTGCGCCATCTTGTCGTTGAAGAACAAGATGACACCCGAACGGGCTTGCGCCCGAGCGGTCCCGACGGGGTTCGAACCCGCGACCTCCGGCTTGACAGGCCGGCGTGAACTCCACTTCACCACGGGACCATTCTGTGTGACCAGTATGGTCTTGCACCCCCAACGGGATTCGAACCCGTGCCGCCACCTTGAAAGGGTGGTGTCCTAGGCCACTAGACGATGGGGGCATTGGACGACTCCGGTTGAGAGCGTGAGCACACTATCAGCGATGGCCCTGATTCCGCACGCCCAATCGCGCGAACCCCTGAGCGGTACGGTGCCCGGGTGCGTCTCGAACTGGAACCCAGCCTCGTCGCCGACGACTACCCGTATCACCATCGACTGCGTGTCCGCTTCGCCGAGACCGATGCGATGGGCATCGTCCATCACAGCCGATACCTGCCGTATCTGGAGGAGGCCCGAGTCGAGTACCTGCGTGCACTCGGGCATCCGTACACCGAACTGCGCAAGGACGGGGTGGACTACGTGGTGCTCGAGGCCTTCGTGCAGTACCGGCTGCCGCTGCGCTTCGACGACGAGGTGCTGGTGCACCTGCGCCTCGGGGCGGCCACGCGGGCGACCTTCCAGATGGCATACCTGCTGACGGTGGGCGGCGAGGGACGCGCCACGGCGGTCACGGTGCACGGTTGCGTGAACGCCGAGGGGCGGCCGGTTCGCATGCCGGCGTGGTTGACCGAACTCGGACGAATCTGACAATTTCGGAGGTTCTGCGCGATCGACTCGGGATCGTCACCTCCTTCTCACCTCCGTTGGTTACGGTCGCCGAAGTGATCGGCATCTGCACCGACTCGAGCGCACAGCTCCCGCCCGAACTCGTCGCCCGCTGGGGCGTGGAGGTGGTGCCGCTCATCGTCACGATCGACGATGTCGACCATCTCGACGGCGTGGACCTGGACGCCGACGCGTTCTGGGCCCTGCACGCCGACGGCCACCGCCCCACTGTCGTCACCACCGACCCGGATCCCGGCCAGTTCGCCGCGGCGTACGAAGACCTCATCGAGCGCGGCTGCACCGAGATCGTGTCCATCCACGTGGGTGCCTCGGTGGTCGGCGCGCTGAAGGCGGCTCGTCTCGCCGCCCACTCGACACCCATTCCGGTGCGCGTCGTCGACACGGTCAGCGCCGGGTTCGGTGTCGGTTGCGCGGTCTGGAAGGCGGTCGACGCGGTGGTGTCGGGAGCGACGCTCGATCAGGCCGTGGCCGCCGCCGAACAGGCGACGGTCGATCTCGGCCACCTGCTCCTCCTGCCTCGACCGTCGCTCGTCGAGCCCGGGTTCGACCTGCTGCGCATCCGCGAGGGGGGCGCCGAACATCTCGGCGAGTTCGGCACGGCGATCGACGCGATCAACGAGATGTCGGCGCGAGCCGTGGCGTGGGGTCCGCAGTTGCGCGTCGCCGTGGGCCACAGCGACAGCGCCAGTGCTCCGCTCGCCGATGCGTTGGAAGGTGCGGTGGAAGCCGCAGCGACGGTGTTCGAAGTGGTGCGGTTCCGCATCGGCCCGAGCATGGGCGCCCTCACCGGCCCGGGCGCGATCAGCTGCGTGATGTGCCCTCTCGCGTGATCGCCTCCACGGCGCACTCGAGCAGCCAGCTGAGGAACGTGTAGAGGTGGTGCTCGCCGACCATCGGATCGTCGTCGCGGACCGCCGCCGGATCGTGCTCCTCACCCACGTCGAGCAGCGTGCCCAGCACCAGGCGAACGGCGTTCAACGACTGCACGAACCCCTGCATGGCCGCGTCGTCGAGCGGCACGCCGTCGGACATCGCCGTCTCGACCGACGAGATGCTCTCGAGGCGTGAGGCAACGAGCTCGTCGCGCATCAACCGCTGGTACTCCGACTCGGCCTCGGCGTCGTCGGACAGGTGATACGCCGGCGGGAACAGCCGGCGGATCAGCGGCGCATGCCGTGGATCGTCGCTCAGGACCAGACCGCGCAGTTCGGCGAACAGCCGCACCACCAGGTCGAGTTCCTCGCCCTGGAGGTTGATCACGTACCCCTGCGGAGTGCGTTCGACGACGTACTTGGGACTCCTGCGGAACGCCATGGTCAGGCCGGGTCGACCTTGCCGGCCGCGGCGGCCTGGTCGAGGCGCGCCAGCGCTTCGGCCCACACACCCGGGAGGGCCGGCTCGACGTGAACCCCGTTGCGAGCGATGACCCTCGAGCGCGTGATGCCGTACTCGCGCCAGGCGCTGCCACCCTCCGCGACGTTCAGCAGCATCGGCGCGACCCGATCGACCGCCATCACGTAGCGAGCCTCGGGTGTGTCGCCGCGCTCGTACTCGTCCCACAGTTCGCGGAAGTGACCGCCCAACTCCGCCGGAAGGATGCCGAACAACCGGTCGGCCGCCGCCTCTTCGCGCGCCCGCTTGGTCTCGGCGAGCTCGGACGTGTCGTACGCGAACGTGTCACCCGCGTCGATCTCGACGATGTCGTGCACCAGCGCCATGCACACCGCTCGGCCGAGGTCGACGGGCTCGGTCGCGAACCCGGAGAACACCATCGCGGCGATGCCGAGGTGCCACGAGTGCTCGGCCGTGTTCTCGCGTCGGGAACCATCGGCCAGCCAGTTGCGGCGCTCGACCCCCTTCAGCTTGTCGACCTCCATGAAGAACTGCAGGGCCGCACTGACGTCGAGAGGGTCGCCGGAGGTCATGCGGCCGACGGTACTCGCTTCGTCGAAGTTACCGGCGAGTAGCTACTGTGTCGGCCATGAGTGAGATCAAGAAGGTGGGCATCCTCGGTTCCGGCATCATGGGCTCTGGCCTGGCGGAAGTGGCGGCGCGAGCCGGGTACGACGTGGTCGTGCGGTCGCGCAGCAAGGCGTCGGCCGAGGCAATGGTCGCGAGCATCGACAAGGGTTTCGCCAAGGCCATCGAACGCGGCAAGTCCACCGAGGACGAGCGAGCCGCGGTACTCGGCCGCATCCTGGCAACCGACCACCTCGGCGACGTCGCCGACTGCGATCTGGTCATCGAATCGGTCGTCGAGGACCTCGCCGTCAAGAAGGCGTTGTTCGCCGAGCTCGAGCAGATCGTCAAGCCCGGCGCCATCCTCGCCACGAACACCAGCACCCTGCCGGTGGTCGAGATGGCCATGGTCACCCAGCGGCCCGACAAGGTCGTCGGCATCCACTTCTTCAACCCCGCTCCGATGATGAAGCTGGTCGAGGTCGTGCGGCCCATCACCGCCAGCGACGACACCATCGCCACGGCGCTCGCCTTCGCTGCCGCCTGCGGCAAGGACGGCGTCGAGGTCAAGGATCGAGCCGGCTTCATCGTGAATGCGTTGCTGTTCCCATACCTGAACAACGCCGTACGCATGTGGGAGGTCGGCACCGCATCGATGGAATCCATCGACACCGCCATGAAGGGCGGCTGCAACTTCCCCATGGGGCCGTTCGCACTGCTCGACCTGGTGGGCCTCGACACCTCGCTCGCCATCCTCGATGCGCTGTACGCCGAGTTCGCCGACCCGAACTACGCCGCAGTGCCCACACTGCGACGAATGGTCGCTGCCGGTCACCTGGGCCGCAAGACCAAGCGCGGTTTCTACACCTACTGATACCGCATCTACCGATACCGCACCTGCTGACGCCGCGGCCCGCGAGACTGACGGCGATGCCCGTCGAACCGCCGGCCACGCACTGGCTGCTTCCCTCTCCCGACCGTGCCGACGCGCACGGTCTGGTCGCTGTGGGCGCCGATCTCGAGCCCGGCACGCTCCTGGCCGCCTACCGGGGCGGCTTGTTCCCCATGCCGCTCGGCCGGCGCAAGCTCGGATGGTGGTCGCCCGACCCACGCGGCATCATCCCTCTCGACGGCCTGCACGTGTCACGCTCGCTGCGCAAGAGCTGCGCCCGGTTCGAGATCCGAACGGACACCGAGTTCGAGACGGTGATGCGCCGCTGCGCCGACCCCCGTCGCCCGCATGGCTGGATCACCGAGGACTTCGTGCGCGCCTACGCCCGACTGCACCACCTGGGGTGGGCGCACAGTGTGGAGACCTGGCTGGACGGCGAGTTGGTCGGCGGGGTGTACGGCGTGAAGGTGAACGGCCTGTTCGCCGGCGAGTCGATGTTCCACTCGGCGACCGATGCGTCGAAGGTGGCACTGGTCGCCCTCGTCGAGATTCTGCGCGAGCAGTCGGCCACGCTGCTCGACGTGCAGTGGCGCACCGAGCACCTGGCCTCGCTGGGCGCGATCGAGATGCCACGCGCTCGCTATCTGGCGCTGCTGGCCGATGCCGTCGGGCCGACCACACCGATCTGACGGCCCGCTCCGACGGCCGCGAAGAACGAGAGACACCATCGCGGTCGACGGCACTCCTTCCGACGACCCGATGGTGCTCCCGAGGGGTTTCCGCCGCCCGGTTGTGCAAGAGGTATCGGACGGTCCTTCGGTGGACTTGAGAGTTTCTTGAAAGAAACTGCTCGCGGGGTCCCGGGAGTGGCTTTGGCGGCGATCGAGCGGTAACACTCTGGTCCCATGACGACTCGCGACGAACCCTGGTTGATGCGCACCTACTCGGGCCATTCGTCGGCCCGGGCCTCGAACGAGCTCTACCGCACCAACCTGGCGAAGGGGCAGACCGGGCTGTCGATCGCGTTCGACCTTCCCACCCAGACCGGGTACGACCCCGATCATGTGCTCGCTCGCGGCGAGGTCGGCAAGGTGGGCGTGCCGGTGGTGCACATCGGCCACATGCGAACCCTGCTCGATCACATCCCCCCGGGGCAGATGAACACGTCGATGACGATCAACGCCACCGCCGCGTGGTTGTTGGCGTTGTACGTCGCCAACGCCGAGGAACAGGGGGTCGACTCGACTGCGTTACGCGGCACCACCCAGAACGACATCGTCAAGGAATACCTGTCGAGAGGCACCTACATCTTCCCGCCCGAGCCGTCGAAGCGGCTGATCGTCGACATGGTCGCCTGGTGTGCGCAGCACTCGCCGAAGTGGAACGCGATGAACGTCTGCAGCTATCACCTGCAGGAAGCCGGCGCGACGCCCGTGCAGGAGATCGCGTTCTCTCTGGCCACTGCCATCGACGTGCTCGACGCGGTTCGTGACAGCGGTCAGGTTCCACCCGAACAGTTCAGCCAGGTGTTCGGAGCGATCTCGTTCTTCGTCAACGCCGGTATCCGTTTCGTGGAAGAGATCTGCAAGCTGCGTGCGTTCACCGAGTTGTGGGACCGCATCGGCCTCGAGCGCTACGGGGTCACCGACACGAAGGCCCGACGCTTCCGCTACGGCGTGCAGGTGAACAGCCTCGGCCTCACCGAGGCGCAGCCCGAGAACAACGTGCAGCGCATCGTGCTCGAGATGCTCGCGGTCACGCTGTCCAAGAAGGCCCGCGCGCGCAGTGTGCAGTTGCCCGCGTGGAACGAAGCCCTCGGTCTGCCGCGTCCGTGGGATCAGCAGTGGGCGCTGCGCATGCAACAGGTGCTCGCCTTCGAGACCGACCTGCTGGAGTACGGCGATCTGTTCGACGGCAGCATCGTCATCGAGACGAAGACCGCCGAGCTGCGCGACGCCGCCTGGGCTGAGCTGCAGGAGGTCCTCGAACTCGGTGGCGCGTTCTCCGCCGTCGACGAGCTCAAGGGCCGCCTGGTTCGCAGCATGGCCGAGCGCACTCGGCGTATCGAGGCCGGCGACCAGACGGTGGTGGGCGTGAACGCCTTCACCGAGAGCGAACCGTCGCCGCTCGACCAGCCCGGCAACATCCTCACCGTCGACCCTGCGGTCGAGCACGAACTCATCGCCGAGGTCGACGAGTGGCGTAAGGACCGCGACCAGGTCGCGGTCGATGCTGCGCTCGCCGCGCTGCATGATGCAGCGACGGGAGACGGCAACATCATGGAGCCGTCCATCGCGCTCGCCAAGGCCGGCGGCACCACGGGCGAATGGTCGGCGTGCTTGCGCGACGTGTTCGGCGAGTTTCGGGCACCGACCGGCGTGAACGCCGCCGTCGGCCGGCGCGTCGGCGAGCTCGCTGCGGTCGCCGAGTACGTGAAGTCGATGGCCGGCGGGCCGCCGAGGTTCCTGGTGGCCAAGCCCGGACTCGACGGGCACAGCAACGGCGCCGAACAGATCGCCGTCGCTGCTCGCGACGCCGGGATGGAAGTCGTGTACAGCGGCATCCGCCTGACGCCCGAGCAGATCGTCGCCTCGGCGCGCGACGAGGACCCCGATGTGATCGGCCTGTCCATCCTCAGCGGCTCGCATCTCGAACTGGTTCCGACCATCCTCGACATGCTCCGCGCCGAAGGGGTCGACTCGCCGGTCATCGTCGGCGGCATCATCCCCGAGGGCGACCGCGCTCGGCTCGCCGATGCGGGGGTCAGTGCCGTGTACACGCCGAAGGACTTCCAGCTCGCCAAGATCATGCGCGACGTCGCCGATCTGACCGCAGCGCACCGCTCGACGCAGTGACCCTTGCGCTGATCGACATCGCTCGCTAATCTACAACCGAATGGTTGTAGATCTTCTCCCTCCCGACGAGGCCGACCGCGTCTTCCACGCACTGGCCGACCGCACGCGACGCGACATCGTCCACCGGGTCCTCGTGGGCGCGGTGTCGGTGTCCGAACTCGGCCGCCACTACCCCATCAGCCTCACGGCCGTGCAGAAGCACGTGGCCGTGCTGGAGCAGGCAGGGCTGGTGTCCAAGACCCGTCGCGGTCGCGAGCAGATCGTCCACGCCCAGATCGACACCGTGCGTCGGGCGACGCGTCTGCTCGACGAGTACGAGGCCCTCTGGCGTCATCGCCTCGACGGCATGGCCGCCTTGCTCGACGAGCCCGAGCTCTGACCACACCCCACCCGTCGCACACTCGTGCGACGTACGTCCACCACACCAGGAGCACCCCGATGACCGTGATCGACGTCCAGAAGGACATGACCGCACTCACCATGACCGTCACCGCCGAGTTCGACGCCACCGTCGACCGGGTGTGGCAACTGTGGGCCGACCCGCGTCGCCTCGAGCGGTGGTGGGGACCGCCCATGTTCCCGGCCACGTTCAGCGCCCACGACCTGACCCCTGGCGGGTCGGTCGAGTACCACATGACCAGTCCCGAGGGCGAGCGGCACCACGGGTGGTGGCGCGTCCTCGATGTGCAGCCGCCGCGGTTGCTCGTGGTCGAGGACGGTTTCGCCGACGCCCACGGAGTGGCCAACCCGGACCTGCCCGTCACCTCGATGCGCGTCGATCTGTCCGACCTCGACGGTGGGGGCACCCGTGTCACCATCACCAGCCTGTTCGGCACCGTCGAGCAACTCGAACAGCTCGTCCAGATGGGCATGGAGGAAGGCCTCAAGGCGGCGATGGGCCAGATGGACGCGATCCTGGCCGAGTGACCCCCGCACCGTCAGCGCAGGATGTCCGGCACCTTCCAATCGTTGCCGTGGACGGTGTGGTCCAAGAACGCGAACACCGTCGAGTACCAGACCTTGGCGTGCTGCGGTGTGAGGACCCAGTGGTTCTCGTCGGGGAAGTACAGGAACTTGTGCGGCATCTCACCCGTGGCTCCCGCGCGCTGCGCCAACTCCGCCCACAGGCGCAGACCCTCGCCGATGGGCACCCGGTAGTCCTTGTCGCCGTGCACGACCAGCATTGGTGTGCGGATCTGGTCGACGAACCGGTGCGGTGAGTTCGCCAGCGCCATCTCGGGAGTCATCTCGCGCGCCCAGAAGTACGCGGCGTCGGTGGTGGGACCGAACTGGTCGAGCGCCCACAGGCTGGCGTGGGTGACGATGCCGGCGAAACGATCGGTGTGGCCGGCGATCCAGTTGGCCATGTACCCGCCGAACGACCCGCCCATCGCCGCGACCCGCGTCTCATCGACATCGGCGCGGGCCTCGGTGGCGTCGGTGATGGTGAGCAGGTCGGTGTACGGCTCGGAACCCCACGCTCCCCACCCGCGTTGGATCATGTGTTGTCCGTAGCCGGTGGACAGGCCGGGGTCGGGCAGCACCACCGCGTACCCCTGGGCGACGGCGAGCCACGGGTTCCACCGCCACGACCACGCGTTCCACGAACCGAGCGGGCCACCGTGGATCCACAGCAACAGCGGCGCAGGCGCCTCGGCGCTCGCGCCCTCGGGCAGCGCCAACCAGGCGCGCAGCGGCGTGCCATCGGCTGCGGTCGCGGTCACTTCCTCCAACCATCCTGGCAACGCCGCCACCTCGATCGGCGACGGCAGGAACGTCGGCTGCTGGTCGGCCGCTCGGGCATCGAGACGCACCGGCGCCGGGGCCGCGTCGATCGCCGAACGGAGCGCATAGACCGACGAACCGTCGGGCGACACGACCACGTCGGAATAGGCACCGTGGTCACCTGTCAGGCGGGTCACGGCGCCACCGGCCACCTCGACGCGAAACACGGGTGCGGCGCCATCGGAGTCGGCGACCATCAGCAACGCGGTGCCGTCGGGTGTCCAACTGGCGCGTCCCGGCCAACGGTCCCAGTCCTTCGCGACGTCGATGAGGGCACCGCTGGCGATGTCGAGCACCGCTGGCCACTGGTCGGGTGGAGTCGACGCGGTGGATCGGCTCTGCACGATCACGGCCAACTTGGTGCCGTCGGGCGAGAAGCGGGGCGACGAGTACTCGACGTCCACGTCGTCGAGCACCAGGCGCAGATCGCCGGAGGCCACGTCGACGAGCGCCACCGCCTGGCGTCGACCGAACGCCTCGTCCACGAACCAGTTCGTCGCCACGACGGCACCGTCGTGACTGATGTCGATCTCGGTGTCGTCGAGTGCACGGCCCGGACGCGGCGTGAGGTCGCGGAGCGCCATTCGCCCTGGCGTCGAGGCCGCCGCCTCAGCGGCAGCCGATTCGGTGCCGTCTTTCGGCTGCCCGTCCTTCGGCTGCCCGTCCTTCTGCTGCCCGTCCTTCTGCTGCCCGGTCTTCGGCTGCTCGGTCTTCGCTGGCGGCACCACCACACTCGATGGCGAGGGCGGAACCTCGCCCACGAACAGTCGGAGCTGATCGGGACCCAGGTCGTGGTCCCAGTAGCGAATGGGGTAACCCTCGTGCAGGATCGCCGAGACCTTGCGTTCCTTGCGTTCCTTACGGCGCGCCGCGTCGTCGGCTTCCGTGACCGCTGACGGCATGGTGGCCGACGCCATCACCAACCGCCCCGTGTCGGCCGCCACGGTCACCATGCCCACGCCGCCGGGCCGGCTGGCAACGACACGCGCCTCTCCACCGTCGGCCTCGAGCAGCCACAGCGCCGGCGGGGCGTCGTCGGTTCCGTCAGGATCTGGCCGGCCGGACACGAACAACATCGAGCCGTCGGGCAGGAAGGTGGCCGACGACTCACCCTTCGCGCTGCGGGTCAGCCGACGCGGCGCGCGCCCTCCCTTCGGATCCACCTCCCACAGCGCACTGGTCGAGCCAACTCGGTCGGCGCCGATGACGCTGACCGAGGTGACCAGACGTGCACCGTCGGGGCTGAGCGCGAGTCCGCCCAGCCGCGGCAGCGCGATGTATGCGTCGAGGTCGTGGTACGGGGTGGGGTTCGAAGTGGGATTCAGGGCGGTGCTCGTCACGGGACGTTGCTATCACGCCCGAACACCGACCCCGAGCGGTTCAGCCGTAGAGGCGGGCGCGCAGATCGAGGCCGAGGGTCTCGCCGTCGAGCAGCAGGTGCCGGGCGTTGAAACCGCGGGCATGCACGCTGATCGCAACCTGGTCGGCGGGAAGGTCGCTCGGCGTGGCGAAGCCGTACAGACCGTTGTGATCGGTTCGCCCACGCGCCAACTCTCGGGGCGAACGACCCGGGAGGTGCGCGACGACCGTGATCTCGGCGCCCTCGACGGGCGCGCGCGCTCCCGACCGGTCGGCGTCGTTGTCGAGCACGGTGATGCGCCCGGTTCGATGGTCGGGCTTGCGTTCGAGGAACACGGCGACATCGCGCAGCCAGATCATCGGCTCGGCCACGACCGCTTCGAAGCCGGCCTCGACCACGTGCGCGGCCGGGTTGGCGCGCAGCGTCACGTCCTGCGGGGCCATGCCGTGATCCGCCGACACGACGAAGAGCGTCTCGTCGAACAGGTCGAGACGGTCGAGTTCGGCGAGCACGTGACCGATGCGCCGATCGGTCTCGAGCAACGCGTCGACCAGGCCGTCGGCATGGGGCCCATACTCGTGACCCGCCCCATCGGTGACGGCGAGCTCGTGGTACACGAACGCGGGAGCTGGCAGATCGTCCCGGCGCAACAACTCGATGACCTGTGCGAGTCCGCGTGTGTCGAGCAGCGACTCGCTGGCCACCGCCGGGTGCTCGTCGGCCCACCGCGGGTTCATGTCGCCGGCGAACTCGATGGTGAGTTCCTTCACGCGGATGCGGTCGCACAGGTTGCGGCCCTCGAGCACCGCATGCTTCGCCGACCGGCCGAAGGGAGCGTGGATGGCCACGGTGAGCGAGTCGGCATCGACGCGATGGAACGCCTCGTGCAGGCTCTCGACCGCGGTGCTGGCGAAGCGCTCGGTACCCACCTGCAGCCCCTGCGGCGACACGGTTTCGCGATCCTCCCGCACGTAGTACGTGGGGTTCACGACATCGTGGTGCCCACACCATGCACCGGTGACGATGGCCGTGTGACTGGGCCAGGTGATCGACGGGAAGTTCACCATTGATCCGCCCGCGAGCACCGCAGCACGGTCGCGCAGGCGACGCAGGTTGGGCAGCGCGTAAGGGTCGGCGTCGAGGCGATGCTCGAGCTCGGTCTGATGCATTCCGTCCATCAGGAACACGTACAGGCGGGCGGGCCGCAAGCCGGAGTCGTCGAGGATCTCGTCGAGCGGCCGTCCGTCCTGGCGGGCGAGATAGACCTCGGACGAAGGGGACCCGCTCGCGTCGAGCCCGTCGACGACGGGGAAACCGAGTGCAGCGAGGCACGTCGGGGCGATGTCCACCGACCGCGCCGCGAGGTCGTGGCGGCCGACGCGGATGCCGCGCCCGCTGAACCAGAGTGGGGCGCGGGCCTGGCGGACGTGCAGCGCACCGTGCGTGCCGGGTTGGCTTCCGGAACACCAGTCGCGTGGCGACACTGCAAGGTCGGGCGCGTTGGGCGAGTCGAACAACTGGGCGGCGCGCTCGTAGCCGAACGGATATGTCTGGTGCTGCGGCGCGATGAACCGCGTCGCCGGGTCGTCGGCGGCGAACCCGGACGCGGCCGACGCGGCGCGCTCCGACTCCAGCGTGTTCAACGCCAACGGGTCCTGTCGCTCGATCGGGTTCTCGCCCACGACCTCGACGACGTCGAAACACAGGTGTCCGCGTTCGTCGACCAGTCGACGGAAGCGGACCATTCCGCGCCTCGACCACACCTCGTACGCACCGGCCTCGGCGTCGTCGCCCCGCCATGTGAGGACGAGGTCGACCTGATCGCCCACCACAGGGTCGGTGAGCAGCACCGCGATCGCGCGGTCACCCGACTCGGCCTGCTGCACATCCAGCCCCTGCCCTGCCAACCGTTCCGGCCCGTGCACCCTCATGCGGCGCACAGTACTGCGCGCCTGGTCAGGCCACGAGGTGGACCGACGAGTGCCACCCGGTGAGCGTCACCGTCGTGCTGCCAGGGGCAGGCTCCACCCCGCTGACGATCAACGTCGAGCCGATCGCGAGCCCGTCGGGCAGTGTGTACTCGTGCGTCTCGTCGCCCAGGTGCAGCAGCACCAGGGCGGTGACGTCGCCGAGTGTGCGCGTGTACGCGTAGACGTGCGGGTGCTCGAGGTCGATGTCGCGATACGCGCCGTGCACCAGCACCGGGTGCTCACGCCGCAGTGCGATGAGCGTGCGATGGTGGTGGAACACCGAGTCGGGATCGACGCGCTGCGCCGCGGCGTTGATCTCGACGTGGTTCGGGTTCGCCGCGAGCCATGGAGTCCCCGTTGTGAAGCCGCCGTGCGGGTCGGCGGTCCACTGCACTGGGGTGCGCGAGTGATCGCGGCTGGTCCGCGCCAGATTTTCGAGCAACTCCTCGGCCGGCACCTTGCCCGTCTCGACCAGACCCCGCCACAGGCCCCGCACCTCGACGTCGTCGTACTGCTCGATCGACGTGAACGGAAAGTTGGTCATCCCCAGCTCGTCGCCCTGGTAGATGAACGGCGTCGCCCGCTGCGTGAGGTTCCACGTGGCCAGCGCCTTCGCCGACGGTTCTCTCCACTCGGGACGATCGTCACCGAACTGGCTGACCAGGCGCGGGTTGTCGTGGTTGGCGAGGAAGCTCGTGTTCCACCCCGACGACCCGGCCACCTGATCCATCTCGGTGACGATGCGCTTGAACTGCGGCCACGTGAACGACTGCTGCCGCCAATGCGGGTGCCCGAGGCGCACGAGGTCGAACTGGAAGATCATCGACAGTTCCTGCCGATCCACGTCGGTGAACTTCGGGATGTCGGCCACCTCGACGCCGAACGCCTCGCCGATCGAGACCGCGTCGTACGGGCCGAGCACCTCGGTGTGCATCTCGTGAAGGAACTCGTGGACCCGAGGCCCGTTGGCGTACACGTACTGCGGTCGGAAACGTTCGTCGCCGACCAGGTCGGGCAGATCCGGTTGCTTGGAGATGAAGGGGATGACGTCCATGCGGAATCCGGCGACGCCCTTGTCGAGCCAGAACTTCATCACGTCGTACACCTCGCGGCGGACGGGCTCGTGCTCCCAGTTCAGGTCGGGCTGCTTCACCGCGAAGTAGTGCAGGTACCACTGGTCGGTGTGCTCGTCGTACTCCCACGCCGAGCCACCGAAGAAGGCCGGATAGTTGTTCGGCGGCCCGCCGTCTTTGCCGTCTCGCCAGATGTAGTGGTCGCGGTAGGGGTTGTCGCGCGACGACCGACTCTGCACGAACCATTCGTGCTCGTCGCTGCTGTGATTCACCACGAGGTCGAGCACCAGACGAATGCCGCGCTCGTTCATCGCTGCGAGCATGCGATCGAAGTCGCCCATGGTGCCGAACTCGGTCATCACCTTGCGGTAGTCGCGGATGTCGTACCCGTTGTCGGCGTTGGGGCTGTCGAAGTGGGGGCTGAGCCACACGACATCGACCCCCAGCGTCTGCAGATGGTCGAGCGCTGAAGTGATGCCGTTCAGGTCGCCGATGCCGTCGCCGTTCGAGTCGAAGAACGAGCGCGGATAGATCTGGTAGACGACCGCGTCCTTCCACCAGGGTGTGTCGTTGGCCATCGACCTGTTCTAGCCGTACTCGGCCGCCAGTCCCGACTACTCGGACAGGACGGGGATGCGCAACCGGGTGGGGTTGGGGTTGCGAGCCGCCACTTCGCGGGCGCGGAGGTCGGCCCATCGTTGCTCGACGCGCGTCTGGTGCTCGGCGAGCGAGACCTCGACGAGCATCGCGTGCGGGTTCCGGCTGAGGCCGGCCTCGCGACGCTTCAGGTCGTGCAGGTCGTGCAGGCTCAGGTGCAGCTCGCGGTAGATCTCTGTCGGGTACGTCCCGTGGAACATCATCGCCAGGTCGCCGGAGGTGCTCCAGTTGGCCTGCTCGTCGAGTTCGAGCTTGACCATCTCGTGGAACCGGGTGCCGGGCAGCGGGTAGCTGACGCTGATGCCGATGTCGTCGGGCATGACGTCGGTGATCATCGCGACCGTGGCTTCGATGTCGTCCCATGTCTCGCCCGGGTAGCCGAACTGGATGAAGAAGCAGGCGCGGATGCCGTGCGCGCCGAGTCGCAGGCGGGCTTCACGGATCTGCTCGACCGTGATCTCCTTGTCCATCGCGTCGAGGATGCGCTGGCTGCCACTCTCGGCACCCAGCCACACCTCTTCGCAGCCGGAACGGGCCAACGCGTCGACGGCCTGCTCGTTCATCAGGTCGCAACGGCTCTGCATCGTGAACGGCACATGCGTGCCGGCCTCGTTGAGACGATCCGCGAACGTCGCCAACCAATCGCTGCGCAAGCCGAAGATGTCGTCGGCGAACCACAGGTGGTCGGGGTGGTAGTGGGTGGCCAGGTGGAGCACCTCTTCGGCCACCTCGACGGCCGAACGCATCGCGTAGCGCTGCCCCCAGATGGGCTTGGCGCACCAGTTGCACGAGTAGGGACACCCTCGAGTGGACACGATGTTCATCGAGAACCGCTCGTGCTTCGAGTGCCATGCCGAGCGATAGGCCTCGATGTCGACCAGGTCGCGTGCCGGGTGGCCGAACACGTCGGGGTGACGCTCGATGGACCGCCGGCCGTTGTTGTGCACCTCGCCGTCGTGACGGGTGGCGATGCCGGCGATGTCGGCGAGCGACTGGTAGGGCTCGGCACCGAGCCACCGATCCACGACCTCGCGCATGGTGTGTTCGCCCTCACCGAGCAGGCAGGCCTCGGCCCCTGCGTCGAGGTACATCTCGGGGTGGTCGGTGACATCGGCCCCGCAGGCCATGACCCGGCATCCGACGGACCGGGCCATGCCGATCATCGTGACGGCGGCTTCACGCATGCGGGTGAGGCACATCTTCGACAGGAAGTTGAAGTTGTCCTCGAACATCACGACGATCTCGGGCCGGTGTTGCTCGAGACTGGCCAGGAACTCGGACTCGTCCGCAGCGAGCATGGCGTCGAAGACGGCGACCTCGATGTCCTGGTTGCGGAGCACCGTCGCCGCATGCAACGTGTTCAGCGGCGGATAGGGCTTCATCTTCGCGTGCTGCTTCGGATCCAGCTGCAGGAAGTAGGAGTGCGCGAACAGCACCGTTGCCATGTGAGCGTCGTCCTCCGACTGGATCAGTCCTGTGATTTCCGTGATTCCCGTGTGGCGTGCACCGCATCGACCAATTGGTCAGCGACGTGCACCCAGGTGTGCAGACTACGTGATCGCCGGACGATCGGTTCCCTCGTCCCCGATGTTGCGCGGCGCAGCGCGCCGGCG
>JANMFL010000414.1:0-8349 GCA_031377945.1 Acidimicrobiaceae bacterium | reverse complement strand
GATCAGCACCGCGATCGCCGGCCTGGACCTGGAGGGCGTGCTCGACGAAATCCGCGGCGCCACCTGGTGGCTGCTGCTGCTCGGCTTCATCTTCGCCAACGTCACCCGCGTGTCGCAGGCGGTGTCGACGCTGGGGTCTTCGCCGGCGCCGCTGGCGTTCGGTCCGGTCTACACCATGCAACTGGCGATGTCGTACCTGAACGTCGCCATCCCGTCGTACGCGGCGCGCGTCGCCGTCAGCGTGCGCTTCTTCCAACGTCAGGCCATCCCTCCCGGAGCCGCACTCGCCGCTGGGTTCATCGACGTGATGACGACCTTCTTCGTCGAGGTCATCGGCATCACGTGTCTGGTGTTGTTCACGGGCGCGTCGCTGGACATCGACCTCAGCAACGCCGGCAGCACGGCGACGCGGTTGCTCTGGATCGCCGTGGTGCTGGTCGTGCTGGTGGTCGTCGTGATCGCCGTCGTGCGCCGCCTCCGGGTGCTGGTCGTCGACTGGGCGAAGCGGCTGGGTACCGAGGCCCTGGCAGTGTTACGCGGCCTCACGTCGCCGCGACGCCTGGCGTTGCTGCTGGGCGGCAACATCGCGACGGAGTTGTTCTTCACCATCGCGCTCGGCCTGTTCGCCCGATCCATGGGCTACACCGTGCCGTTCGCCGACCTGCTGCTCATCCACCTCTTCGTGTCGCTGTTCGCCGGACTCGTACCGGTGCCCGGTGGTGTGGGCGTGTCCGAGACGCTGCTCACCGTCGGCCTCATCCGTGCCGGCATGCCCGACGAAGCAGCGTTCGCAGCGGTCATCGCCTACCGCACCTCGACGTTCTACCTGCCGCCAACGTGGGGGTTCTTCGCGATGCGCTGGCTCGAGCGCAACAAGCACCTCTGACGCTCAGCCCTGGCCGAGTGGCACCTTCTCGCGAAGGATCTCGCACGCCCGCTCCGAACGTGGCAGCGCCGCACGCTCAGTGCACCGGCGCCGACTCGGGTCGGTGGCGCGGTCCATCGTGCACGTAGGTCGGTCGGAACCACACCACGAACACCACACCCGCGGCGGCGATGCAGATGGTCGAGACCACCAGCGGCATCGCCGAGGTGATCGAGCCGGTGATGAACCCCACCAGGATGCTCGCCGGCACCTGGGCCAGGTTCATCACGCTGCTCGAGATGCCCATCGCCTCGCCCTGCTTGCCCGGCTCGGCCGATCGCGAGATGAGGCTCGTCTGGTTGGCCATGGTCAGGCCGTTGAAGGCCGAGAACAACGGCACGATCGCATACAGCTGCCAGCTCGCGTCGGCCAGGAAGAACAGGCTCATCGCGCCAGCGAGCCCGAAGAACGAGAAGCGCAGGACCTGGTGATCGCGCAGGTGGTTGGCGACCCTCGGCACGAGGAGCGCCTGACTGATGGCGATGAACAGGCCCACGAAGGCGAAGTAGTCGCCCGTTTTGCTCGCCGAGAATCCGAAGCTGTTCGCGAGGTACACGCCGAAGAAGGTCGTGAAGAAGGTGAACCCGCCGTTGAACAGGAACGACGACGTCAACAGGACGCGCAACCGTGGCGACGCGAAGCCGCGCACCACGTTGTTCACCGAGGTGGCCGCGTCGATCTTCTTGTCGGTCTGCTTGTGGGCGATCGTCTCCGGGAACCTGGTGAGGATGAGGACCACGTTGATCACGCACAGCACGGCGGCGAACCAGAACGGTGTGGTGGCCGAGAACCAGTCGGGCGTGGTGAACAGGCCGTAGAAGCTCACACCGGGCACGCTGAGCTTGCCACCGAGGTACGGACCGATGATGAAGCCCAGTCCGAACGCCGCGCCGAGGAGCCCGAAGTTCTTCTGCCGGTTCTGATCGGTGCTGATGTCGCCGATCGCCGCCTGCGCCACGGCGATGTTGCCGCCGGTGAGCCCGTCGATCGCCCGACCGACGAACAGCAACGGGATCGACAACGTCGAGATGCCGAGCGCGAACACCACGTAGCCGATGGCGGTACCGGCGATGCTGAAGGCCAGCACCGGCCGGCGGCCGTAGCGGTCCGAGAGTTGGCCCAGGATGGGCGCGGCGACGAAGGTGCAGAGCGGGTAGATGGCCTGCAGGAAGCCGAGCATGATCAGCCCGTCCTGGAACGACCACGAGTCGGGCGTCACCCGAAAGGGCGAACCCGGGCTGATGAGCAGCGGGAACACCGGGATGAGGATGCTGAACCCGACCAGGTCGATGAAGACCGTGAGGAAGACCGGGAAAATCGGATTGGGATGATCGTCGCGCGAAGACATTTCCGGCCAACGTAGACCGGTCAGCACCGGTCCGGCTTCATCCCGGCGTCGCCGGCGGCCTGCTGTCGCGCGCTGCGCGGATGAGCAGCCTGACGGCGAGGGCGAGCATCGACAGGTCGAGCACCATCTGCAACGTCACGGCGACCCGCGCGGCCTGTCCCGAGGCATGGATGTCGCCGAACCCGACCGTTGCCAGCGTGGTCGACGTGAAGTAGACCGCATCGACCTTCGTCGAGAGGCCCACGAACTGACCCTCGCCCCGGTTGATCGCCAGGTAGACGCTGCTGAAGCCGAAGATCAGCATCGACACCACGAAGACGATCGCCTCGGCCGCCGCGAGGATCGGACGGTCCGACGTGGCGATCGCCGCGGCACGCCGCACTGTGAACGGCGTGATCGCGACCAGCGCGCCCACGCCGAGCAGGAGACCCAGCCACCACCGATCGGACTGCAGCGGGATGACGGCGTACACGACCGACAGCGTCACGGCGAGCGCGGCGACGCGAACGAGACCCAGAAACGGCGAGCGCATGTGGCGCACAGTAGTGTCGTCGGCATGTACTTCATCGGTGCTGGCGTCATCATGGTTGCTGCGATCCTCGTGATCGTGGCTTACTCGCAGCAGAGGAAGCGCCGCCGCTGAGCACCACTGCTCGCGCGCAGTCACCCTTTGCGGGTGGTGACCGGGGCTCGAAGTCGGGCATGCTGGGGGGCATGACCGGAGGCTCCATGAACCGTTCCCACCCGACCCTCGCCCGGCGCTTCGTCGCCGGAGCGCTCGTGGGGGGTCTGTTGCTCGCGGCGTGCTCCGACGACGAGACGACCACCACGTCGTCGTCGTCGCCAGGCACGACCACCGCGACCGAGACGACCGCCGACGGCCGTGACCCCGGCCTGGTGCTGGGCTACGTCCGGCCCGGGGCCGGTCTGCTGTCGCAACTCGCCACGGCACAGGAAGCCGCGATCGGCCTGGCCATCGACGACCTCAACGCAGCAGGGGGCATCAACGGCGGCCCGGTGCAGCTGTTGGCCGTCGACGAATCGCTCGACGGCGACACCGGCGCTGCCGTGAACGACCTGCTCGACCAGGGTGCGAACATGATCCTCGGCCCCATCGGCTCGTCCGGCGCACGTGCCGCGCTCGATCCGCTGGCCAGCCGCAAGTCGGTGGCCTGCTCGGCGTCGGCCACCTCGCCCGAGCTCACCCAGCTCGACACCGAGAACGTCTTCTATCGCACCGCGATGCCCGCATCGTTCACCTTGAACTACGTCGCCGACGCCCTGTCGGCCGATGCCGAGGCCGCGAAACTGCCCGAAGGCACCCCGTACAAGGTGAGCATCCTCTCCCGCAACGACGACTACGGCGTCGACGTGGGCAACGGCTTGGCCGCCACGCTCACGGCCCGGGGCATGACGGTGCAGGTCGTGCCGTACAACCCCCGTCAGGTCATCTTCACCTCCGAGGCCCAGGCCATCGCCGCCACCACGCCTGATGCCGTGGTGCTCGTGGCCTACGGCGAAGGTGTTCGCCAGGTCGACACACTGGTCACGGCCGGCGTCGCGGCCACGAAGATCGTCGGTCTCGACGGTCTGTTCGACCCGAACCTCGCCCAGCGGGCGAGCAACACCGACCCGTCGCGACTCGACGGCATGCGCGTCATCGGGTCCACCGGCGACCGGGCCTTCCTCGACCGCCTCGTCGCCGTCGAGGGTCTGCAGCAGCTGGTGTTCGGCGCCCAGGCCTACGACTGCGCCATCATCAGCGCCCTCGCCGCCGCCACCGCCAAGTCGTCGGACCCCGTTGCCTTCGGCCCGTCGATCATCGGCGTCACCGACAGCGGTCGCTCGTGCTCCACGGTGGCCGACTGCCTCGAGAAGCTGGGCGCCGGTGAGGACATCGACTACGAGGGTGTCAGCGGTGGCATCCGCTTCGACGAGGCCGGCGACCCCGCCGAGGTGCGTCTCACCACCGCATCGTTCACGGGCGGGACGATGTCGGAAGTCAGCTCGAGCGACCTCAGCCTCGACGAGATCCGCCAACAGGAGGCCCTTGCCGCCGCGATCATGATCAGCAGGCTCCAGCAGGTGCTCGCCGTGCTCGGCTACTACTCCGGACCCATCGATGGTCAATGGAGCGACGAAATGACCGCCGCCGTCGCCCTCTTCCAGGCCGACCTCGGCGTGCCGGTCACCGGCGAGTGGGACGCAGCGACCGATGAGGCCGCTCGCGCCAAGCACGGCGACGTCATGGGTGCGTTCACCTACTCGGTCATCGGCATCCAGCAGTTGCTCACCGACCTCGGCTTCTACACCGGGCCCATCGACGGCGTGTACTCGCAGGAGACGATCGATGCGATCCGGGCGCTGCAACGTGAACTCGGTGTGCCCGAGACGGGCATCTTCGACGCGGCGACGCTGCAGGCCGCCTTCGAGGCCGGCCTCGTCGCCGGCACGCCCAGCTCGACGCTCCCGCCGCCGACCACGGTGCCGCCCACCACGATCCCGACGCCCACGACGAGCATCCCGATCGTGCCGCCCGAGCCGGGTACGCCGAGCATCTTCGACACCCTGAAGGACGACGAGCGGTTCACCACCCTGGTGGAGTTGCTCACGGCCGCAGGATTCACCGAGGACACCACGGTGCTCGGTCCGATCACGCTGTTCGCACCGACCAACGATGCGTTCGCCGCCGTCGACCCGGCCATCCTGGAGGCCCTCAAGGCCGACCCGGCGGCACTGCAGCAGGCGCTGTCGTTCCACCTCGTCGACGCGGGCATCACCCTGGCCTTCCTCGGCACGCTCACCACTGTGCCCACCGTGTACGGCGAGGCCCTCACCGTCACCACCGACACCAGTGGAGCCGATCCGGTGATCCTGGTGAACGGTGTCGCCACCATCGCCCCCGAGCTGCGGGCCTCGAACGGCATCATCATCCCGGTCGACGGGGTGCTCGTGCCGACGGTGCTGCCGGGCGAATAGCCCGTCCGTCAGTACGCCGTCGTCCGGAACACGGGCTGGAACAGCTCGACGGATTGCGCACACGCCGGTAACGCCGGGCAGTGTGCGCAGTCCGGAGCGGTCATCTCCGGACACCGGTGGCGCATCTGGAACAGGAACCAGTCGACCGCCCCCATGGGGCGGTCGCTGCGTTCCGCGAGCAGCGCCACGGCGGTGAACGTCGCCGCCCGGATCGCCGCTTCGTCGTCGGGGCCCACGACCTGCCGCGCCACCACCTGCGCACGCAAGTCGCCGTCACGAACGACCACCATCCCGGTGCGGAGCGCCGTCCGTTGCACGTGGTAGTCGACGATCGGTGGCGCGTCATCGCCGTCGGCGTCGGGCAGGAACCGCTCGGGGCGCTGGCGCAGGATGACGCCGAGCAACGCACTCTTCTTCCGCCACGGGTCCTCGCGGTAACCACCGACGTGGTCGAGCAACCGGAGCAGCGACCGCATCGGTCGCGGTGACCCGGCGGCCGCGGCCACCAGTTGGTCCGCGGTGCAACCGATGGATTCGAGCGTGCGACCGTAGGCCCGACAGAGCTCGGCGCGCTGCTCCGGGTCCGGGTAGGGGTCCACTCCGTCGTCGTCGGCCGCCACGTTCGACCATGCAACCGCGTCCACGACCGACTGGGCCGCCGGCCGCATGAACGCCGGGTCGGCGCGCAGGTACTGCGCCCACAGGTAGTCGCTGCCCTTTCGTGCCACACCGTCGATCGTGGCGATCATCGGCCCGGCGTGGGAACCATCGGTCTCGTACCAGAACCCGTACTGCTGCAACGTGGCCGCGGCGAACCACGCGACTGCCGCGGTGTCGCCGGACGGCGGGAACAGATCGCCGACGAAGTCGAACCCATCCAGGGTCGGTAGGTCGCGCAACACGGCGGCCAGACGCTCGGCGGCCGCGACATCCACCAGGGCGCGACCATCCGCTGGCACGTCGGGCGACGGTTCGGCGGCCCACAGGGCGGCCGGGCCCACCGCCGCCACCATCTCGGCCGCTGCGACCGTCGCCCTGCGGGCGGCGAGCACCGGATGGTCCCCCGCCAACAGGCGGGCGACCGTGGTGCCACAGAACGTGTCGCCGGCCCCAGTGGGGTCGAGGGGATCGACCACCACCCCACGCACGTCGGTGCGGAACTCGCCCTGGAAGACGGTGGCACCGGACGCGCCACGGGTGACGAACCGGAACCGTCCGGGCACGCCCATCGCCGTGTCGACGCCACCGAAGAGCACCTCGGCCTCGTCGGCGTTGCAGAAGAACAGGTCGGCCATCGAAGCCGTCTGCCGCACCACCTCGGTCTCCTGACGTGCGGCCTTGCCATACGTCGACGCCACGGTCAGGCAGCCACGATCCGCGAGCGCGGCGATGAACGACTGCTGCAGCGTGGCATCGAGGAACGGCACGCAGTACGCACACCCCGGCAACTCGTCGAGCAGTTCGAGCAATGCCGGCGTCATGTCCGGCTCGGCGCCGAGGTGCTCGCGGAAGAGGGTGACTGCGCCATCGTCGTCGTAGGCGATCTCGAATCGGGGGAGGCCGTCGACCGTCACCTGCGGCCCCACCCACCGAATGCGTTCCAACGCCGGGGCGAGCTCGGGCGGCATCGGGTTCGGGAAGGGCGCGAGCATGGTCACCTCGGCACCGGCGCGGGCCGCCGCCAGCGCGGTGTACAGGCCTGCTCCACCCGGGGTCGGCGTCGGGATGCCGCGGACGTGAATGATGTCGAGCGAGGCACCACCCACCACCAGCAGGCGAGGCTGCGCATGTTCGTCAGCGCGCAGCCAGCGTTCCGTCCAGGTCACTCCGGCAATGCTATGCGGCTGCCATCAGAGGCGAACAGATAGCCCTGCGCCAACTCCACACCCAGCTGACGGATCGAACGCGCCTCGGCCTCGGTTTCGACTCCTTCGGCGATCAGCGTCGTGCCGGTGAGCGCGGCGAAGTGACGCATGCCTGCAGCGAGCGCCTGCCGCGCCGGGTCGGTGTCGATGTCGCGCACGAGCGCGAGATCGAGCTTGATGATGTCGGGCTCGAGTTCGAGGATGTGTCGCAGGCTGGCGAATCCGGACCCGGCGTCGTCGACGGCGACGAGCACGTTGCCACACTCGGCGATCGCCCGACGGACGGCGGCGTAGTTCTCGATCGCGTTGTGTTCGGTGATCTCGATGATGACCTGACGTGTGGCGCCCCGCACCACCTCTGCCGCCGCGCCATCGACCACCGATGCCGGCGAGAAGTTGACGCTGACCCAGGCGTGGGCCGGTAGGTCAGCGGCGTCGACGAGTGCCTGACGGGCACAGACGGCCTCGAGCCGGGAGCCGAGACCGACGTTCTGCGCACCGTCGAAACGCCGATCCGGGGCGGTGCCGTCCGCGAACCTGGTCAGTGCCTCGTACCCGATGACGGCACCGGAGGGCAGGTGCACGACCGGCTCGAAGACGATGTGGAAGCGTTGGTGCTCGATGATGTCCTCGATCTCGGCACGGAGGGTCTCGCGGCGGATGTGTTGTGACGCCTGTGGTCCCAGCACCGTCCCGGCGAACGACCCGATCTCGGTGAGCACCCCGAGCCGCATGGGCATCCGCTGCTCGGCGTCGTCGGCCGTCGTCACGATGACGATGACACCGATGGTCTCCCCCGCCCACCGGATGGGGGCGTACGCGGTCGCGGTGAAGCCTTGCGCGAGCATCGCCGACCGGAACGCCGGGTCCGACGCGGCCAATCCATCGGCCGGGCGAAGGTCCATCCACCACGCGCCGCTGCGGCAAAGGTCCACCATCACGTCGAGCCGTGCGTTCTCGAGCGGCCGCCCAACGGCATGCAGATCGGGAACCGACGCGCCGGTGATCGCCACCGGGGTCGCTGAACCGTCGCTGCCGAGCAACACCACCATGCACCCGTCGACACCTTCGAACTTCTGGACTGCGATGCTGAGGCTGGCCGCAGTGACCTCCAGCGACTCACCGGCGCGCACGTCGCGCATGACCTCGAGGATGTCGTCGCGGTCGGCCTGGTCGCGCTGCACGGCGTGCTGCAGTTCTCGCTCCCGGCTGAGATCGTGCTTGACCGCGAC
>JANMFL010000413.1:0-11706 GCA_031377945.1 Acidimicrobiaceae bacterium | reverse complement strand
TGCTCAGCCGCGAATGGGCCAGCCGCTCGGGCCGTCAGCCGGGTGAACTGGAGCGCACGTACATCGCGCTCTTCCAGCGCTTCGCCTCGATGATCGCCGACGGTTCGTTCCCGTTCGACGGTCCCGTCGCCGACTCCAGCGCGGCACCTCGGGTGGGCGACGGCGTACTGGTGCTCGACGAAGAGGCCCGCGTGCGCTACGCCTCGCCGAACGCGGTGTCCGCGCTGCACCGTGTCGGCATCGGCGCCAACGCCGTCGGCATGCGGTTGGCCGAGCTGGGTTTCAACGACAGCCCGGTGCGGCGTGCCTTCGAGACCCGCCTGCCGGTGATCGAGGAGTTCGACCAGACCGCCGACGTCACCCTGTTGGCCCGCTGCATCCCGGTCTCGGCGGGCGGTGAGGTCACCGGCGGCGTGCTGCTCATTCGCGACGTCACCGAGGTGCGCAAGCGCGACCGCCTGCTGTTGTCGAAGGACGCCACCATCCGCGAGATCCACCACCGCGTGAAGAACAACCTGCAGACGATCTCGTCGTTGCTGCGGCTGCAGGGGCGCCGTCTGAACTCGGACGAGGCCAAGGCGGCCGTCGCCGAGAGTGTGCGACGAATCCGCACGATCGCGCTCGTCCACGAGACGCTGTCGCGCGAACCGGGCGACGACGTCGCGTTCCTCGAGATCGTCCGCCCGCTGCTGCGTCTGGCCGAGGAGGGCCTGCAGTCGCCCGATCGTCCGGTTCGCTTCACGGTGCAGGGCGACGGTGGTCGTCTGCCCAGCACGGTCGCCACACCCCTGTCGGTGGTGCTCACCGAACTGCTGCAGAACGCAGTCGATCACGGTTTTCCCGAGGGCAGCAGTGGTGGCGACGTGGTCGTGGTGCTCGACAACACGGATCACGTGCTGAACATCAAGGTCGTCAACGACGGTCGTTCGCTCGAGCCCGGGTTCGAGTTGAACGCTGCGACCGGCCTCGGCCTGTCCATCGTGCGCACGCTGGTGACCACCGAACTCGACGGCACCATCGCGATGCGGTTGGGTCAGCCCGAGGACTTCTCGGCGGTCGGCCTCGGTGACCAACCTCGTGCCACCGGCACCGTGGTGGATCTCACCGTCCCGGTCTGAGCCAGACCGGGTGGTTCAGACTGCGGCAGCCTTGGTGCGCGCCGCCATCTGGCGGCGCACCTGGCGGCGCTCCTCCTCGGACGTGCCGCCCCAGATGCCCGAATCCTGGTTGGTGTCGAGCGCGTACTGGAGGCATTCCTGGCACACCGGACACTCGGTGCAGACCTGCTTGGCCTTGTCGATCTGCACCAGCGCGTAGCCGGTCGTCCCGACGGGGAAGAACAGATCTGGGTCGGTATCTCGACAGATCGCCCCCTTGCGCCACGTGTAATCGGCATTCGCAAGGACGAGACTCGAGGCGGGGATGGTCACGGATCACTCCACTGTGAAGGAAATGAGAAGCGCATTTCGCGCCGAAGCGAACGGTAGGTAACAATCCGGTGTGCGGCAAGGGCCACTTGTGACGCAGGGCATACTTGTTGGCGATAGGAGGTATCTGTGTCAGTGGTGTCAGCTCCAGCCGTCATGGCCCACCGGGGCGCCAGCCGGGTCGAGCCCGAGAACACGATCGCCGCCTTCATCCGGGCCGCCGAGATGGGTGCGCAGGCCGTGGAGCTGGACGTTCGTCGCACCAGCGACGGTGTGCTGGTCGTCCATCACAACCCGCGCCTGCCCGACCTGCGTCTCATCGCGGCCACGCGGGCAGCCGAACTGCCCGACACGATCCCGTCTCTCGGCGCAGCCCTCGACGCCTGCGCCGGCATGTGGGTGAACGTCGAGATCAAGAACGACCCCGAAGAACCCGACTTCGACCCGACCGACACGATCGCCGACGAGACGATCGCCCACCTGTTGGGTCGCGGCGAGGATGCCCGCTGGCTCGTCTCGTGTTTCCGCATCGAGACCATCGATCGGTGCCGCGCCCTGGCGCCACAGATCCGCACCGCCTGGCTGTGCAGCCTGCCGCCCGAGGGGGTGGCCGACGACATGGCCGCCCGCGGTCACGCGGCGGTGCACCCGTGGTTCGGAGCGGTCGGTGCCGACATCGTCGCCTCATGTCACGCCAGAGGCGTGCAGGTGAACGTGTGGACCTGTGACGATCCCGAGCGCATGGCCGAACTGTTGGACTGGGGCGTCGATGGCATCTGCACCAACGTGCCCGACGTCGCCCTCGACGTCATTGCGCGAAGGGCGATTGCGGGCGAACCAGCCTGACCGCATCGGGCACGTGGCGGAACTCGAGCCGCTTCGTCTCGCCCAGGTAGTCGCCGTCCAGCTGGTACGGGAACCCTTCGTCGTGGCTGATGATGAGCGACTCGAGGTCGACCTGCAGGTCCAGCGTGTCGCTGGCCTTCACACCGCCGCCCCGGAGTGCGCCGCCCAGGCCGCCGAGGATGGCGCTGACCTTCATCGTGCGGAAGGTGATGGTCACCAGGCCGTTGTCGAGCGTGGCGTGCGGGCTGAGATCGAGCGGCCGATTGCCCAAGTAGGTGTACGGGTTCGTGTTCAGCACCACCGTGAAGTACCCGGGGACACCGTCATGCTCCGGTGTCTCGACCGTGAAGTGCGCGTTCTTGCGGTCGTAGCTCACCAGCCAGGTCCGCAGCGCGGCGTAGATGAACAACGGGTGACCGAGCCAGCGTTTCATGCTCGCCCGTCGTTCCACCTCCTTCACGACGGCAGCGTCGTAGCCGACCCCGGTGTGGAAGCAGAAGTAGCGGCCGTTCACCTTGCCGAGGCCGATCGGCTCGATGGTGCGCGCCGCGATGCCGGCGGCCAGTTGCTGGACCGCCAGCACGGGGTCGTTGGGCATCCCCAGTGTGCGGGCGAACACGTTGGTGCTGCCACCGGGCAGTACGCCGAGTGCAGTGTCGGTGCCGGCCACCCCGGTGGCCACCTCGTTGAGCGTGCCGTCGCCGCCGTAGCCGATGACGATGTCGATGCCCCGCCGCGCGGCGTCCTGGGCGAAGCGGGTGGCGTGGCCGCGACGGTTGGTCTCGACCACCTCGACCTCGTTGCCCTGGCTCAGGGCGCGGTGCACCACGACCGTGTTCCGCGCCGTCACCGACGACGCAAAGGCGTTCACCACGAGCAGGATCCGCAAGCACGCGAACGGTAGCGGCACCGACGCCTTCACAGGAACCGCGCCCGTCGGTTGGGTCCGGGCCATACCGGTCGGTAACAATGGGAAGCCTATGAACGTGATCGTGTGCGTGAAGCAGATCCCCGACCCGGCGACGCCCGGAGCGCTCGACCCGGGTACCAACACCCTCAAGCGCGAAGGCAAGCTCATCCTCGACGAGTCCGACAGCTACGGCGTCGAGATGGCGCTCCAACTCGTCGACGCCGCCGGCGGCGGCGAGGTGAGCCTGGTGTCGATGGCCCCCAACGGTGAGGTGTCGGGCATGCGCACCGCACTCGCGATGGGCGCCGCCAAGGGCACCCTGGTCTCGGACCCGGCCCTGCTGGGTTCCGACGCCCTCACCACTGCCAAGGTGCTCGGTGCTGCCATCCAGAGGATGGGCGGCGCCGACCTCATCATCGCGGCCACCGAGTCGAGCGACGGCTACACGGGCACCGTGCCCGAGCAGCTCGCCGAGGTCCTCGGCCTGCCGTCGGTCACGTTCGCCAAGAGGGTCGTCATCAACGGTGGCACCCTCAACGCTGATCGCCAGACCGAAGAGGGCTACGACGAGGTCACCTGCCCGCTGCCCGCTGTCATCAGCGTGACGGCCGGCGTGGTCGAGCCCCGCTACCCCAGCTTCAAGGGCATCATGGCCGCCAAGTCGAAGCCGATCGACACCCTCACCGCCGGCGACCTCGGGGTCACCCCGGTGGGCTGGGCCGGTGCCAACCAAACGGTCGTCAGCATCACGCAGGCCGAGGCCCGCGCTGCCGGCGAAATCATCGAAGACGACGGAGAGGCCTTCGCCAAGATCGTGGCGTTCCTCGAGAACCTGAAGGTCATCTGAGGTCACTGACATGAACATCTGGGTCTTTGCACAAGCAGCCAACGGCGCCCCCACCACGGGCACCCTCGAACTCATCACCAAGGCACGCAGTCTCGGTACCGTCACCGCGTTCGTCGGTGGCGATGCCTCGGCCGTCGCCGGCGAACTCGGCAACCACGGTGCCGTCAAGGTCTACGCGACCGGCGATCTGGGCGGCAAGCTGCCCGGTGTGGCCGTGTCGGCCGCCATGAAGGCCGTCATCGACGGTGGCGACACCCCCGACCTCATCCTGTTTCCGCAGACCTACGAGGGTCGCGACGTCGTCAGCCGTCTGTCGGTGAAGCTGGACCGTACGGTCCTCACCAACAACGTCGACATCAGCGTCGACGGTGGCTCGGTCAGCGTCACCACGCCGATCTTCGGCGGCAACGTGCTCGTCGCCACCGGCTTCTCGGGCGCGGCGCCCCACCTCGCGGCGTTCCGCCCGAAGAGCTTCGCCGCCGAGCCCTCCGGTGGCGGCGCCCCCGAAGTGGTCGCAGCCCCGGTTCCCGAGCTCGGTGCCACCGGCACCGCTCAGGTCACCGCCGTCCACGTCGAGGAGACCTCCGGTCCGAAGCTCGACGAGGCCACGATCGTGGTCTCTGGTGGCCGTGGCCTCGGCGAGGCCGCGAAGTACGAGATGGTCGAGACCTTGGCCAAGCTGCTCAAGGGTGCGCCCGGAGCCAGCCGTGCCATCGTCGACGCCGGTTGGGTGCCCTACAGCTACCAGGTCGGTCAGACCGGCAAGGTCGTGAAGCCGGGCGTGTACATCGCCGCCGGCATCAGCGGCGCCACCCAGCACATGGTCGGCATGAAGGGCGCGAAGAACATCATCGCGATCAACAAGGACAAGGAAGCGCCCATCTTCGGCATCGCCGATCTGGGCATCGTGGGCGACGTCCACAAGGTCCTGCCGAAGCTGATCGAGGCCCTCCAGGCCCGAGGCTGACGCAACCGATTCGGAGAGGGCGGCCCTTCGGGGCCGCCCTTCGCCGTTTTCAGGATCAGACGAGCGGCCAGGGGTAGCGGCGGCCGGAGTCGTCGGTCGGGAAGACCGGGTGATCGACGATCCATTGGGCGCGTTCCTGCATCGCCTCGACCTCGTCATCGCTGAGCATCGCCGCCACGTCGAGTGGGGCGCGTTCGACGAGTTCTTCAGCAGCGGCCAACAGGTGTGCCGGGACGTCGTGGCCACCGAACTCCCAGATGACCGTGCGCAGCTTGAAGTCGGTGGCGAAGCACAGCCCGTGGTCGATGCCCCAGAGGTGGTCGTCGGCGTCGATGAGCACGTGGCCGCTCTTGCGGTCGGTGTTGTTGTTGATCAGGTCGAAGAATGCGAACGCCTGCAAGGCGTCGTGCAGATCGTCGCGGTTCTCGTAGATGGTGAAGTAGTGCTGCTGGTGGTCGGCCTCGACGAACCACTGCACGCTGCCCTCGCCATGCGGGCCGTCGCGCAGCACGGTGGGCGGCACGATGCCCAGCCCGAGGGACTCACTGAGCAGATACGCGGCGTACTCGCGCTTGTGCAGCCCGGGCTCGAAGTCCCACAGCGGACGCTCGCCCCGAAGCGGCTTGTAGATGGCCTGTCCGACCGGCTCGCCGTCGGCGCAGAGCGTGCACAGCAACGTTGCGTTGCTGCTCCACGGCATGCGGCCCTCGACCTGGATCTCGGCCGTGTGCAGCCACTGCAGTCGCTGCGCGGCTAGTTCATCCGCGGACACACATGACCTTCGGGGTTCATCGGCTGGGTGCACCACCGACAGCCCGGCCGTCCGGCGGACACGACCGAATCGGTGCGCTCGCAGAACGCTGCCGCCTGAGCGCGGGTGAGGAAGACGCGAAGGTGGCCTCGGTCGTCGTCCTCGTCCTCGATCGCTTCGCCCGCTTCGTCGACGTCGACGACTTCCTCCAGCTGCACGAGCACCCGGTCGGTGGCTCGGTCGTAGCCGAGACCGACGGGGCCGAGCACGAACACCGCGTCGGCAGGTGTGGTCAGCTCCATGGCCGACGGCACGGGCTTGTCCGTGGGATCGGGCAGGTCGTTCAGCACGCGGCGCAGATAGTCGGCGATGGCCGACGCCTGTTGCTTCTCGCACTTCACCGTGACTCGTACGGTGCCGCGCCGGGCCTGCAGGAAAAACACGCGGGAACCGGGCTGACCGATGGCGCCGACCGTGAAGGCGTCGACCTCGTCGAAGTCGTAGTACACGCTCATCGCTGCGTCAGGACGGCCGTAGCTCGGCGAGCGAGCCGCCCGTGGAGTTGACCGTCAGCACCACCGGCGCTCCCATGCCGTAGGCGATGGCCGTGATGGAACACGTGCTGATGACGATGCGCTGGAACAGGTCGATGTGCGTGCCCATCGCGTGGGCGACGAGGGCCTTGATGGGATCGGCGTGCGACACGCACACGATGGTGCCGCCGACGTGCTTGGCGCGCAGACGATCGACCGCGGTCACCATGCGGGTCTGCATCTCGGTGAAGCTCTCGCCGTTCGGGAACCGGAACGTGCTCGGCGCGCGCTGCACGGTGCCCCACTCGGGCAGTTTCATCAGGTTCTTCAGTTCGGCGCCGGTCCAGTCGCCGAACTCGCACTCCAGCAAGCCCTTGTCGATCTGCACTTTCATGCCACGAGCGGCGCCGATGGGCGCTGCTGTCTCGCGGGCTCGTTCGAGTGGCGAGGCGTAGATGGCGTCGACGGTCTTCAGTTCGGCGATGCGCGCCGCGGCCTTCTGGGCCTGCTGCACGCCGACGTCGGCCAGGTGCAGGCCGGGGGCGCGTCCGGGCAGCAACTTGCCGGTCGTGGGCGTCTGCCCATGACGGACGAGGAGCACCAGCGTGGCCTTCGGGGGAGTCGGTTTCGTTCGCGCCATGTCGAGCTTGAACCTACTGTGCCCGGCATGGATTCGCTCGTTCGGCTCAGGAAGGACATCTGCGAGTGCCGTGCCTGTCCTCGGTTGGTCGAATGGCGCGAGCAGGTGGCGGTCGAGAAGCGCGCCGCGTACCGCGACCAGACGTACTGGGGGAGGGCGGTGCCCGGCTTCGGTGACCCGAAGGCGCGCATCATGGTGCTCGGTCTGGCGCCTGCCGCGCATGGGGCGAACCGCACCGGTCGGTTCTTCACGGGCGACCGTTCGGGCGACTGGCTGTTCCGAGCCATGCATCACGCCGGGTTGGCCAACCAGGCCGAATCGGTGTCCATCGACGACGGCCTGACGCTCACCGACGCGTGGATCTCGGCCGCGGTTCGGTGCGCCCCACCCGACAACAAGCCGCTGCCGGAGGAGCGCGACAACTGCCGTGGCTTCCTGCAGCGCGAGTTGGTGCTGCTCCGGCGGGTCAGGGTGGTGGTGTGCCTGGGCGGGTTCGCCTACGAGGCCGCGTGCAGCGAGTTCGGCGTGCGTCCGCGGCCGAAGTTCGGCCACGGAGTCACGGCCCAGACCTCCAACGGAGCTCCGAACGGGCTGACGCTGCTGTGCTCGTTCCACCCCAGCCAACAGAACACCTTCACCGGTCGCCTGACCGAACCGATGCTCGACGACGTGTTCATGACGGCCCTCACCCTCGCGGGCGGCTGACCCGGGTCCGCGTGCCCGAGGTTTTCCGGCAGGCCCAGCGCCGGCGCGGTACGCGAGGCCGCCGACCGAGGCAATCCGGCGGTACCGGGTCTGTCGGATCACCTCGGTTGGGACGGCAATGCCGCACAACCTCGGGCAAGTGGGTCAGCGGAGGAGTTCGAGGATGCGGTCGACGGGGAGGCCGGGGACCACGTTGCCGTCGACACCGGTGACGGTGTCGGCCACGAACAGGGCGTTCGTGACGGCTTCCTCGGTGGCGTCGACGACGGCAGTGAACACGTCGTTCAGCGAACCGTCAGCGACGAGCTCGATCTGCACCTTTCCGGCTGCGTCGCGGGGCAGTCGGTTGGCGGTTGACGCGGCCAGGAAGATGTCGCCGCTGCCGTGATGGGCGACCGACCCCATGCGGGCGAGGCCGAGCCCGACCCGAGTGGCCACGCGCCGCAACTGGCGGGCGTCGAGCGGGATGTCGGTGAACACGACACCCAGGCAGCTGCCGCCGGTGTCCAGCGTGGGGGCCGCGGCTGCGGCATCGGCCTCGAGCATCTCGCCCACAAGGCGGCCACAGATGCGCATCTGTGACCGTCCACCGAAGTTGCACAGCAGCAGCACCCCGACCGTGCCCAGCCCATCGATGACGCGCGACGACGTGCCGATACCGCCCTTGTAGCCCATGGTGACCATGCCGGTGCCGGCACCGACCACGCCCTCGGCCACCGGCCCGTTCGTGGCCGCGGCGAGCGCGTGGCGGGCGTGGTCGGCCGTCACCCAGCGTCGGCGCATGTCGTCGAGCCACGAATCGTCGCACTCGCCGACCACGGGAATGACCACCTCGTCGGCGCCCGCGGCGAACAGCTCGTCGACCATCCCGTCAGCCACCCTGCCGACGGATGACGTGCCGGTGAGCAGCACGGGCGTCTCCAGGACACCCCACTCGGCGAGCTCGACGCTGCCGGTCAGCTCGCCGGCGCCGTTCAGCACCGACGTCGCCGCGGGCATCGGCCGGCGGAACAGTTCGATGGGCACGTCGGGCACGATGGCGGTGACGCCGGTGCGGGCGATGGGCTCGTCGCCGTCGCCGTGGAACAACGTGACGTGGCCGACGCGCACGCCGGGCACGTCGGTGATGGCGTTGTGCTCGCCCGTCGGCAGCGTGCCGAACCGCAGTCCGAGGGCGCGGGCTCGCTGGCGGGGCTCGGGGGCAGGCATGCGCCGCAATCTAGGCTCCGCGGTCATGACGTTGCGCATGCCGGTGGTGTGGACCGAGCGCCACCGCGGCCACGTGCCCGACGGCGGCTACTGGCTCGGTGTGCGTGAACCGGGCGACGAGGAGCCGGTGCGCGGCGACACGCTGCGCGATCAGCTGGTGGCAGCGGGCTGCGCCATCGTCGATGCACCCGACGCCGGACTCGCGCCCGTGCTCGCGGTGCACGACGCCGACTTCGTCGACTGTCTCCGCCGCGCCCACCCGGCGTGGGTGGCCGCGGGACATCTGACCGATCCCGGGCAGCAGCAGGTGGTGCCGTACGTCTTCGCCAACCCGGGGTTCGTCGCGCGTGCTCGGCGCGATCGGCCACCGGCCACCATCCGCGCCGAGATCGGCCTCTACGCGACCGACACGCTGACCCTCATCAGCGACGGCACCTTCGATGCAGCGGTCAGCGCGGTGCACGCGTCCGTCCATGCGGCGGCATTGGTGATCGACGGTGCACCCGCTGCATACGCCGCGGTGCGTCCACCTGGGCACCACGCCGGCCCCGCCTTTTTCGGAGGCTCGTGCTACTTCAACAACGCTGCCGCTGCGGCCCAGTCGTTGCGTGCTCGAGACGTCGCCAGAGTGGCGATCGTCGACATCGACGCGCATCAGGGCAATGGCACACAGGAGATCTTCTGGTCACGTGGTGACGTGCTGTATGCGAGCGTCCATGTGGACCCGGCCGCGGGGTGGTATCCGCACTTCGCCGGGTACGCCGACGAGCGCGGCGAGGGCGACGGCGCCGGTGCGAATCTGAACGTCGTGCTGCCCGAAGGTGCTGGCGACGACGAATGGTTGGCCAGCGTCGGCGTGCTGCTCGACGCAGTGCGAGCGCACGGCGCGGACGCGGTCGTCGTGTCGCTCGGCGTGGACGCCGCGGTCGGCGACCCGAACAGCCCACTCGAAGTGACGCCGGCAGGGTTTCGTGCGGCAGGTCGCCGACTCGGGGCAATGGGTCTGCCGACCGTGTTCGTGCAGGAGGGCGGCTACGTGCTCGAGACCCTTGGTTCGCTGGTGCTCGAGGTGTTGCACGGATTCGAGGAGCAGCAAGGGTTCGAGATGTCGCAGGGATCAGGAGAACATCATGGCTGAGGCCCCGCAGTGGTGGGTCGGAACCGACGAGTGGGGCGGCATCCCCGACCCCGGTCGACCCGACCCCGTGTCGCCGCCACACTGGCGGCTCGAGATGGTGGCGGCGACCGAACGCCCCCGTCAGTGCGAGGTGTCGCCCGACGGTCGCACCGTTGCGTTCATGCTCGATCGCGACACGTCCGATGTGTGGACCGTGCCGGTCGTCGGTGGGTCGCCCGTTCGGGTCACCACCGGCCGCCCGCTCGCTGCTTTCTGGGAGGACGGCAACGCCGTCTGGTCGCCGGCCGGGACGCACCTCGCGTACACGCAGGGCGGCAAGGTGATGACCGTCGAGGCGGCAGGTGGCGTGCCGAAGGAAGTCGTCGCCGCGTCGGGTCCGGTGTGGTTGGGCGATGATCGCCTGATCGTCGGCGTCGAGCGAGGTGATGCCACCGTGTTGGCAATCGTCGAGATCGCCAATCCGTGGCCGCGCCCGGTCGCTGTCGCGGGCGCCGACTACGTCAGCGTTGTCGTCGCCCCCGACCACAGTCGTGCCGCGTACACCGTCTTCCATCGCGACGACCTGAACTGCACGTCGCTGCACGTCGTCGATCTCGCCACCGGTCGGTCCACCACCGTCGTGCATCAACCGGGTTTCCAGGTGCGCGATCCGGCATGGTCGCCCGACGGCACCCGGTTGGCCTTCGCGAGCGAGTGGCCCGGCTGGTACGAGGTGTTCACGGTCGACGCAGTGGGCGAGGAACGGCCACATCAGTTGACGGTCGACGACGCCGACTTCGGCGCGCTCGAAGGGTCGGCCGACGGCACGTCGCTGCTGGCGACCCGAGCGCACCGCGGCGTCGTCGACCTGGTGCGCGTCGATGCCACCACTGGAGCGGTGACCGTGCTCGCCGAAGGCGGCACCTGGTCGTCGCCCCACGCACTCCCCGACGGCGGCGTGGTCGCCGTGCACGAGAGTTTCGACGTGGCACCGCGTGTGTGCGTGGTCTCGGCCGCCGGCGATGTTCGTGAGTTGGTGGCGCCCACGCCGGCCGCGGTGCGAGCCGCGCCGCACGTCGTGCCGCAGCACGTGACCTACGAATCGTTCGACGGCATGGAGGTGCACGGGTGGCTGTACCGCCCCGCGCATGCGGGCGAGAGCCGACCATGCCCCGCGGTGGTCGTCCCCCACGGCGGGCCCACCTCCGTCACCGGGGCGGAGTGGGACGGCGTCGCCCAGTACTTCGTCGACAAGGGATACGCCTGGTTCGCGCCGAACTTCCGCGGCAGCACCACCTACGGCCGCGACTACGAGCGCGCCAACCACGGCGTGTGGGGCGTGTCCGACATGCACGACTGCCTCGCCGCGTACGACCACATGGCGTCGCTGGGCTGGGTGGACTCCGAGCGGGTCGCCGTCTTCGGCGCGAGCTACGGCAGCTACATGGCTCTGGCGTCGGTGGTCGACGATTCGGAGCACCGTTTCGCCTGCGCCGTCAGCAAGTACGGCGACTGCGACATCCTCACCTCATGGGCGCAGGGCGACCTGGTCGGCCGGCTGGATCTGGAGCGGATGATGGGGCATCCCAAGGACCATCGTGTCGAGTACGAGGCGGGGTCGCCCATCCACCGGATCGAGCACCTTCGGGTGCCCATCCTGGTCGCTCACGGCGAACTCGACGATCGGGTGCACCCGGACCAGTCGAAGGAACTGGTCGACGCGCTGCGGCGACTGGGCAAGCAGTACGAGTACG
>JANMFL010000360.1:0-5144 GCA_031377945.1 Acidimicrobiaceae bacterium | reverse complement strand
CGGCACGCTGACGCTGCAGACCAAGCTCAACGGTGCCACACCGGTGGCCGACCCGTTCACCTACCAGAACAGCGGCGTCACCGACTCGACCGGCGCGGCGGTCATCCTCGAGCCCACGGTGGTGCGCACCAACCAGCAGTTCACGACGGGCACGTTCGACTTCGAGATCGCCGACGGTCGTTTCTTCACGGTCGAGATCCGACCGCAGAACCTCTCGGACCTCGGCGGCTATCTGCCGAACGGTTGGTCGTGCCGAGCCGGCGTCACGGCACGGTCGGTCACTGAAGTTCCGATCGACTCCTCCCCCTGGAGCGGCATCCGCGTTCAGGTGGGCGCGAACGAGGCCGTGTCGTGCGTGCTGTCCGTGAGGAAGGTCTGACCATGATCTGGAAGCGGAACCGCGCGCCGCGACCGATCGAGCCCTCCGGCGGCGACGAGGACCAGGGTTCGGTGCTCATCCTCGTGCTGTTGTTCATGATCGTGGGCGCCATGGTCGTGGTCCCCCTGATGGACTACGCGATGACCGTGCTCAAGGCCAACACGGTGCTCAGCGACAAGACGAAGCGAATCGAGGCGGTGAAGGCGGGCCTGCGGGTCGCGCTCGCGGATCCCGTGTCGCTCTACGAGCAGTGCGGCAACGGCGGCCCCACAACGCCCGTGGCGCTGGCCTCGCCGCAGATCTCGGGCCAGACGGTGTCCACGAGTTGCTACTTCGTCGACTTCGCCACGGCCCAGTCGGCAGACGAACAGCACTGGGGCCTCGTCACCACGCAACTCGGCAAGGTCCCCCCCGCCGAACTGAAGGGTTCGTCCTACGTGTCGCCCAGCCCTTCGGACATCACCCGGTGGGCCAGTGACACCACAGCGACGTCCACCACCGGGAAGATCTGGCTGCCGAATCTTCCGGTGCACGGACTCAACCGCCGGTCGTCGACGCCGTTCCAGATGCCATCCGGCTTCACCACGTGCAACGTCTACTTCCCTGGCACGTACACCGATCCGGTGATCCTCAGTGGGCCGACGTTCTTCACGTCGGGCATCTACTACTTCGAGAACGAGGTACGGGTCGTCGGTGGCGCGAACGTCGTCGTCGGACTGGGCGCCGAGCAGGGCTGCTCCGACGATCAGGAAGCCGCGTTCTACGCCGTCAACGCACCCGCCACCCACAACATCAACGGACTCGGCGCGACGTTCGTGTTCGGCAAGACCGGGCGGCTCAACGTCACCAACGCCAACAACGGCACCATCAGCCTGAAGTTCAACCAGCGCTACGTGCAACCGGGCGACGACGGTGTCGCTCCTTCGCAGGGTGTGACGATCGCCAGCGTCAACGGCAAGTTGAACGTGGCGACCGGTGTTGCGCTGAACGTGCCCAACGTGAACTACGTGCCGCTGTCGCTGGTCGGCGCCACCAACCCCACCGCGGCGACGGTGTCGGACTACGTCCCGTCCACGCTCACCGCGGAGTTGATGATCGCCCCGGCCACCACGTTCACCCCGATCGTGGAAGTGAACCTGGCAGCCAATGTCGCGGCCGACATCACCATCCCCGGCTACGTCTCCGTGCCGCAGGGCATCGTCAAGGTGACCAACCCGTTCGGCAAGTCCGTGATCATGGCGGGCGGAGTGTTGACGAGCACGTTCGAGGTCGTCGACGGACGGGCCGGCTCACCCGCTGCCCCACAATCGGTCGACATCGGCTTCCTCGAGTCGATCGTGCAACGCACGTTCCGGATCGTCTCGACGAACGGCGTCATTCGTTCGACCGCCGTCGTGCAGGTGAACCAGAACGGCGCCTACGCGGTGAACAGCTGGGAAGTGCAGTGACGTCGTTCAGGGCACCAACACCGTCTTGCCGATGACCCGTCGTTCGAGCTGATCGCTGAGTGCCTCGGCCACGTCCACGAGTGGATAGGTGCGCGGCTGGACCGGGTGCAGGCTGCCGTCGGCCACCGCAGCGATGACATCGGCGAGCATCTGCTGATTCTCGGCGGGGTGAGTGAACGTCCACCCACCCCAGTCGACGCCTGTCACACGCCGGTTGCGGAGCAGAATCTGGTTGGCGGGCAGGCGGGGGATCTCGCCGGACGTGAAGCCGATGATGAGCAGTTGTCCGTCCTCGCGGAGTGCTCGCAGTCCGGCCTCGGCGAGCGCCCCGCCGATGGGGTCGTAGACGTGATGCACTCCCCCGTCGCCGAGCTCCTTGGCTCGGGCCTTGACGTCTTCGGTGCTGGTGTCGATCACCGCCACCGCGCCGGCTGCGAGTGCGAGCGCCCGCTTGTCCTCCGTCGACGCCGCGGCGATGACCTGCAGACCCATCGCCCGGCCGACGTCGACGGCGGCGAGGCCCACGCCACCGCCCGCGCCGAGCACCAGCAACCACTCCCCCGCCTGCGCCCGCGCCCGATGGCGCAATGCGAACCACGCCGTGCAATAGCTCTGCACGAAGGTCGCTGCCTGCCCGTCGGTGAGCGCCGCGGGCGTGTGCATGGCACGGAAGGCCTGGATGACGACCTCGCTGGCGTAGCCGCCGCTGAGGCCGGTGGTGGCGAACACGCGGTCACCGACGGAATGCGTCGTGACGCCCTCGCCCACCTCGATCACGGAGCCGGCGACCTCACCACCCGGGATGAACGGCAGCACCGGCTTCAGCTGGTACAGCCCTTGCACGATGAGGCCGTCCACGTAGTTCACGCCGCACGCGGTGACCGCGATGCGCACCATGCCCGGGCCACAGGCGGGCGAAGGGACCTCCTCGACCACCAATTGATCGACCGGAGCGAACGACTGACACGACACGACCCGCATGGGTGACGACGGTAGTGCCAAGCTGTCCCACGATGCGGCTCGAAGCTCCCACCCTCACCGGACGGCACGTCCAGCTGGAACCGCTTCACGCCGCCCACGCCCCGGCACTGCTCGAGGCGGCCGACCGCGACCGGTCGACGTACGGCTTCACCGCCGTGCCGGGCGACCTGGCGACGATGCAGTCGTACATCGGCGCACTGCTCGCCGAGGCCGCGAACGGCACCGTCGTGCCGTTCGCCCAGCGACGCGGGTCCGACGACCGCCTGGTGGGCTGCACGCGGCTGATGAGTCTGCAATGGAAGCCCGGGCACGATCGGCCCGTCGAAGCCGAGATCGGCGGCACCTGGTTGGCCGCCGACGCGCAACGGTCAGCGGTCAACACCGAAGCCAAACTGCTGCTCCTCACTCACGCCTTCCAGACCTGGGGAGTGCATCGTGTCGCCATCTGCACCGACGCCCGCAATGTTCGGAGCCGCGCCGCGATCGATCGCCTCGGCGCGACGTTCGAAGGCATCCTCCGCAATCATCGGCTGAGCATGGGCGAGCACACCGAGCCAGGCACTCCTCGCAACACCGCCGTCTACTCGATCCTGCCCGACGAGTGGCCCGACATCCGCGCCCGACTGGAGCACCGACTCGATGTCTGACGACCGACGCGTCATGCTGATCACCGGGGCGTCCCGCGGCATCGGCGCCGCCATTGCCCGTGCCGCTGCCGACCAGCACTACGATCTCGTGCTGAACTACGCATCGTCCACCGCAGCGACCGACGATCTCGCGGCAAGGCTGCGCGAGACCGGCTGCAGGGCATTGCCGGTCCAGGCCGACATGGGCCGCGAGGACGACGTCGTGCGCATGTTCGAGACGGTCGATCGATGGTTCGGACGCGTGGACGTGCTCGTCAACAACGCCGGCATCGCGGGCGGTTACGGCACCATCGACACCGTGGACGCCGAGATGCTCGCCCACCTATGGGCCGTCAACATCACCGGTCCGTTCATCGCCTGTCGCGAGGCAGCATCCCGAATGCGCACGGATCGAGGTGGTTCCGGAGGGAGCATCGTCAACATCTCGTCGAAGGCGGCGCTGCTCGGCGGCGCGGGCGAGTGGGTCCACTACGCGGCGTCGAAGGGTGCCATCGATTCCCTCACCGTCGGTCTGGCGAAGGAGTTGGCCACCGTCGGCGTGAGAGTCAATGGCGTGCGTCCTGGTCTGATCGTGAGCGACTTCCACGACCATGCCCCTGCAGGCCGCGTCGAGCGCCTGGCGCCGACCGTGCCGATGCAACGCTCGGCCGATCCCGCGGAGGTCGCCGGTGCGGTGCTGTTCCTCGCGGGACCCGACGCGAGCTACATCACCGGTTCGTTCATCGACGTCACCGGCGGTCGGTGACCCGACAACACGGCGCGGCCGGCCACCAACGCCGCCACCGAGGTGACGACCGCCATCGCCACCATCACGGGCGGCAGCGCTGCTGGGCCGACGGCATCGAAGAGCTGACCCAACACCCACGGCATCACCAGCGCACCCACACCCGATGCGGCGACGATGGCGGACGTGTTCTTCCCGCTCAGTGCGAGGTGCGACTCGGCGAAGGCCATCATCGATGCGTACTGCGGCGCGATCGACAGCGCGAACAGTGCCGTGACGACCCAGAGCATCGGTCCGCCGTCAGGGAACAGCGCGAAGAGTGCTGCAGCGACGACCGACAGGCTCATGCTGGCGGCCACCATCCGCCCCGGCGAGGTGAGCCTGGCCATCCAGATCGCGAGCAGGCGTCCGAACGCGAAGCCTCCCCAGAACACGGTGAGCATCGCGGTGGCAGTGGTGGCGTCGCCGTACTCGATCTGCTCGACGTAGGTGTGGATCCATCCGGCGAATCCCGACTCGAACGCCACATAGGCGAAGAAGAAGATGCAGATGAGCACGACGTGCAGTGTCCGGGCGCCGCCGGCCGTGCTGCGCGCCACCGTGTCGAGGCGCGTGCGAGTGGGCGCCGGGTGGCGGAGGAGCATGGCCCCGGCGACCAGCGCCAGCGCACCGACAGGGACCGCGACGGCCCACACGGAATCGAACCAATGGATCGATCGGTTGACCAACAGCGGTGCCGTCACGGCGCCGATCGCGAAGCACAGATGCAGCGCGTTGAGCAACGCTCCCGCCCCTCGCGGACGGCTCCACATGACGAGCGTGTTGCCGGCGACGTCGCTGATCCCGGACGCACAGCCGAGCACAGCGAACGCCAGCACCAACAGGACCAGCGTCGGAGCCCACGCCACGCACAACAGGCTGAGCACGCTGACTGCCATCGAACCGGCCCACCACCGATGGCCGCG
>JANMFL010000335.1:0-17193 GCA_031377945.1 Acidimicrobiaceae bacterium | reverse complement strand
GCCGGGCACCGCGGCGATGTCGCCGGTGGCGAACACCTCCGGATGCCCCGCCAACGACAGGTTCGGCTCGACCGTCACCCGGCCACGGTCGAGCTCGGTGCCCAACATCGCCGCGAGCGGCGACGCGGCGACACCCGCCGCCCACACCACGATGCCCGCCGGCAGTCGACCACCGTCGCGGAACACCACCGCATCGGGTTCGATGTGGTCGACGACCGCGCCGAGTCGAACGTCGATGCCACGACGGGCGAGCGCCTGCACCGCGGCATCCGACGAACGCGGGTCGAACGCACCGAGCAGCCGCGGACCCGCTTCGACCACCGTGATCGGCAGACCACGCAGCCCCAACTCGGGGTAGTCCTTCGCCAACACCTTGTCGAGCAACTCGCGCATGCCACCGGCGGTCTCGATGCCCGTCGGGCCACCACCGACCACGACCAGGCTCAACTCGGGTCGTGGTTCATCCCGACCGACCGCACGGCTGGCACGCTCGAGGTCACCGATCAACCGGTTGCGCAGGCGGATCGCGTCGTCGGCGTCCTTCAACGGCAGCGCGTGCTCGTCGACCCCCGGCACCCCGAACGAGGCCGACACGCTGCCCGCCGCCACCACAAGGAAGTCGTAAGCGAGCGGCGTCTGGTGGTCGACGGTGACCGTGCGCGCGGCCAGGTCGATCGCCGTGACCGAACCCATCACGAACGACGCATCGCGATGGCGACGCAACAGCGTGCGCACGGGAAACGTGACGTCGCCGACATCCAAGCCGGCCGTCGCCACCTGGTAGAGCAGCGGCTGGAAGGTGTGGAAGTTGTTGCGATCGATCAACGTGAGCCGCACGTCGGCGTCGCGCAGCGCTCGAACGACCCGGGTACCGGCGAACCCGGCACCGATGACGACCACATGGGGGCGAGACGACGGGCTCATGCCGTCACCCTTACCCAATTCGCGCCGACTGGCCACCGTCGACGGGCAACACCACACCGGTGATCCAGCCCGCCTCGTCGGACGACAGGAACAGCGCGGCGTTGGCGATGTCCCACGCCGATCCCTGGCGGCGCATCGGCACCATCGCCGAGCGAGCGGCAGCCAGTTCGTCGCGTCCGATGCCTCGAGCCGCGGCCACTGCGTCGACCCCCATCGGCGTGTCGACCAGACCGGGCATGATCGCGTTCGCCCGCACCCCGTACTTCGCGTTCGTCAACGCAATGCTCGACGTGAGCGCGTTCACGCCGGCCTTCGACAACCCGTACGCGGTGAGTCCCGGGCTGAACGCCACCGCGGCCACCGACGAGATGCTGACGATCGACGCACGACCGGTGGCCCGCAAGGTGGGCAGCGCCTCGCGACAGGTGCGCCACGTGGCGCGCAGGTTGACGTCCATGATGCGGTCGTAACCGTCGTCGGTCAGGCGATGCGGCACGTCGTCGCCGAACCCGATGCCGACGTTGTTGACCAACATGTCGAAGCTGCCGAGCGCAGCGTTCGCCGCGGCGACGACCGACGCGGGCCCGTCGTCGGACGCGATGTCGGCGATGACCGGTATGGCCTCGACCCCCTCGGCGCGCACGAGTTCGAGCGTGTGCTCCAACTGTTCAGCGTTGCGGTCGACCAGCACCAGCCGCGCCCCCTCGCGGGCGAACGTCACCGCCATCGCCCGCCCATTGCCGATGGTCGTTCCGGGCGTCTGCCCCGCACCCACGATCAACGCCGTCCGACCTGCCAACCGCTCACCCATGACGCTCACCCATGACCGGCTCCCCTCAACTGCTCGAACACCGTGCGGTGGAAGTGCAGCATGTCGGCCTCGAACACCGAAGGTTGGTCGCCAGTGCTGCCCAGGCTGGCGCCCCGCTGGCCGAAGCCGGTGGTCACCGCGTCGCGGAACTGATCCACGTCCGTGCGGGCCAGGTCGGGCACTCCGGTTGCGGGGTCGATCATCGAACCGTCGTCGGCCAGGAACTCGATCGGCGCGTTCGGCGACACCCGCGCCTCGTCCAGGCGATGGACATCCTCGTGCCGGTCGAAGCTGTGGTGGGCGCCGCGTACGAGGCGCATCGACGCCGCGCCACCGCTCACCTGGATGGCGTGGATCTGCGCCTGCACCGCCATCACCGAGCACCACTCGTCGCGATCGCCGATGATCGCCCGCACCGTCGTTGTGCCCGCCTTCGGGTGTTGGAACTGCTGGCCGCACCACGGGTAGGCGGCGTAGACGCCGGCGAAACCGGTGTCGCCAACAACTGCATCGACGAACGGACGCATCGTGGCGATGATCACCGCAGCCCCGCCGCGGCTGTGCCCCTGTGCCGCGATGCGCTGGGGGTCGACCCGCTGGTCGGCGGTCAGCAGGCGCAGCGCGGCCACCACGTCGTACGCGCTCGCGGCGAACGAGTACTGCGCCTGGTTCGCCACGGTCGACTGCACCGCTCGAGCGCCGAAGGGATCGAGCAGGCACACGCCCCATCCCTGCTGCACGAACGTGGCCGAGTGCATCACGTGGTTCGCCGACACGCCCGCGCTGCCCGGCACGACGACGATCGTCGGATGCGGCCCGTCGCCGGCGGGGAAGGCGAGCAGCGCGTCGATGTCGAGACGCTCACTCGGTCCGGCCGGGGACATCGCCTCGTGGAAGTTGACCGGGTTCGCGGTCGGCACACGGACGAACTCGACGACCGCGGCGTCGATCTGCTCGGCCGCCGCAACCAGTGCAGGAGAAGACGTGCTCACCCGCGGCACGCTACAACGCCACCGCGACCCGGGAACCCGGGCCGATCCGCCCCGCTTCCTGTCATGCCCTGACCGGGAAATCGCCGGTAGCGGCATGACCGGACCGGACTCGACGCCGACGGGCCTACTGTTCGGGCATGGCTGATCTCGACGACGTTCGTTCACTGCTGGCTCGAGAGCACGGGTTGTGCGTGGTGTCGACGTCGCGGGCCGACGGCAGCATCCAGTCGTCGGTCGTCAACGCCGGCGTGATGGCGCACCCGGTGACCGGCGAGCCGACCGTCGCGCTGGTCGCCCGGTCGTCCGCACGCAAGCTCGTCCTCTTGCGCGCCCGTCCGCAGATCACCATCGCGGTGCGGGTCGGCTGGGAGTGGGCGACCGTCGAGGGCACGGCCGAGATCATCGGCCCCGACGACCCGTCGCCGCACTTCGACGACGAGGGCGTGCGATTCCTGCTGCGCGAGGTGTTCCAGGCCGCGGGTGGCACGCACGACGACTGGGACGAGTACGACCGGGTCATGCGCGACGATCGTCGAGCGGCGGTGTTCGTCCGCCCGACCCGCATCTACTCGAACGGCTGAGGCCAGCCGGGCGAGCCAGCCGGGCGAGCCAGACCGGGTGTTCACCAGGAACTTAAGTTCGCGCGGGGCGGGCCTTACGGGACGAGGTGGACCTTGATCGCGCCGCTCGCTCGGTCGGCGGCGACGCGGAACGCCTCGATCGCGTCGTCGAGGCCGAACGTGTGCGTGACCAGGGTGTCGGCGATGAGCGGGTTGGCGCCGGCCCGGTCGGCGGCCTCGCGGAAGTCGTCGAACCCGTCACCACGGGAGTAACCCATGGCCGGGACGATGCTGACCTCCTTGAACAGGATGTTGTTCGAGTACTGCACCGGGGCCCAGAACATACCGAACTCGAGCACCCGCCCGCCCGGCATGGCCGCATGCACGCACAGGTCGAGCGTCTGCTGCGTGCACACCGCGTCGAACGTGCACAGGTAGTCGGACCGCTTCGGCTTGTCGACCACTCGCCCACCGAGCGCCTCGGCGGCGTCGCACTGGTGCGGGTGCCGGGCGACGATGTCGGCCTCGACACCCCACGACCGCAGCGCGGCGACCGTGAGCAACCCGATGGAACCCGCTCCGACGACGAGCGCACGATCGCCGGGCTCGGGGGCCAATCGGCGCAGGCCGTGCATCGCGATCGCCAACGGCTCGACCAACGCTGCGTCCTTCGGCCGAGCACCGGGAGCCATCGCGTACACGCGCTCGTCGTCGACCGCCACTTCGTCGGCCAGGCCGCCGTGGGCGCTCACGCCGTAGGCGTCGCCCCACGCCGATGGGCAGGCGCTGAAGAAGCCCCGCCGGCACGGGTCGCACTGCCCGCACTCGCCCGTCGGTCGCATGGCCACCAGCCGACCGTCTGCCAGCCACCCGCCGAACTCGTGACCCATCGTCACCGGGGCCATGCCGCTGGCGACCATGTGCAGGTCGCTGCCGCAGATGCCCGCCTCGGCGGTGCGCAACACCTGCGCTCCGACGGGCGGGGCATCGACCTCGATCAGACGGACGGACCCGGATTCGGCGACGACGGCTCGCATCGACCGGACGCTACTGCCCGATCGCTACCGCCCTCTCGCTACTACCCGCCCACTACTGGCCGCTCGGTTCGGCCACGACGGTCAGGAAGGCGAGGACCGCCACCACCACGAGAACCCATGACTCGATGTGCATGGCGTCAGTCGGCGTCACGGCGGTAGAGCAGGACGGTGCCGATGGCCATCGCCGTGACCGTGAAGGCGACGAACACCAGGGCATCGGCCGGGCGGCTGAGGCGGGCGGCGAGCGACTCGGTGGTGTCGCCGGCCGAGCGGATGTTCAGCAGGCCGTTCGCCGCGCTGAAGGGAAGGAAGCGGGAGACGTTGGCCGCGGCCACGCTGCGGATGAGGTTCTCGACGACCAGCGCCCACACCAGCATCGTCGACACGGCGGCCGCGCTGTGGCGGATGATCATGCCGACGCCGACCCCGAACATCGCGGCACACGACGTGAGCAGCAGGCTCCAGGCGATGGTGACGCCCATGCCGGTGGTGTCGCCCATGTCCAGGCCGCTGGCCAGACCGGCGCCGATGGACGCGACCATGCCGAACAGGCCGATGGCCAGCCCGAATCCGGCGGCGACGACCGCCTTGCCGGCCACCGTCACCCATCGGGCGGGGCGGGCGGCGATGGCGTTCGAGATGGTGCCGTGCTGCACCTCCGACGTGAACATCAGGATGCCCACCACCAACGCCAGCACCGTGCTGAGCCATGTGGACGCAGAGAAGCTGTTGGCGACGGTGAACGGCAAGTGCTCGTACGGGTCGGTCTTCACGAACGTGGCGAGCACGAACGACATGACGACACCGATGACGGCGGTGAGGCCCAGGATGGCCCAGTTGGAGCGCAGCGAGCGGAGCTTGATCCACTCACTGCGGATGGCGGCGGGCACGGAGGCGACATCGTCGCTGCGGGTGCGGGTGGCGAGGCCGCCCGAGGTGCGGGCGGCCGGATGGTGATGGGCGACGGTGGTCGCGGTGGACGTCGCGGCGGAGGCCGCGGTGATGGTGGTGGTGTTCATGGTGAGTCCTTCGGTGAGCGGTGATGAGGTGAGCGGTGATGAGGTGATGGGGTGATGCGGTTGGGGAAGTTGGTCGGCGCGGAGCACGTCAGGCTGCGGCGAACTCGGCGGTGGCGCCGGTGAGGTCGAGGAGGATCTCCTCCAGCGAGCGGGACGATTCGGTGATCTCGACCACCTGGACGCGCTGGTCGAACGCGACCTGCGACACGGCGGCGAGCGTGGTGCCCGACACGGTCAGGCGGTCTCCGTCGACCGTGACGGCGACGCCGTGCTGGCCGAGCGCCCGGTCGATGACGTGAGCCAGTTCGAGGGCAGCCGGAGTGCGCACCACGACCGTGGTCTCGCCACGGGCGAGCGTGGCCGTCACCGGCTCGGCGGCCAGCAGCTTGCCGCCACCCACCACCACCAGGTCGTCGGCGAACATCTCCAGCTCACCGATCAGGTGGCTGGACACGAACACCGTGCCGCCGCGTGCGGCGAAGTCGCTCAGCGAGTTGCGCAGCCAGCGGATGCCATCGGGGTCGAGCCCGTTCGACGGCTCGTCCAACAGCAGCACCTCGGGCTGGCCGAGCAGCGCGCCGGCCAGGGCCAGGCGCTGACGCATGCCCAGCGAGAAGCCGCCTGCACGCTGGTCGGCCGCAGTGTCCAGCCCGACTTCGTGCAGCACTTCGTCCACCCGCCGGGCGGGGATGCTGCTCAGCGCGGCCATGGCCAGCAGGTGGTTGCGGGCCGTGCGGCCAGGGTGGCGGTTGCCGGCGTCGAGCACCGAGCCGACCACCCGGGTGGGGTGCAGCAGCTGCGTGTAGTTGACGCCGTGGTAGCGGACGTCGCCGTGGTCGGGCCGGGTCAGGCCGACCATCATCCGCATGGTCGTGGACTTGCCGGCGCCGTTCGGGCCGACGAAGCCGGTGACGCGGCCGGCGGCCACGTCGAACGACATGTCGCTGACGGCGAGGCGGGCGCCGTAGCGCTTGGTGAGGGCGGACACGGTGATCATGACTTGCTCCATTCGGGTTGGACTTCGGGTTGGACTTCGGGTTGGACTTCGGGGGTGAGATCGTTCGCCGGTGTGAGGCCGGCGGTGAGCGGAACGATCGAGACGAGCTCGACGTTCACCGCGGTGAGGTGGGCGACCACGCCGTGCAGGTGCGCGGCGTCGCGCACCGCTCCCACCAGGCGGGTGTGGCCGGTGCCAGAGTGGTCGGAGGGGGTGTGGGTGCCTGGGGTGTGTGTGATGGTGAAGTCGTCGAGCAGTGGCCGCAGCAGACGGGCGCTGGCCCGGCCCCGCAGGACGATCTCGAAGGTGGTCGGTTCGGACATGACGCCAAGGTCTCACCACGCCGGGTGAGCGCGCCTCACCTCACCCGCCATCTCACCCGGGTGATCCATGTTGCCGAATGAGGGGCGCGCACCCGGCCCACCGCCGGCCGGGGCGCGTTATGGTCCCCGAGGTGACGCTCGACGGTGAGATGGGGATGGCCGCCACCAAGCTGCGACCCCCGGCGCTGCCCACACGGCTGGTGGAACGCACCCGCCTGGCCGACACGCTCGACGACGCCGTCGCCCGGCATGTGCCGATGGTGCTGGCCAGCGCCCCGGCCGGCTCGGGCAAGTCGACCATGCTCGCCGCCTGGGCCGAGCATCATCCCGAGCACGTCGCCTGGCTGCAGGTCGAGGCGAGCGACTCGGACCCCGCTCGCTTCTGGTCGTCGCTCGTCGCCGCGGTGGGTCGCCATCGCCCCGAGCTGGGCAGCCGACTGGGGCCACTCGTCATCGGCTCGGCAGGTGACGACGACCAGATCGTGCCCGCGCTGGTGAACGAACTGGTCGACGACCCCACGCCGCTGGTGATCGTGATCGACGACTACCACCTGGTGGACCACGCCTCCATCCACCGCGGCGCCGAGCGGCTGATCGACCTGTGCCCGGCCAACGTCACCATCGTCATCTCCACACGGCTGGACCCGCCGTTCCGCCTGGGCCGCATGCGCGTCCGCAACAAGGTGACCGAGGTGCGCGCCAGCGACCTGCGCTTCGCGTCGAACGAAGCGGCCGTGCTGCTGGGCACGGCCGGCGGCTCGTTGCCCGCGGCGTCGATCGACCAGCTCTGCGAACGCACCGAGGGATGGGCCGCGGGGCTGGTACTGGCCGGGCTGTCGCTGGAGCGCGCCGAGCAGCCCGAACAGTTTGTCGACGCGTTCCGCGGCGACGACCAACTGGTGGTCGGCTACCTGGGCGACGAGTTGCTCGCCACCATGGCCGACGACGACCGGCAACGCATGCTGGAGACGTCGGTGCTCGACCGGTTCAACGGGCCGCTCGTCGACGCGGTCACCGCCTCGACCGGTGGCGCGCAGTGGCTGGTGGACATCGCCGCCCGCAACCAGCTGATCGTCCGCCTCGACCACACCGGCGAGTGGTTCCGCTATCACCACCTGCTCCGCGACCTGCTCGCGCTCGAGGCCACGCGCACCTTCCCCGAACGGCTCCCCGAACTGCACGGCCGGGCCGCCGACTGGTTCGAGGCGCAGCTCGACCATGTCGAGGCCATCGTCCACCGACTGGCCGCCGGCGACGTCGACGGTGCAGTCGCACTGATGCGCTTCGTCGGCCCCGACCTGCTCGGTCTGGGTCAGGTGCGCACGCTGCAACACCTGCTGCAGCTGGTCGGCGTCGCTGCGGAGGACGACGTGGCGTGCACGATGCTGCTCGGTTGGACCGAGTACCTGAACGGCCGGTACACGACCGCCCAGCACTGGCTCGACCGGGCGACCGCCATCTGGCCGGCCCACCTGGACACCGTGCTGGCGATGCCGTTGCGCATCAACGTGGCGCTCGGACGTGGCGACGTCGCCACGGCGCTGGAGGGTGCTCGCCAGGCGACCGCGACCGGCGACCTGGTCGCCCGACCAGCAGAGCTCGCCACCGCGGTCGGCGCCGCGTACATGTGGGCCGGCCTCGCGGCCGACGCACGCGACGCGCTCGACATCGCCATCGCCCGCGCCACGACCGAACAACGCCGCACCGCGCACACCATGTCGCTCGTCGCTGTGTCGATCAACCACTTCGAGCACTCCGACGGCGCGACCGCACATGCTGCCGCGGCCACGGCGCTCGCCACGGCGCAGTCGTTCGGCCTCGCCGCGTATCACGGGGTCGCCCCCGCCGTCGCCGTGCTGGCCGCAACCTCGTCCGACGCCGACGAACGTCGACGGCACGCACAGCACGCCGTGGACCTGGGGCGACGGGCGACCACCGACCTCGGCAAGGCGTTCGTCTTCGCAATCGCCGGCGGCACGCTGCTGGACCTCGGTGACCACACGGGAAGCACGCTGCTGGCCGAGGCGCGCACGATCGTCGAACGATGCGTGGACCCGGGGCTGGCCGGTCAGATCCTCGCCCGCATCGAGGCCCGTCATCGGGTGACGACGACGCGGGGCGCGATGCGGGCCACGCCCGTCGCCGAACTCGTCGAGCAACTCACCGATCGCGAGTTGGCCGTGCTGCGCCACCTGCCGACGCAGCTCTCGCTGCGCGAGATCGCGGGCGAGCTGTTCGTCTCGTTGAACACGGTGAAGACCCACAGCAGCGCCATCTACCGCAAGCTCGGCGTCAGCGACCGCAAGGCTGCCGTCCAGGCCGCCCGCACCCTCGGCCTCCTCTGACCCGCGGCGCGTTCACCAGGAACTTAAGTTCGCGGCGCGTGGCTCGACCGTCCGACTCACCACGAACGTGGCGATGATCGGTACTGTCGCGGCATGCCGCTGCACCACGTCGCCTATGCCACCCGTGACGTCGAGGCCACGACGCACTTCTACGAGGACCTGATGGGCTTCCCGCTCATCCACACCGAGCTGCAGGCCCACAACGACACCTCATGGGTGCGTCATGTTTTCTACGACATCGGTGAGGGCGAGTGCATCGCCTTCTTCCAGTTCCAGAACGTCGGCGAGCAGCCCGACTGGACGACCGACATCAGCGACGGCGTCGGCCTGCCCGTGTGGGTGAACCACTGCGCGTTCAACGCGACGGCCGAGCAGCAGGAGGCCGTGCGCGCCCGCATGACCGCCGAGGGCATCCAGCCGATCATGGAGCTGGACCACGACTGGTGCCACTCGCTGTACTACGCCGATCCGAACGGGATCATGGTCGAGCTGTGCCGCAACACGCCCGGCTTCACGCCGAACCCGGCGGAAGCGCATCGCCTGCTGACGGCCGACCCGTTCGTCGACCACAAGACGCCCGCCACCCGCCTGTAAGGGCCGGCGCCGCTGCCGAGGGTTCTGTCACGCGGAGACGGCGATGCCGACGGTGTATGCGGCGAGCGACTTCGGCGCGCCCTTCTGGTAGAACGCGTCGACGTCGGTGAGCGTGAACCCGGCGTCGTGCAGCAGGTCGGTGATCGACCTGGTGAGGTGGCAGCCGCCGAACAGCTTCTTCTGCAGCGGCTCCATGCGGTGCTGCCACCGCTGCACCTTCTCGTCGGGCGCCAGGCCGTGCTCGACGAAATGCAACGACCCACCGGGCTTCAACACCCGACGTACCTCGCTCAGCGCCGCCGCCACATCGGGGATGGTGCACAGCGTCCAGGTGGACAGCGCGGTGTCGCAGCTGTCGTCGTCGAGCGGGAGCGACTGCCCGTCGAGCCCCGTCTGCTCGACCGGCACGGTGGCGTCGGCGAGCCGCTTCGACGCGAGCTTCCAGCCCAACGCGGCCGGCTCGATGGCCGCGACCCGCGTCACCGTCGACGGGTAGAACGGCACGTTGTGGCCCGACCCGAAGCCGATCTCGACCACATGACCATGCAGGCCCTGGCACACGCGACGGCGGATGGCGTGCGCGCCCTTGTTGCCGCACGCCACGTCGATCACCCGTGGCAGCACCTTCTCGTCGTAGACACCCATTGCGGCACCTCCCTGCGCCGAACTTAACCCCTTCCCGCACGACGGTCGACCGCGGATCTGCCACCCGGGTCGCTCCGAGACCCGGGTGGCACCACCGTGGTTCACGTCAGTCGTTGTTGCACGCGTTCGGGTTCTCGAAGTGGCCCGGCGTGGTCGGGTACGCCCCGCCGCTGTTCGACTTCACGTCCGGCTTGTAGACCAGCGCCAACTCGTCATAGGCCGAGCTCGTCGGGTCGCGGACCTCGGCGATGCTGCCTCCGACACCGACGCTGAACGCCAAGTTCTCCAGGAACGCCAACATCGCCGGGCTCTGCGCGCGCAGGTCGTTGTAGCCACCGTTGTTCGACGGGCACTGCACGTACAGGTTGTACGAGCCGGTCCAGTCGATGGCACGGTCGCCGAAGTTCGGGCCGTTGTCGGCGACGTTCGACTCCATCACGTCGCGATCCCAACCGCCGTACATCCAGTCGATGCCCTGGTGGTGCTGGCGCAGTGCCTCACTGCCACCGTCACCATCGGTGGCGTAGGCCGCCACGGCGTCGAACCACGACTGCGGATCGATGCCCACCCGCGGCTGGTAGTCGATGATGTCGGCTCCACCGGTGACGATGCCGAAGCCGGTGTTCGGGTTTCCACCCGAGCCACCGAAGACGTCGTCGACGAGGCTGTCGTTCACGCCACGGATGTCGGGCGTCGTCGCGCTGGTGCTGCCACGGCCGCCCCACAAGACATCGGACCCGTCGCCGCCGAACACGACGTCGCCGCCGCTGTCGCCGTTGAGCAGGTCGTCACCCGAACCACCATGGATGCTGTCGTGGTCGGGCCCCCCGCGCACGATGTCGTTGCCACCGACGGACACGCCGTCGAACGTCAGCACGACGGCCCCACCGGCGAACGGACCGCCGACCGAGCCGGCGAGCTCTTTCTTCAGGTCGACGCGACGGTCGAACGATCCCGGCCGCAGGCCGGTGTAGGTGATGAACGGCGGGCCGTTGCTGTTGAACGTGTACAGCGGAGCGCTGAACTGCGCACCGGGCGCACCGAGCTCGGTGTTGCGGATGCTGCCGCGGTCGCCCACGATCGCATCCTCACCCGTGCCACCCCAGATGGTGTCGTTGCCGAGCTCGCCCAGCAGGTCGTCGGCGTTGGCGCCACCGGTGATGGTGTCGTTGCCGTCCTGACCCCAGATGGCGTCGTCGCCAGCGTTTCCGCGCAGCGTGTCGGCACCGTAGAGGCCACTGGCCGGCGCGGCGGCGACGTCCAGACGGATGGCCCGGCGCATGATCCGGTCGTGACCGGCACCGTCGCCCGCGTACTTCACGTAGGCGCCGGCGACGATGTTGCGTTGCAGGGTGCCGTTGTCGCCGAGCACGAAGTCGTCCTCGCCGTTGCCGCCGACGGTGTCGGCGCCATCGCGGTGGCTGACGTTGCTGCCGCCGACGATGTCATCCTCGCCGTCGGAGGAGATGCCGCCGTCGCGCTCGGTTGCCACGGTGCCCGGAGCGGGCGGCACGGCGAGCGTGGGCTCACCACCCATGCCGTTCAGCGCAGGCGTGGCATCACCGATCAGGGTGTCGGCGCCGCCGTTGCCCTCCAGGGCGTCGTCGTTGGCACCGCCACCGACCCAGTCGTTGCCGTCCTGGCCGAACGCCACGTCGGCGCCCAGACCACCCGACAGCAGGTCGCTGCCGAATCGGCCAGTGTTCGACGTGGACCGGTCGAGCAGTCGCACCTGACGGTCGGTCGTCACGCCCAGCCACCAGCCAGGCACGTTGTCAGTGGGGTCGGTGGTGAAGTACGCCGTCGGCAGACCGGCCGCGTAGGCCGCCGAGTTGCCGGTGGTCTTGCGGACGATGATCGCGTTGTCGCCGGCCAGCACGTCGGCGTTGTCGCCACCGAACAGGGCGTCGACGCCGTCGGGGTCGCCCAGGTCGGTGTCTGCGCCGGCCAGCGGTGCACCGCTCGCCGAGGCCAGGAAGCTGCTACCGCCGATGAGGTCGTCCTCACCCGCGTTGCCCTCCAGCCAGTCGTTGCCCTGGTTGCCCTCGAGCAGGTCGTCGGCCTCGTTGCCCTTGACGCTGTCGTCGCCACCCTCGCCGAACATCCGGTCCGAACCGGTGTTGCCCAGCATCACGTCGCCGCCACTGACCACCGACAGGTCGGTGCGCTCACGGTCCAACAGGGTGACGGTGCGCTTCACCGCTCCGGTGATCACCTCGTCGTCGGCCCACTGCGTGCCACCCGGCTTCGTGACACGGACGATGTCCGCGTTGTCGCCGGTCATCACGTCGTGGTCGGCGTTGCCCTGCATGATCAGTTCGCCTTCGTCGGCACGATCGATGTTGCCCGGCCGGGTCTGGGCGCTGGAGCCGCCGATCATGTCGTCCTGGTCGGTCAGCGAGCCCGACAACGTGTTCTGGCCGTCGGCCCACCCGTACATCGAGTCCCGGCCGCCGTTGCCCTCCATCGCGTCGTCGCCCGAGCCGCCGGTGATCACGTCGTTCGCCGCACCACCGTAGAGGTGGTCGTCGGCGACGCCGCCGTCGATGGTGTCGATGCCGCCCGTGTCGGGCGCCAGTTCCAGACGCACCTCGTAGATGGGTGCGCCGCCCGGCCACGTTCCCGCGGCGAGGCCCGGCGTGATGGCCCCGAGGTCGCCGATGGCGTAGTCCTCGTCGCCGTCGCCGGAGATGGTGTCGGCACCGAGTTGGCCGTAGAGACGGTCCTGCCCGGCATTGCCGTGCAACTCGTCGTCACCATGGCTGGCCGACGAGTCGAACACGGTCATCGTCGTCGTCCCGTCGAAGGCGATGGTTGCGTCGTCACCGGCGAGCACGTCGTCGCCGTCGTTGCCGCTGACGACGTCACCCGTGTCGGGCGCTCGGTCGTACGGCACCGTCGTGGTGCCGTCGGCGTCCTTCAGCGTCGCGTACGCACTGGAGCCGCCGACCAGACGGTCGCCGTCGTTGCCACCGCTGATGCGGTCGAGGCCGTCGTTGCCCTCGATGCGGTCGACGCCGCTCTCGCCGAGGATGGTGTCGCCACCGTTGCCACCGAGGATGCGGTCGTTGCCCAGACCACCGGTGATGGCATCGCCACCGCCGACACCCGGGTCGTTCACGTCGAACACGGTGACCACTCGCACCTTCGACGTCGCGTCATCGGGGTCGTCGCCGCCGGTACGGGTGATCGCACCGTTGTCGCCGACGATGACGTCGGACGCCGCACCACCATCGATGCCGTCGGCGCCGTCGGACACCCCGTCGGCGGACGAGCCGCCGATGATGTCGTCCTGGCCACCTTCGCCGTACATGGTGTCGGCGGCCTCGTTGCCCTCCATCAGGTCGTCGCCGATGCCGCCACGCATGACGTCGGCCTCACTGTTGCCGTACATCACGTCGTCACCGCTGTCGCCGTACATCTGGTCGATGCCGGCCTCGCCGTACATCGTGTCGGCGCCGCCGTCGCCGTGGACGGGGTTGTCGTCGCCGACACCCGCGTAGACGAGGTCGTCGCCCTCACCGGCGTTGATCTGATCGTTGCCACCCTCGCCGTCGACGAGGTCGTTCTCGCCGTCGCCGAAGATGCAGTCGCTGCGGCCCGCGGTGTCGCCACCGTCGGCCGTCGTCTGGTCGTAGCCGCAGTTCGCGGTCACCGCATCGAGCGTGGTGTCGATGGCCGACACCAGCGACGTCGACGTCGACGGCTGACCGCGGGTGGCCTTGTTCGAAGCCTGGCTCACCAGCGCGGTGTCTCCCGCCACGATGTCGCGACCGGCGCCGCCGTGCACGAGGTCGCGACCGACACCACCGACCACGTCGTCGTTGCCGGCCTGGCCGTCGACCGAGTCGGCGCCACCGTCGCCGGTGACGAGGTCGTTGCCCGCGCCGCCCACTGCGACGTCGGCACCCGAACCACCGGCCACGGTGTCGTCGCCGGGCACGCCGGCCTTCGGATCACCGTTCTGGTCGCCATCGAGCTTGTCGTTGCCCTGGTTGCCGCAGACGGTGTCGTTGCCGCCGCCGCCGTACAGCTCGTCGTTGCCCAGACCACCGACGACGACGTCGGTGCCGATGCCACCGTTGACCTTGTCGTCGTAGAACACACCGGCGACCGGCGTGGGGCTGCTCGCGTCGGCCTGGCACGACGCAAGGGTGGTGATGACCGTCTCGGCGTCGCCGTACACGTGGTCGTTACCGAGCCCACCGTCGATGGTGTCGACGCCCGGGCCGCCGATGAGCGTGTCGTTGCCGTCGGAGGCGTTCGGGTCGGTCTTCGGGTCGGTGTCGGTGCCCGGCCCGCCCTGCAGCAGGTCGTTGCCCTCACCACCGTCGGCCCAGTCGTCGCCCGGTCCGGTCTGGATCTGGTCGTCGCCCGTGCCACCGGTGATGACGTCGTTGCCGGCGTCGCCGTTCAACGTGTCCACGTCGGCGCCACCGTCGATGGTGTCGATGCCCTTGCCACCCTGGATGCGGTCGTTGCCGATGCCGCCGTTCAGGGTGTCGGCGCCGTCGCCACCGACGAGCACGTCGTCGCCTTCACCGCCCTGCAGGTTCACCGACACCGTGAACGCGATGGACGTGTTCACACCGCCTGCGGCCTGCGGGTTGGCCTCATCGGCGCCCGCGAGCATCTGGAACTTGTCGTTGCCGTCACCACCGTCGGCGCTGACCGAACTGACCGTCGGGCCTGCGAACTCGGCACCCGGACCGAACGTCTGGTGCAACCCGAAACCGGTGACCGAGTAGCGGCCGCTGCCCGCGGGTCGGACGGTCATCTCCTCGTTCTTGTTCTCGACGTCGACGTTGCGTTGACTGGCGAACGCACCGACGTTGAGCACCAGTACCGAACCGCTGAAGTGCGCCAGCTTCGGCTTCGGCGGCGTGCACTTGCCGCTGAAGTTCAACAGCTCCAACTCCAGCAACGTGAACTCGTAGCGGAACGAAGTGATGAACAGGTTGATCTCGACGAACGCCTTGATGAATGCGGTCAGGCTGCCCGACACGTCGAACAGGCAGATCGGGTTGGAGAGCTTGTTGAAGATCTCCTCGATGTGCAGCTTGCCGTCGGGGTTCGGCGAGTCGTCGAGGTTCAGGTCGACCGTGATCCGCAGCCCGGCGACGATGCCGGCCGACGCGATGCCGATGCTGACACCGGCCTGCGCGTACACCTCACCGATGAAGCTCACCTCGGGGACGTCGACGCCGTTGATGTCGAGGTCGTCGAGGAAGATGCCGTCGAACAGGTACATGCCCGAACCACCGGACAGCACTTTGCGCAGACCACTGGTGTCGTAGCCGATGACGAACCGGCCCTTCACCGTCACCGAACCACCCACGCCGATGGCGATGGGCACCGGGCCGACCATGATCGGCGGGAAGTTGTAACTGAAGCCGGCCGTGGCCTGCAGCGGGCCCACGTCGTAGCGGACCAGCGTGATGTCCTGGCCCATCATCAACCCGAAGATCGAGCTCGGGTTGTCGATGAACGGGAACGTCAGACCCGGGACGCCGAACGTGCCCGGCAGCGCAGCCTTCGTGGCCGCGACCGTCTTGTTGGCCGACGCCTTCATCGTGCTCGCCGTGGTACCACCGGTGGCCGACTTCGGGTCGATGTTCAACAGCGAACTGGCAGCGGCACGAGCACCCTGCACCAACTTCGCGGCCTCGGTCGGGCCCTGGGCCAGACGGGCGCCGGCGCCGTTGATGCTGAAGCCGCCACCGCCCAGGCCGTCGAGCGGGATGTACCCCTGGGCGACCTTCGGGTCGTTGAGGAACTGGATGAACGCGGCGAGGCTCTGGATGAGCGTCAGGTCGTTGCCGCTGATGGCCTGCATCAGGCCCAGCAGCGTCACCGGCGGCTGGCCCACCAGTTCGGCCAGATCGCTGACCACCGGGATGGGCGCGGTGAGCGTGTCGATGACCGGCTTGAACGGGCCGGTGATCTTGCGCACCTCGTTGGCGATCGGCTCGATGAACTTGCCCAGCAGCGGCTGCAGGTTCAGGTAGATGTCGTCGAACGACACGGTGGGCGCCGTGACCGACGAGCCCTTCGTCCAGCCCCACGCCATGTGGAACGTGCCGACGAGCTCGGGGAAGCCGGCATCCTGACCACCGACGATGCCGGTACGGAAGCGCAGGTTCAGCGCGGTGTCGATGCCGACCACCGGCTGCAGCTTGACGTCACCGATGTTGGTGAAGCCCAGAGTGGTGGCCGAACCGTTCGACACGTCGAGGCCCACCTGGATGGTGGCGTGCGACTTCGTGTCGGCCTGACCGGCGGCCGAGTTGTTGCCATCACGCACCTGCACGCCCAAGAAGGCCAACTGGCCGCCCAGGCAGCGGTCGCCCGACCAGTCGCCCTCGATGATCGAACCGGTGTCGTTCGACAGCGGCGACAGGGCGTCGGGCATGACCGCGCTGCAGTTCGCGGCGTCGGCACCGAAGCCGATGTCGGCGTGCAACAGCAGTTCGGCATCGGGACGGGTGGACGCCGGGACGGGCTTGCGCACGCCCACGTACGGGCCGGTCTCGCGGTTGAGGCCGAGGTCGATGACGAAGCTCCACCCCACCTCGGGGGCGAGCGAACCGGTGAGCCGCAGCGGCACACCGTCGAGACCCAGGTCGAACGGCACCTCGGTGGTGGCCGTCTGGCCGATGGCGAACACGACGCGTACGTCCTTCAGGTCCAACAACGTCTTGCCGGCGGCGCACGACGTGGCCAAGCCGGCGCCACAGTCGACGTAGACCTCGATCTGCGACTTGTTGGTGATGGGATCGCCGTTCGGCTGCTGCAGTAGCGCGGCGGGCACGTTGTCGAACACCAACGTCTGCAACGAGTCGGCGATGTCGTTCGGTGTACCGATGGCCGCGACGATCGGGTTGAGCTGGTCGACGAGCGTCTGCGTGATCGACTGCAACTGGTCGGCCACATCGGCACCTGCGTC
>JANMFL010000329.1:0-14619 GCA_031377945.1 Acidimicrobiaceae bacterium | reverse complement strand
GACCGCTACGGTCCGGTGCCCGTAGCCGCCGAGTCGCTGCTCACCGTCGGTGCACTCCGCGCCGAATGCCATCGCCTCCGGCTGAAGGACGTACAGATCACCGGCAACCAGGCCCGGCTCGGACCGATCGACCTGAAGACCAGCGAAGAGCTGCGCCTGCGGCGCCTCAGCCGCGATGCGCTCTACAAGAGCGAGCAGCAACAGCTCGTCGTGCCCATCCGCCGCGGCGTGGAACCGGCGGCGTTCCTGGTCGGGTTCCTCCGCGAGCTGGTGCCGGCGTGAACGAACCCGGGGCCGCCGTCAGTGGTCCCGCCACCATCGACGACGTCGCCCGGGCAGCGGGTGTGTCCACCGCGACCGTCAGCCGTGCGTTGCACCACCACCCGTACGTCGCCGAGGCGACGCGTCAGCGGGTCCTCGATGCCGCCGCGCTGCTGCGGTACGTCGCCAATCCGAACGCGTCGCGCCTGGCCTCCGGGGCCACGAGCACGGTCGGTCTCCTCGCACCGGTCCTCACCAGCTGGTACACCAGCGAGGTCGTGGCCGGTGTGGAGGAAGTCTGTGCCGAGTGCGGATACGACCTGCTCATCGCCACGTCCGACCCCGCTGCTCGAGAGCGCATGCTGGCCGGCGAGACACGCTTTCGGCAGCGGGTCGACGGCATCATCCTCGTCGACGTGATGTGTCGAGAGTCGGGCGCCGAACAGTTGGCGCTGATCGACGTCCCCGTCGTGGTGCTCGGCGAAGCATTGGCGGCCGTCGATTCGGTGTCCGTCGACAACGTGGAGGGCGCAGCACTCGCAGCGCAGCACCTGCTCGATCTCGGTCATCGGCGCATCGGCGTCATCGGCGGCCGCTCGTACGCCGAGAACGAACACGACGTCCCGAACGATCGTTCCGCCGGGTTCCGCCACCGGCTCATCGCGAACGGCGTGATGTTGTCTGCCGACGCCGTGGTCGACGGCGAGTTCACCATCGACGGAGGGCGTCGCGCCATGCATCAGCTCCTCGATCTTCCGGATCCGCCCACCGGAGTGTTCGCGATGAGCGACGAGATGGGATTCGGTGCGCTGCAGGCCCTGCGCGAACGAGCGCTGCAGCCCGGCGAGCATCTGGCCATCGTCGGCTTCGACGGCCACCCCGTGGCCGAGGCGGTCGGCCTCACGACCGTCCATCAGCCGGTGCGCGACATCGGCCGCACAGGAGCGCGGATGCTGCTCGACCTGCTCGGCGGCGCCGGACGCTCCGGTCATCGCCCCATGCCGCTGGCGCTGGTCCGCAGGGCCAGCAGCGGCGTGACACACTCGCCGTCGTGAGGTTGCAGCTCGCTCAACCGGCAGACCATTCCAGCGTCGTCGACTGGCCGCTCGCGGAGTCACTCGGTTCGTGGGACATCGACGGCCTCCAGCGCGTCATGGGACTGCATCGCCACCAGGTGCGCATGGTCGAGACCGACGAGATCGCGTATGTGGTCAAGGAACTGCCCGACCACCTGGCGCTGCGCGAGTGGCGGCTGCTCCGCGAGCTGTCCGAGGCGGGCCTCCCCACGGCGGAAGTGGTCGGGGTGGTCACAGGACGCGCCGACGAGGCCGACGGGTTGCTGATCACCCGCCACCTCGACTACTCGCTCCCCTATCGCGTGCTCCTGTCGGGTCGAGGCCTGAAGATCCCGTCGCTCGGCGAGCGCGTGCTCGACGCGTTGGCCGGCCTGCTCGTGCGACTGCACCTGAGCGGCTTCTTCTGGGGCGACTGCTCGCTGAGCAACACCCTGTTCCGTCGCGACGCCAACGCGCTGTCCGCGTACATCATCGACGTCGAGACGGGTGAGCGACACCCGTCGCTCACCGATGGTCAACGCCGGCTCGACCTGCAGATCGCGACCGAGAACGTGGCGGGCGATCTGCTCGATCTGCAGATGGGTGGCCTGCTGGCCGACGGGATCGACCCGGTCGAGACAGCGATCGCCATCGAGCAGGCCTACGACGCACTGTGGGCCGAACTCACCGGCGTCGACGAGTTCAATGCGATGGAGACGTTCAGGGTGGATCAGCGCCTCCGCCGGCTGCACGATCTCGGGTTCGACGCGGCCGAACTCGAACTCGTCAGCACCAGTGGCGGAACTCGCCTGCGTCTGGTGCCCCGCGTCGTCGAGCACGGCTTCCACCAGCAGCGACTGCGCACGCTCACCGGCCTGCAGGCCGAGGAGAATCAGGCGCGCCGACTGCTGAACGACATCAGCCGCTACGGCGCGGTGCTCGAACAGCGCACCGGCAAGAAGGTCACCCAGTCGATGGCCGCGACACGGTGGCTCGACGACCGCTTCGAACCCACCATCGCCGCCATTCCGTTCGATCTGGTCGACAAGCTCTAGCCGGCCGAGTTGTACCACCAGGTGCTCGAGCACCGTTGGTTCATCAGCGAGCGCGCCGGTGGCGACGTGGGCATGAAGGAGACGATCGAGAGCTACGTGCGCGACGTGCTCGAGTCGGCCCCGGCCGAACAGATCACCTTCACCCGCGACGATCTGCCCATCACCCAGGAACTCCCCGCCGTCGCATTCGAGAACGACGACGACTGAGCCGTCAGGCCGCGGCCTGGAACTCGGCCCAGATCTGCTGGCCGTCGTGGTGACGGAGGATTCGTTCGTGCAGCAGGCTGCGCTGCTGCTCGGCGGCGAGTGCCGGCTGTTCGATCGTCGCCCAGCGGACGAGACCGCCCCAGAACCGATCGATCAGTTCGCTGCCGCGCACCTGGCCACCGTCGACCGTGCGGAACACGACCGAGGCGCACTCGCCGAGGTACAGCCGCAGCGAGCGCACATGGATGTCTTCGTCGGTGCGGATTCGTTCGACGATCTCGGCGGCCTCCTCTGCCTCGGCCCGACGGTCGACGAAAAGGTCGGGCGTGCGGAGGATCTCCTGGGTGGCGACGAAGCCGATCTCGGCCCGGAACTCGATGACGAGCAGGTTCATCAGCAGCGAGAGCAACCCCTCGATCTCGGGCGGCAACTCGGGCATGAACCGGGCACCGGCCTCCGGCCGGGCGATGTTGTCGGGCGGGTCGACATCGGGATACGCGCCCGCGCCGAACGCCAGATCGCGCGCAGCGAACCACATTGCATCGTGCGCACCGATGCCGGGAACGCCACCCTCGTCGAAGCCGTGCGCCTTCAGCAGACCCTTGCCCAGGTGACCGATCGCCATCTCGGAGATGTCGTCGACGACGTGCGGCTGCAGCGTGGGGAACGCGATGTCGGCGAGCAACCGACCACGCGCCTCGATCTTGCCGGTGATGGTGAGCGAGTTCCAGAACGTCTCACCCAGACCATGACGGAGCAGCACGCGCGACTGCTCGACCGTCGGCAGGCGCACGCCTCCGAGCAGCGACGCGTCCGCATCGAGCGGCGCTCCACCGCGTTCGAGCAGCGCGTTCTGCCAGGCGCCGAGCGCTGGTTCACGGACCAGCGCGCGGGGCGGCTGGTAGGTGCCATCGGGTCGGAACCCGCCGTGCATGTGGGAGCCCGCCACCAGGTGCGGGGCGAGATCGGGGTGGTCGAGCATCAGCTCGTCCTCGGTGAACACGAGCGACATGGCGAGAGCGTACGCCCACCAAGGTGGAGCCACGGCAGCGGCGGTTCGTGTGCCGCCGACGATCACGGAACCCGAGTTCGTCCCGGCCCAGGTAGCCTCGTAGCCCGATGAGCCAGCTCAAGAACCGCCTGCAGGGACTGTCGTTGCTCGACCGTGCCTTCTCCTCCCTGACCGATGCCGAACTCGAGGCGCTCGTCGCCTCGCTGCCCGACGACCACCGCGACGCGCTCGACTCGATCTGCGGTGCGAAGGAGGGCGGTTTCGAGGATCCTGCGGCCCGCACGCTGGCGATGCGCGCCACGGCGAGCCGTGGCCGGATGACCGGTGCGCTCGAACAGATCGCCACGGTGCTCGGCGACCCGTGCCTGGCCAAGTGCATCGAGTTGCTCGGCGAGCACTCCGACAACCCCACCGAGCCGCAGTTGCTCGAGGCCACCCCGACGCTCATCGAGGAGTTCGGACTGGGCACGGTGCGCCTGATGCTCGCGAGCTCGGTGGCCGGCGAGGCCGCCGCTTCGGTGATGCTCACCCGAGTGCTCAAGCACGACGACACGCTGAAACTGCCGCCGGCCGAGGTCGTCGAGGTCACGCTGCTCCCCGCCCCCCAGGCCGACGCCGATCTGAAGGCGAAGCGCAAGGTCGCGAAGGAGAAGAAGCAGGCCGACGCCCGCGCTCGCCGCGAGCAGCAGCTGAAAGCCGCCAACCGCGCCTGAGCGGGGGCCAGATCACTCCAACCCGAGCCGTCCCTGCCCTGCAGCGGACTGCTCGTGGCGGAGCAGCCAGGCCTTGGTGTCCACACCGGCCGCGAACCCGGTGAGTTGTCCCGTGCTCCCCACCACACGGTGGCAGGGCACGACGATGCTGATCGGATTGCGACCGTTCGCGGCACCCACGGCGCGCGACTTGTTCTTGTCGCCCAAGCGGGCGGCCTGTTCCCCGTACGAGATGGTCGCGCCGAACGGGATGGTGCGCAGCACCTGCCAGGCCTGCTGCTGGAATTCGGTGCCGACGGGATCGAGTGGCAGGTCGAACTCGGTGCGCACACCAGCGAAGTACTCCTGCAGTTCACGGACCGCGTCGACGAGGATCCGGTCGGCGACGTCGCCGCCACCGCCGGTGTCGCCGACCGTCACGCGGCCTTCGCGCTCGACCTCCCACAGCACCGCTCGCAGCCCGCGTTCGCTCGCCACGAGTGTGAGCTCGCCCACCGGGCTGGGCATGGTGGTCCTGCTGAGTGATTCCATTCTGCTGAGTGATTCCATCGTCGTCTCCTTCACAAGCTTGCCCACAGGTGGTGCAATGCGTACGAACGCCACGGTCGCCACCGCTCGGCGAGCGATGCGGCTGCCTTCGGTGAGCTGTCGACACCGAGCGCGCTGAGCGCGTTGCGGACCCCGACGTCGGTGGGCAGGAACACGTCGGGATCGCCCAGGGCGCGCATGGCCACGTAGCCGGCGGTCCACGGTCCGATGCCACGGACCGCCTGCAGCGCCGCGGCGGCGGCCTCGCGGTCGCTCCCGGCGTCGAGGACGAGACGTCCGTCGGCGACGTGCGCACACGCGTCGATCAACGCTGCGCCACGCGCTCGCGGCATGGCGAAGTCGTGTGGGCTGAGGCCGGCGATCGTCGCCGCATCCGGGAACGCGTGGGTCACCGCTCCGACCGGATTGGCGAGCGGCTCGCCATGGGCCGCGACGAGGCGGGAAGCGAGCGTGCGGGCCCCCGCCACGCTGACCTGTTGGCCGAGTACCGCCCTGACCAGCAGCTCGGTGCCATCGGGGTGGGCTGGTGCCCGCAACCCGGGGCGCTTCGCCACGAGCGGCGCGAGCAGAGGGTCCGCACCGAGATGATCGGCGATCCGCGCCGGGTCGGCGTCGAGATCCAGGAGCCGGCGGGCACGCTGTACCGCTGCCTGCGCATCGGCGATGTCGTCGAGGACGAGCGAACACGACACCGCTTCGCCCACGACCGACAGCGAGATGACGGCGTTGCCGCGAGCGAGCCGAAGCGAACGGCGGTACACGTCGCCGTCGACGTGCTCGGTGCCGGGGATGGCCCGCGCCCCGAGGAAGTCGAACATCGCTGCGCTGTCGAAGGGCTCGCGGCAGGCCAATCGAACCGTCAGCGGCCCGCCGGCTTCGGCGGGGAACACAGGAGACTTCGCGCTGCGCAACTCGGACGGCGACGCGGCGTAGACCTCGCGCACCGTGTCGTTGAACTGTCGAACGCTCTGGAACCCACTCGCGAACGCCACATCGGTGATCGACAACGACGTGGTCTCGATGAGGATGCGCGCAGTCTGGGCACGCTGTGCCCGTGCGAGCGCGAGCGGGCCCGACCCGACCTCGGCCACGAGCAGCCGGTGGACCTGTCGTTCGCTGTAGCCGAGCCGATCGGCGAGCGCTCCGACGCCACCACGGTCCACGAGCCCGTCGGCGATGAGGCGCATCGCTCGGCCGACGACGTCTGCCCGCGCATTCCACTCGGGCGAACCCGGTGACGCATCGGGACGACACCGCTTGCACGCCCGGTAACCGTTGGACTGAGCGGTCGCCGCAGCGAGGAAGAACTCGACGTTGACGCGCTTCGGTGTGATGGCCGGGCACGAGGGCCGGCAGTAGATGCCGGTGGTGCGCACCGCGGTCACGAACCATCCGTCGAACCGCGGATCGCGGCTCTGGATCATCCGGTAGCACTGGTCGTGGTCGAGGAGCACGGAATCAGTCTGCCGCGCCGGCGACCGCCCTACTAGCGGGTTTCGGACAGCACGTCGACCGACACCGTGAGGGTCTGCGAACCGCTCGGACCGATGACCACGCCGCGCACCGGCGCGACGTCGGCGTAGTCCCTTCCCCACCCGACGGTGATGTGGTTCATCGGCGGCATCTGGTCGTTCGTCGGGTCGAAATCCAACCACCCGAGGTCGCCGGCCCACACCGAGCACCACGCATGTGACGCATCCACACCGAAGAGCTTCGGTTCACCAGGGGGCGACATTGTCTCGATGTAGCCGCTGACGTAGCGCGCCGGAAGGCCGAGCGAACGCAACGCCGCGCACGCCACATGGGCGAAGTCCTGGCACACGCCGCGACGCTCGGCCAACACGTCGGCGATGGGCGTGGTGACGTCGGAGAAGCCGGCGTCGAACGCGAATGCAGCGAACATTCGCTGGCACAACCCACTGACTGCAGCGACGATGGGCCGCCCCGGCGTGAACTCGTGTTCCGTCAGCTCGGCGAGGCCCGTGAGGAACGGCGTCGACACGGTGGAGGCGAGATATGGACCCAACTCGATGGCGAGGTCGTCGCGCGCCGCCTGGGCGGACACGACGACGTCCTCCCACGCCGTCGACACCGAAGGGACCGGCTGCAGGCCCACCTCCACGACGACCGTGCTCTCGACGACGAGCGACGTGTGTGGGCGATGGACCGCGAACCTGGTCACCGGGTTGCCCAGCGCGTCGAGGGACCGCTCGAGCTCGTCGGGCGTCGGTTCGATCGTGAGCTCGACCGACACGACGCGCTGGTGCTCGCGATGGCGCGGCTCGAGATGGGTCGTGGTGAATCCGTCGGCCATGGGGCGGCCGTACTGGTACTCGGTGCGGTGCACGATTCGGTAGCGACCGGCCATGTCAGTATCCCCGCATCAACGTGGGGTTCACCGGGTCGGCGAACCAACGCTGCACGATCGCGGCCGCCAGGTCGAGCAGCGGGGCACGCACTCCCAGAACGAACGCGTCGAGCGAGACGATGCGGCCATTGACCACGGCGTAGTCGATCGTGGCGAGCGATTGCACGCTCGCTCGTTCCACCAGTGCGGCACCCTCACTCCACGCCAGACCAGCCGCATGTTCGCGCAGGCGGTCCAGCTGATACGCAAGGCTGCGCGGGTTCGCGTCGTCGCGCAGCAGCAGGTCGAGCACGGCCTGGAAGTCCACCTCGCTGCGGTAGCGGCGGCGGTACGCGACGAGGCTCTCGTTCGCTCCCAGCACGGCATCGGCGACAGGCTGCTGGGCCAGCGGTGGTACCTGGAGCGCGAGCGACGCTTCGACGGCGCCGAGCACTGCGAGCGCCCGCTCGAGCCGTCGCCCGAGGTCGAGGAACCGCCACGAAGGTCCGCGCACGGTGCTCTCCATCATCAGGCCGCTGAGCGCGGCCAGGTCGACGAGCACGGTGTCCAGGTCGTCGGCCTGCGTCGCCGCTCCAGCGAACAGCGGGTATGCGCGCGCCAGACGTCCGAGCACCCGGCCAGTGGTGGTGCTCAGGTACTCGCGGACCGAAGTCGCCTCCTGCACCAGCGCAGCGAGCTGCGCAGCGGCCGACGTGCACGTTGCGGCGAGTTCGGCACCGACCAGGTCGGTCGGAGACGCGTCGGAACCGGTGATCTCGGACGGCACGCCCTGCGCGGCACGCAGCAACGAGCCGACGCCGACCGACCAGGCACCATCGTCGAGTGTCGCCAACATCGGGTCCTGCAGCAACTGCGCCGTCACCACTCGAACGGCTCTGGTGGTGACCTCGGCCCGCTCGGCCGCCCGACCGAGCCAGTACAGCGCATCGGCGACGCGCTTGGGCACCGAACCACCGAAGTCGACCTGCGGTGGCGCAGCCACACGAACGGGCCGGCTGCGCGCACCGGCGCCCACGACCCAGACGTCCTTCACGACCTTGGCCGTGGGCCGACGCGGGCCGTCGCCGGGAGCGAGCACGCGGCCGGCGCCGCCCGGCATCACCACGATCTCGTCCCCGATGCGAGCGAGTTGCATGCGCAGCACCACCGGGCGCGCCGCGAACGGCTGATCCACCCCACCGACGAACACCGGCGACGAGCCCAACACCGCATCGGTGGCGAGCAGCGGCAGCGTGAGGAACTCACCGAGCAGATGCCGAGCCGCCTCGCCCACGTACCCCGCCAACTCGGGTGCCTCCACCACACCGCTTCCGTATGCGTTGGCGAGCGTGAGACGGCCTCCACCTGCGCCCCACACGATGCCCGGCACTCCGGAACCACCGCCCAGATGTCCGGGTTCGAGCGGGTCGAGCCGGGCGTCGAGCACACGCCGATAGACCACGTCGATCGGCTCGAGCCCGTCGAGCACCCGCAGCCACAGCCGACCGGCACGCATGACCACGTCGGCGGCCTCCACGAGATGGAGTCCGAGCCGGGTGGCGAGGTAGCTGTGCTCCACATAGGTCGGGTCCGACGGGCCTGCGGTGAGCACGACGGCGCGAGGGCTGCGCAGCCCCGCCGGCGCAGCAGCCGTGAGCGCGCGACGCAACGTGTCGGCGTGGTCGTTGACAGCAGCGACGCCGAGAGCCCGTAACCCGTCAGGTACCACGCGGGCCAGCACCGTGCGGTTGAGGAGCGAGTAGCCGAGTCCCGTCGGCGCATCGGTCAGGTCCTGTACGACGTGCCAGACGCCCGCAGCGTCGCGTACCAGGTCGAGCGCATAGTGCACCAGCCACGGGCCGCTCGGCGCGTGGTCGCCGACGGGTCGGTAGCCCACCAGCGTGTGCAGGAGCGGCGCAGGGAGCACCCCTTCCGTCACCAGTCGGCGCGCCCCGTGGACGTCGGCAAGCAGCGCCTCGATGGCCCGCATTCGCTGCATGGCCCCTTCCGCGAGAACTCGGAACTCGGGTGCCTCGATGACGAACGGAACCGGATCGAGACGCCACGGATGGCTCACCGAACGATCGACCGCCGACACGCCGTGGCGGTCGGGAGCCAGCGAGATCTCGTGGACGAGGTGCCCCGTCCCCTGCGCGTCGAGCAAGCGGTCGGCCTGTTGCTGACGATCCAGCAGTACATCCGGCTCGAACGAGCCGAGCGCACGCGCCACGGCCTGCCACGTGGGCCGCGTCGCACCGTCCGCGTCGACGACCTCGTCGTAGCGGCCGGGTGACGGCACGTAGCGGAGCACGTCGGAGCTCATCGCCACATCATGCCTGTTCGCGTCGCACGCACCTCGGGCGCCACATCACTCCGCAGCACGTACGAATGTGTCGTGCACGGCGACGTTCAAGTGGCCGAGTGCGAACTGCACCTCGTCCATCGCCGCATCGAGCGCCCGGCCGTCGTCGGCCGAGTCAGGCAGATCCGCCAACAGCCGGTCCAGAGCGTCGACTGCCGGCAGCGTGCGATCGGGGTGCGGGAGACGGAGCAGCGCGGCCCGGGCGCGTTCGAGACACCCGGCCACCGACCGGGGAAAGTGCCGATCGAACAGCAGGAAGGCCACGACGCCCGACCCGACGATGGGTCCCCGCGTGGCGCGCTGGTACATCTGCAGCGCGGACAGCGAACGCAACACGCCCATCCACTGCACTTCGTCGTAGTCGTCGACCCTGTCGGAAGTCGCCAACAACGCTGCCGCACGCACCCCCAGCACTCGCGTCGTCATGTCGGCACGCTCGATGACCTGACCCAGTCGCCACAGTTCGTAGGCCTCGTCGCGGTGCATGGCACCCGACACGACGCCGTCGAGTCGTTGGCTCTCGCTGATGACCCGGCTGAGGAACCGCGCCCGGGTGCGCCGGTCGACGCCGCTCTCCCCATCGCGCTGCGTGTACAGGTACAGGTCGTTGACCGCCTGCCACGCCTCTCGCGGCAGCACTTCGCGTGTGGTGCGCAAGTTCTCGCGGCCGCTCGCCACGCTCGAGACGACACTGCCGGGGTTCGCTTCGTCCGACACGAGGAAGCGGACGATGTCGCTCTCGTTCGCGCGCGCATGGCCGGCGTCGAACAGCTCGCGACTGCCCGCCACCGCGAGCAATGGCTCCCAACTCGATGCGACCCCGACCGGCAGATCGAGCAGCACCTCGGTGAACGTCCGCACCACGCGGGCCGTGTCGTCGGCGCGTTCCACGTACCGGGCACCCCAGTACAGGTTGTCGGCCACGCGCGACAGCAGCATCAGGTCTCCACGATCCAGGTGTCCTTGCTGCCGCCACCTTGTGACGAGTTCACCACGAGCGAGCCGCGACGCAGTGCCACACGGGTCAGCCCGCCAGCCGTCACGTACTGCGCGGAACCGCTGAGAATGAACGGGCGAAGGTCGAGGTGGCGCGGTTCCAGTTCGCCGTCGCACATCGTCGGCGCAGTGCTCAGCGACAGGATGGGTTGTGCCACCCAGTTCCGCGGGTCGGCCTCGATGTTGGCGATGGCGTCGTCGATCTCGGTCCGCGAGGCACGATCACCGATGAGCAGTCCGTAGCCACCGCTCTCGTTGGCCGGCTTGATCACCAACTCTCCGATGTGTTCGATGACGTAGTTGCGTTCGTCGGGGTACAGGCAGCGATATGTCGGGACGTTGGCGAGCAACGGCTCCTCGAGCAGGTAGTAGCGGATGAGGTCGGGGACCCACGCGTACACCACCTTGTCGTCGGCCACTCCGGCGCCGGGCGCATTCGCGATGGCCACGTTGCCGGCTCGCCATGCGCGCATCAGACCCGGCACGCCGAGCGCACTGTCGGGCCGGAACGCCTCAGGGTCGAGGAACATGTCGTCGATGCGTCGGTACACCACATCCACCCGCTCACGACCGTTGATGGTGCGCATGTAGACACAGTCGTCGTCGCCCACGACCAGGTCGGCACCCTCGACCAGCGCCGCTCCCATTCGCTGCGCGAGGAACGAGTGCTCGAAGTACGCGCTGTTGTAGATCCCTGGCGTCAGCACCACGACCGTGGGATCCTCGATCCCGTCTGGTGCGAGCGAGGCCAGCATGCGCTTCAGTTCGTCGGTGTAGCCGTCGACCGGCAGGATGCTCTGCTGCGAGAACAGGTCGGCGAACGCTCGTTTCGAGATCGCCCGGTTCTCGAGCATGTAGCTCACGCCGGACGGCACACGTAGGTTGTCCTCCAGCACGTACATGGTGCCGTCGGCATCGCGAACGAGGTCACTGCCACAGATGTGCGCCCACACACCGAACTTCGGCGACGCACCGCGGCACTGGGCGCGAAAGTTGACCGAGTGCTCGAGCAGCTCGATGGGAAACACGCCGTCGGCCACGACACGCTGATCGTTGTAGATGTCGTCGATGAACATGTTGAGCGCCCGCAACCGCTGCTTCAACCCGCCTTCGATGCGTCGCCACTCGTCGGCGGCGATCACCCGCGGCACGATGTCGAATGGCCAAGCGCGGTCGATGCCACGCCCATCGCTGTACACCGTGAACGTGATGCCCATGCCGACGATGTCGAGTTCGGCCAGATCCTGGCGCTGCTGCAACTCGGCCATACCCAACAGCGCGAGCTGTTCGACCAACGCGGCCGACGCAGGGCGGGGCTGTCCATGCTCGTCGACGAGTTCGTCCCACATTCCGGCATGGGTGCGCAGATCTGCCATGGTCATTCGCCCACGCTGTCGTCAGCAGGTTTCCGGCTCATGCCGCGACTATGACACGTTCGTGAACTGGGCCGAGGCGCTCGGTCCTCAGCCGCCCACCTGGTGGGTGAAGTCGGCCACGAAGATGCCGATTCCGAGGACCACGAAGATGCCCGAGATCAACCAGAAGCGGATGATCACGGTGGTCTCGGGCCAGCCGACCATCTCGAAGTGATGGTGGATGGGTGACAGACGGAACAGTCGGCGGCGGCGGCCCGAGGCCCTGAACACGATCATCTGCAGCGCGACGGAGCCGATTTCCATCACGTTCAGCCCGACGATCACGGGGAGCAGCAACTGGGTGTTCGTGGTGAGCGCGAGTAGCGCCAGTGCCGCGCCCAGCCCGAGCGCGCCGACGTCGCCCATGAAGATGCGCGCCGGTGCGGCGTTCCACCACAGGAACCCGGCGCAGGCGCCAGCGAAGGCGACGGCGAAGACCGCGAGGTCGAACGGGTTGATCACCGAGTCGTACACCTCGGGGGTGCGGAATGCGAGGAACGCGATGATGCCGAACGCAGTGAAGCCGAGCATCGCCGAACCACCGGCGAGCCCATCGAGCCCATCCGTCACGTTCACGGCGTTGGTCGTGGCGAAGATGATCAGTCCCGCCCACAACACCCATGCCACCGGACCCAACTGCCATCCGGGTAGCTCGGCTCGGGTGAGCGACAGTCGGGTGTCGACGTCGGTGACGACGACGAGCATCGCCGCGATGCCGAAGGCGACGCCCAGGGTGATGTAGCCCTTCAGCTTCCACAGCACACCCTTGTTCCGCTTCTTGCGGACCTTGATGTAGTCGTCGACGAAGCCGATGGCGGCCATCAGCAGCACCCCGCCGAAGATGACCAGTGTCTGGTTCGAGAACACGACCCCCCGCCGAACGTGGGCGAGCAGGTAGCCGGCTGCGGCCGCACCGATGACGGCGAGCCCACCCATCGTCGGGGTGCCCTGCTTGTGCTGATGCTGCGGGACGGCGACGTTCTCGGAGTTCATCTCGAGAATCGGTTGGCTTCGTCCGCGGCCGCGCATGAATCGTTCGAGGAAGCCGGTGCCGAAGAGCGACACCGCGAACGCGATGGCACCGGCGAGGAAGAGCGCGATCATGTGGTGAGCCACCGTCGGGGATCGAAGGTCACGAACTCAGGTTCGCCGATCCTGAAGACTCCATCAAGGGTCGAAAGTCACGGTGGCGCGACTCGTAGATTGTCGCCGTGCGCACACCACCCCTCGACGTCGACACGAAGATGATCGCTGGCCTCGTCGCTGCGCATTGGGCCGTCCGTGTGACATCACTCGAGTACGCGCCGATCGGCGCCGGGGGCCACCACTGGTGGGCCGCAACGTCGGCCGGCGACCTGTTCGTCACGGTCGACGACCTGACGGCGCGTTCGCAGGCGGACCATGGCGGTACGGACGGCGCGTTCGATCGGCTCGCTGCAGCGTTCGGCACCGCCCGGCAACTCGACGATGATGGGCTCGAGTTCGTGGCCGGGCCGCTGGTGGACATGGACGGCTCCACCGTCGTGCGCTGGCGCAACCGACTGGTCGTCTCGGTCACACCGCGCGTGCACGGGATGCAGCACGGTTGGGGTGCGTTCGACGAACGCGAGCGCGACGAAATGCTCGGTTGTCTGGTCCGACTGCACGCAGCACACCCCAAGCAGGAACCGGCCCGCGACGACTTCGAACTGCAGGGCCGCGCCGCGCTGAAACGGGCGATCTCGTCTCGGGAGCACGAGTGGAACGGCGGACCGTACGGCGAGGCGACCCGCCAACTGCTGCTCGGCCGTTACGACGACGTCGTCGACGCGCTCCGCCGATTCGGCGAGGCGACCGCTGCGGCAACCGCGCAGCAGCACCGATTCGTCGTCACCCATGGCGAACCACACCGCGGCAACGTGATCGCCACCGCCAATGGACCGGTCCTCGTGGATTGGGACACGTGCCGACTCGCCCCACCCGAGCGCGACCTGTGGTGGTTCCGCGACGCACCCGATGCGCTCGCCACCTACGAGGAGGCCTCGGGCTGTGCCGCCGATGCGGCCATGCTCGAGCTGTACCGACTGCGTTGGACGCTCACGGATCTGGCCCTCTACACCGACGAACTGCGCGGGGCGCACCTCGACGACGACGACAGCGAGTTGGCCTGGGATGCCCTCGTGGAGTGCTACACCACGCTGTGACGGGTGTGTTCGGCGTGGACGGATCTATCCGACACGGATGACCCCCATCATGCCCATGTCCTCGTGGTCGAGGATGTGGCAGTGGTAGACGGCCGTGCCGGTGAAGTCGTGGAACGGGATGCGCACGGTGACGCTCGATCCCGCCGCGACGTTCACCGTGTCGCGCCACGTGCCGTCGGCCGCGCCGTCGCCGTCACCCACCACGCGCATGGGCCACACGTGCAGATGGAACGGATGGTCCATCATCGAGTCGTTGACGATGGTCCACTCCTCGATGGTGTCGATCGCGGCCTCGATGTCGATGCGGTTCATGTCGAACGAGCGTCCGTCGATGGTGAAGGCGCCCATCCCGCCACCCATCCCGCCACTCATCCCGCCACCCATGCCGCCACCCATGCCCATTCCTCCACCGAGACGAATCGTGCGGGTGCGATCGACCGTGAGGGCATCCACCGGGTCCAAGG
>JANMFL010000321.1:0-11269 GCA_031377945.1 Acidimicrobiaceae bacterium | reverse complement strand
CCACCAGATGGCCGTCGCGTCGTCGACACCCTGATAGTCGGGCACGCCACCCCAATAGCCCTTGTCGCCGTACGACAGGTACGGCTGGCTGATGGCCTGCTTGGTGCCATCCAACGCGAACAGCGTGTCGCGGAACGTCTCGGGCGACAGGTCCGGCCCCACACCCTGCAGCACCGCGAACAGCAGTGCCGGGTTGGGAGCGAAGAAGCCGATGGTGTCGTCGGCGGGTGGCGTGGTGCCGTTGAACCACACGTAGTCGGCGAAGGAGCCGCTCGTCTCGGGGTTGCTCCGGGCCGCGAACTGGGTGACGGCGAATGCGTGCTGCCACTGTTGCTGGTCGTAGGTGCGGGCGAAGGCGGTGACCTCGACGAGGCCACTCGCGGCATCGAGCCACTCGGGGAAGTACTCCTGCGCGGTGGCCTCCTTCGTGAAATCACGCGGTGCAACAGGGTCGCCGGAGAAGACCACCGTCGTGACCCCGGCGGTCTTCAGCTTGGTGATCACCTGGCTGGCCTGCTGCTGGATGGTGCCCGGGTCGAGCTGGTAGGCCACCACCTCGGCGAACGGTGCGCCGAGCGCCTGCATGCCGGCGGCGAAGCTGTCGGCCAGGTCCTTCGACGCGCCGCTGCTCTCGAGGTAGACGAGACCGAACTTGCGCGGCGTCGACGTCAGCGCATCGCCGGCGTGTTCGGCGTTCTTGCCGACGAGTTGCTTGCCGATGTACTCGAGCACATGGGTCTGCGTCTGGATGGCACTGCCGCCGAGGCCCCACACGTACGGGTCTCGTTCGATGTAGAACGCCGGCGGCTGTCCCGGCGTGCAGCCGATGCAGAGCGTCTTGTTCTTCGCCAACTCGTCGGCGAAAGCACTGGTGAGCGCCGGACCGCCGAGCACGGCGAACGGCTGGTACTTCTGCACGATCGCCGCGGCGTCGGCGCGTGCCGCCACTTCGTCGGTGGCGATGCCGGTGCCCTCGTAGGTGACCAGGTTGATCGTGCGCCCGTAGAGCTCGTAGTACGCCTCGTAGTACTTGACGATGTTCTTCATCGTCTCGAACTGCTGGGCGTTGGTGTCGTCGACCGCGATGGCGTCGGTGACGTAGGCGATCACCGGGTCCGCTTCGGGCCCCTCGTAGTACACCACGGTGATCTCGTCGGCGGTCACTCCCGTCGCCGTGGCGCCACCGTTGTCGCCGGCGAACGGTGCGAAGCACTCCGGCCGGAAGAAGTCGGGCACCGCGATGCGACCGGACTCGGTGTCGCAGCGATCACCCCACTCGATCTGCTCGGTGAGGCCTTCATCGGCCGCTCTCGACCAGCTCATCGGGAAGGTGATCTCGCCGCCGGGCACCGAGTCGCTCGTCTCCGGATCCGTTCCGGGCGTGGTCGTACCCGAATCGGTGCCCGGCGTCGACGCCTCGGTGGTGTCAGCTCCGCCGGTGGTGTCGTCGTCACCGCCGCGGGTGGCGACGATGATGCCGACCCCCACGAGCACGACGACGATCACGCCGATAATCGGTCCCCATCGCTTCAGTTGACGGTTGTTGCCCCCGTCGCCCGACGCACCCGATGCACTGGCAGCCTGCATGGCTCACCCCCCGTGTCCGCTGCGAGCTCGCGCCGCAGTGTTGTTCCCCAAATAGCTCTCTATCACGTCCGGATGCGCGAGGACGTCGGAGGGTGTCCCCGACGTCAGCACCGCACCCTGATCGAGCGCCACCAGCCGGTCGCTGATCGACGACACGAGCGGGATGTCGTGTTCGATCACCAGCAGGCTGGCGCCCATCTCGTCGCGCAGTCGCCGCAGCACGGGCGCCAACGCTTCCACTTCTCGTTGGGCGATGCCGCCCGATGGTTCGTCGAGCAGCACCATCACCGGCCGGTGGGCGGCGATGCAGGCCAGATCGACGACCCGGCGCGTGCCGGTGCTGAGTTCGCGAACGAAGGCGTTGCGGTAGTCACCGAGGTGCATCAGCTCGATCAGTTCGGCCACGCGCAGCGCAGTGCGTTCCTCGTCGTCGTACACGGCGGGCCACCGCACCGCGGCGGCGAACGCGCTGCGGTTGGTGATCCACCGCTCGAGCGACACGGCGAGCGTCTCCTCGACGGTCATGTCGGGGAACAGCCGGGCGTCCTGGAAGCTGCGCCCCAGTCCAGCCGCGGCCCGTTGTTCGGCGGGCAGTTCGCCGATCTCGCGACCGCCGAGCACGACTCGGCCCATGTCGAGCGGAACGAAGCCGCTGATGAGGTCGAAGATGGTGGTCTTGCCCGCACCGTTCGGTCCGATCATGCCGACGATCTCGTGCTCGAACACGTCGAACGTCGCGACGTTGACGGCGCGGTTGCCCCCGAACGACTTCACCAACTCGACCACCTGCAGCACTGGTGCTCCGGATGGTGCCGCGACCGGCGCGACGATCACGCCCGACTCGGCGGCGCCCGGCTCGGCGGCACCCGACAGGAACACCGACCGCAGCAGGTCCTTGCGCTCGAGGAGTTCGGAGGTGGGGCCACTGAAGCGGATCGTGCCGCGCTCCATGAAGTAGGCCCGTTCGGCGACCGCGAGCGCCACGTTCACGCTCTGCTCGACCAGGATGACCGCGGTGCCCTCGGCGGCGATGCGCTGCACGAGCGGCAACAACTGCCCGACGACCACGGGTGCGAGGCCGAGCGACAACTCGTCGATCAGCAGGACCCTCGGCTTGGCGACCAGCGCCATGCCCAACGCCAGCATCTGCTGCTGCCCACCGCTGAGGTCGGCAGCGGACCGGTCGAGCCGTTCCCTCAGCACGGGGAACAGTGCCAGCACCTCCTCGGTGGCGGACGCGATGCCCTCGGTGTCGTGGCGACGGGTCCAGCCGGCGAGCTCGAGGTTCTCGGCGACGGTGAGCGAACCGAACACGCCCTGGCCGCCCGGCATCTGGCTGACGCCGAACGTGGCGATCTCGTTGGGCGGTGCATGCGTGATGTCGCGGCCGTCGAGCACCACCGCGCCGCGGTCGGCCTCGACGACACCGCTGATCGACTTCAGCAACGTGCTCTTGCCTGCGCCATTGGTGCCGAGGAGGGCGACGATCTCGCCCTCCTTCACGTCGATGTCCACACCGAACAGCACCTGCCGGCCCGTGTAGCCGGCGTCGAGGTTGCGCACGATCAACAGGTCGGCCTCACCCTGGCGCCGTTGGTACAACGCCTCGCTGCGCGCCGCCGACGCCTGCCACACCTGGGCGATGTCGGCGTCGATGGTGTCCTTCGCGGAACGCAGGATGAGGCTGCCGACGATGAACAGCGGCACGAGCGTGAGCATGCCCCAGCGGATGCCGAGGTGGCTGCTGATCCAACCGATGATCGGAAGGATGAACAACCCGGGGATGACCCACAGCGACGCGACGCTGAAGCCGGTGGCGCGTGCGCGGGCAGGGATGGCCAGCGACAGCGCGACGAGGATGCCCGGACCCACCACGGCGAGCGCCGCCGAGATGACGCAGTTCAGCGCGACGGCGACGACCACGTTCGGGGCCGCGGCGAAACCGACGGATGCGACCGAGGTGAGCAGGGCGATGTTGGCGAGGAACTTGATGAGCCCCTTCATGTCGCTCATGAAGTGCTTGGTGATGTAGCGGGTGCCGATGACCAGCCCCACCAGGCCGAACGGTTCGGCGATGGCGGCGGCCACGCCACGAGCGCGCTCGTCGAGGTCGAACTGCTGCTCGTACAGCAACGAGGCGAGCGTCACGAAGCCGATGAGTGCGGTGGCGAGGAACGGCAGGCTCCACCACAGCCGCTGCAGGGTGTGGATCTTCTGCACCGTTCGCCAACTCTCGGCGAACGACGGCACGGTCTCCTCGGTGTTGATGACGTCCTCGGTCGCACCGGCCGCCTGGCGTTCCCAGCGGCCACGTATCGGCTCACGCAGCCGCAGCGCGAGGATCGCGAAGATGACCGTCGGGATGACGAACACCAGGAACGGTGTGCGCCAACCGAAGTAGTACGCCAGCAGGCCGGCGCTGAGCGGGCCGACGAACGCGCCGACCGCGTTGGCGGCGCGGTGGGTGCTGAACACCTTGCTGCGCGAGTCGATCGGGTAGTAGTCGGCGAGCAGCGAGTTGTGCGTGGGGTCGATGACGGCCTTGCCGAGCGAGCTGCCGCTGCGGGCGATGGTGAGCATGACGACACCGGTGGCCAGGCCGGTGAGGCCGCTGAACGTCGCCCACACGAGTGCGCCCACGACGGCGAGGGGGACGCGCTTGGACCGGTCGGCGTACTGGGCGATCGGCACCTGGAGGGCGAGTGCCGCGATCGAGGCCAGGGCGACCAGGGTGAGTGCCCCGGTGTTGTCGAGGTTGAACTCGTCGCGGATGTTCGGCAGCAGGATGCCGAACGCGGTGCGGTCCAGTTCGTCGACGGCGTTCAGCCCGAACAGCACGACGAGCGGGAACGCCGCTTCACCGCCGCAGATCCCGCGCAACCACTCCATCGGGTGGGCCACACCGCGGAGGAACCGCTGCCATGCGCTCATGCGGGCTCTCTCTCGGGGATGGAGTCGCCAGAGAACTCGCCGGTGGACTCGGCGGGAGCCGGTTCGGGGGGAGCCGGTTCGGCGGGAGCCGGCTCGACGGCGAGCTCCGCGGGCGGCGGTTCGTCGACCCGATGTCCCGTCAGCAGGCGCACTCCCACGTCGCGCAACTTCACCCACAGGCTGCCGAGGCCGCCGGGCAGGATCAGCAGCACCAGGAGCACGCCCAAGCCGGTGGACAGCAACTGCCAGGCCGGGTCGGTGATGAACCAGCGTGTGCCGCGCAGGTACAGCGCACCCAGGAACGCACCGCCGAGCATGCCCAGGCCGCCGATGACGGCGCTGATGAAGACGTTGAAGCTCTCGCCGGTCGTGTAGGTGGCGACGCTGAAGCTCTCGCTGCCCTGGGCGAGGAGCGCACCACCCATTCCGGCGATCACCCCGCTGATCACGAACGCCGTGAGCTTGGCGCGCACCAGGCCCACCGAGAAGCTCTGCGCGGCGCGTTCGTTCTCGCGGATGGCGACGATCACGCGACCCGTTCGCGATCGGCGGATGCCGCGCAACGCGAGCGTGATCAGCGCCAGCACGCCGACCGAGTACGCATAGAACCGTGTCGGCGTGTCGATGGGGATCGTCCCGAACAACGGATCGCGGCGAAAGCCCGTCTCAGCCGGTGGGAACCACGAGAAGAAGCGATCGTTGAGCAGCCAGTACTCGGTGGCCAACGAGAGCGCGAACGTGGTGACCGCCAGGTACAGGCCGCGCAGGCGCAGTGCAGGCAGGCCGACCACGAACGCCGCGGCGCCACCGGCCACCCCGCCGAGCAACAGCGTGAGCGACATGTCGACGTGCCACCGCCACGTGAGCGTGGCGCTGACAGCGGCACCGATGCCGGCAAGTGCCATCTGCCCGAACGAGATCTGCCCCGCCCAGCCGGTGAGCACCACCAACGACAGACCGACGAGGACGAACGCGATCAGTGCCGTCGCCTTGATGACCTGGTCGACCTCGAGCATCATCGGCAACGTGACCACACCCAACCCGGCCACCGCGATGAGCGTCCACTTCACCGTCGGCACCCAGCCCCAGCGAGCGAGATGGGGCGGAATGGGGCGTACCTGCTCGGCCCCCCGCCAACTGCTGGTGGCGTCGCTGTCGCGGCGCAGCGAACTGGACCGTTGGGCAAGAAGGGCGACGAACATCGCCCCCGCCATGATCGGGTAGGCGAGGAACGGCGACTCCGCGTTCCAGTTCACTCCGGATTCGAGCAGGGTGAAGGCGATCGCAGCACACGCAATGGTCGGCAGCCGTTCCAGACGCCCGATCACCAACGATGCGAGCGCGACCAGCAATGCCGGCAGACCGGCGGCGTAGCCGAGCGGCACCCCGCTGATCCCGCTGCGCAGGAACAACGCCAGGTAGGCCAGCGCACCCGCGATCGCCCACACGAGCGTGTTCAACCGCGCGACCGGGATGCCGAGCATCGCGGCACGGTCGGTGCGCTCGGCGCTCGCTCGGATGGCGGTGCCCAATCGGCTGCGGTTGAGGAACCAGGCGATGAACGCGATCGAGGCGGGCCCGACGACCAGAGCGATCAGGTGGTTCGCGTTGAGGATGTAGCTGCCCGGCTCGGCCTGCCAGAACTTCCACTGCCAGGTGGGCGTGAACTTCCAGTCCACCGGAGGTTCGAGCCGCTCGCTCGCGAGGTTCTTGCCCCACCACCGGGGAATGAGGATGCCGAGCACGATCAGCAACTGGGTGATGCCCAACGTCGCAACGGTGACGACCATCCGCGGGGCGGTGCGGAAGCGGCGGATGAACGCGAGCTCGACGACGACGCCGAGCGCGACAGCGATGACGAGGCCGGCGCCCATCCCCACGAAGTACGGCCAGTTCCAGAACAGGATGAACGACGCCGCGAACCCGGTGGGGACCGTGCCCAGTTCGGCCTGCGCGAAGTTGACGACTCGGTTGGCCCGGTAGACGAGCGCCAGGCCGATGGCGAGCATTGCCGCGAGGACACCCTTCACCATGCTCTCGACCCAAACACCGAACGGCATGCCGTAGTGGATGAGTTGGAGCAGCACGACACCGATGACGGTGGCCCACGCAACGGTGGATGGAGTGAGGATGCGGGCCCCCCAGCGACGCACGACGGGGACCGTACACGGTCGAGAACGATCCGCTCGGTACGGAGGCGACATTGCAGGGGAGACTTGAGTCGCGTGCTCCGGTCGGTCAGGCTGGTGGGCGTGACGCGCACCCCCCCTGCTCCTCCGTCCTCCTTCGCGCGCCGTGCCGCGGCGACGACACTCCTCACTGCCGCGGTCTTCGCCCTCGGTGCGTGCAGCAGCGACATCGACAGCGGCGAGTCCGGGGGTGGCACGACATCGACCTCCACGACCGCCGCATCCACGACGACCGCCGCCCCCACCAGCACCGAGTCGACCACCACGACGGCGGCCCCCACGACCACGACCACCGAGCCCATCGTCACGGCCCCCGGTGTCGTGAAGGTGGCCAATGCATCCGGCGTCGACGGTGCGGCCGGCGTGCTCAGCGACGAACTGAAGGCGATGGGCTTCGACACCCGCGACGCCACCAACGGAGCCGGCATCGACGAGGACCTGAAGGTGAGCAAGATCTACGTCATCGAGGGCAGCGAGGCAGTGGCGAAGTCGATCAGCCGGTTGATGGGTGGCATCGAGATGCTGCCGATGACCACCCCGGCGTGGATCATTGGCGCCAACGAGAACCTCGCCGACGCCACGGTGCTGGTGATGTTGGGCCACGATCTCGCCGGTAAGAAGCTCGCCCAGATGGCCGGCTGAGGCCCCGCATCGATGGCCCGCACGACATGGATGGACCACCCGCGGGTGGTCGCCGTTCGGCGGCGGTGGCCGTTCACCGACACACTGCTGATGGCGACCGAGCGGTTCCGCGTCCACCGCACCGGCCGCAACAGCGCACTGGTCGCGCACTACGGCTTCCTCTCGGTCTTCCCGCTGATGCTCGTGTTCACGACGATCCTCGGGTTCGTGCTGCAGGGCAACCCCGATCTGCAGCAGCGAATCATCGACACGACGTTGGCCAACTTCCCGTTCATCGGCAGCGAGTTGGCGGCGAACCCCGATCACCTGCAGGGCAGCGTGTCACTGCTGATCTTCGGTCTGCTCACGGCGTTGTGGGCCGGGCTGAAGGCGTTCAACGTGCTGCAGATGGCGCTCGACGACATCGACGACGTCCGGCTCGACGAGCGGCCCAACCTCGTGGGTGTCCGCCTGCGGTCGCTCATCGCGATCCTCCTCATCGGCGGGGCACAGGTGGCCACTGCGGTGCTGAGCGGTTTCGTCGGCGCCAGCGGCGTGCAGTGGGGAAACCGCGTGCTCCTGCTGCTCGGCTCCATCGCGGTCAACACGATCACCATCGCCGCCACCTATCACTGGCTGTGCACGCGCCGGCCGTCGTGGCGGGAACTCGCCCCCGGTGCCGTGTTCGCCGGCCTGTCGTTCACCGTGCTGCAGTTGGTGGGTACCACGTTGATGACTCGAGCGATCGTTCGCGCCTCGCCGATCTACAGCACGTTCGCGACGACCATCGGTCTGATGTTCTGGCTCGGGTTGCACTCGATGGTCGCACTGCTCGGCGCCGAACTGAACGGAGTGGTCCGACTGCACCGCGCCGGCGAGACCGGTCGTCCGACACCGTCGACGCGCACGTCCTGGTGATCAGCTGCCAATGATCAGTTCGCGGTGACGACCTGTTCGAGCCGCTCGAGCGTCTTGGTCATCGAATCGACCGACTTCGAGCGCATCGGACGGACCGCGAACGGATGCACCTCTTCACGGATGTCCCACGTCTCGCGGACGAGGGTGCCACCATTGCGGGCCTCGAGCTCGTAGCGCCAGATGCGACCACCGGCAAGGTACCGGGCCAGCTTCTGCGTGGGTCGCGGCTGCCAGGCGATGCGCCGGTTCTCGTCGAACTCCACCACGGTGTTGAACATCGAGTAGCCGAACCCGGCCTTCATGTTCATCCCGAAGGTCGAACCCAGCGCGAGGCGCTGGGAACCCTCTGAGGTTCCCTTCACCGTGCCCGACCCGTCGATCTCCTGATGACGGGAGGGGTCGGCGAGGAGGTCGAAGATGGCGTCGGGAGGCGCAGGGATGAAGCGCTCGACGGAGGCCACGTCGCGGTGGTCGGTGCTGGTCACAGCGCCTTCAACGCGTGCATTGCCCGATTTCATTCCGGAAAGCGTCAAGAAGCTGGGCAGCGCTGCCGACATACAGGTGATGTTCCGAGTGTCGAGTCGTCGTGTCGCGCTCCCGCTGCTGGTCGGCCTTCTCGCCACCACGGTAGGCGGGCTGACTGCGCCGACCACTGCGTCGGTCGAGGCCGCGGCGGCCCCGTGGACCAGGCCGACGTCGCCGCCACGATGCACGCAGGCACAGGCCGACAGCGGGCTCGTGGCGCGCTGCGTGCTGATGGCCGGGCCGGGACTGCCCGAGAGCCGCGGCTGGCCCGCGGCCCCGTTTCCCGTCGCCCAGAATCCGACGGTGGTGCCGTGGGTGAAGCTCTCGCTCGGCGCCAACGACACCACCGTGGCCAAGGTGCAGGAAGCGCTGAACAAGTCCGGCGCGACCCTCATCGCCGACGGGCAGTTCGGGTCACAGACGTATTCGGCCGTGAAGGCGTACCAGACCGCCCAGGCGCTGCCGGTCACCGGAGCGGTCGATGCCGCGACCGCGACCAAGCTCGGTGTGCAGCGCACCACCGGCGGCACGTTCCCCCCCACCGGGTGGAAATGGCTCGGCTGGGGGTACAACGGCAGCCCGGCCCTGACGAAGTTCGAGCAGAAACTCGTCGCCAACTCGACGCCCATCGGCTCGATGCGAGTCGGTCAGCTGCGGTCGTTCGCCGGCGCGCTGCCGCTGTTCGAGCACTTCTACGCGGAGATCCAGGCAAAGGGGTACGTGATCGGCGATGGCGGGACCTGGGTGTTCCGCTGCACCGCCAGCACGCGCAAGGACTGTGCCGGGCAGACCAAGTACTCGCTCTCGAACCACGCCTTCGGGCTGGCCAGCGACATCAACACGGCCAAGAATCCGATGCTGCGCTACTACGCGATCAATGGCGTCACCGCGTGCTCGACCCCGATGAAGACCGACATGCCCCGATGGGTGGTGCAGACCGCCGAGAAGTGGGGGCTGTACTGGGGCGGCTACGGCTGGACCACCGGATGCCAGACCACCACGCAGTGGCGTTCGTCGGTGAGCCGCGACCCCATGCACTTCGAGTTCAACGGCACCCCCGCGCAGGCCCAGGCGATCCTGCGCCGGAACCTGGGCACGAACAACTGCATCGACGTCGTGAACGAGCTCGGTCAGCCAGTGAACTGGTGCCTGATGAAGGGCGAGATTCCCGGAGCCAACACCCGACTGGCGATCAGCACCACTCCCCCGGCGGGCGCCACGGCGGCGCTCGTCAACGTCGTGACGATGGGCGCCACCGGCGACGGCTACTTCACCGCCGAGGACTGCGCCGCCCGGAAGAACGGCATGCGCCCGTGGTCGAACGGCAACCTCCGTGTCGGTCGGACGACCTCGGCGACCGTGGTGGTCCCGCTCGACGCGACGGGCAGGTTCTGCATCTATCAGTCGACGGCGTTCCACACCGTGGTCGACGTGCAGGGGTACTTCGCTCCGTCCGCAACCGCTCCGACCGGCAACCTGTTCACGCCGGTCTCTCCGATTCGCACGATGGACACGCTGCGCTCCACGTTCTGCTCACCCGACAGCAACTGCTTCGCACCGGGACCCGCCGCAGCCGGCACGGAGCTGATCAGCGTGGCCGCGACCGGGCTGACGCCCGTCGCCACCATGGCGAACATCAACGCCGTCGGCACCTCGACATCGGGATACCTGACGGCCGGAACCTGCGACGCGCTGGTTCCGGGCAGCCAGAAGTACAGCAACCTCAACTTCTCGAACCTCGACGCGGCCTCGGCCAACATGTCGGTGGTGCCCTCGACGAGCACCGAGCTGGGGTCGACGTTCTGCACGTACGCCACGGCATCGATGCGCGAGGTCATCGACGTCACCGGATTCTTCAACCCGCCCGAGCAAGGCGGATTGGGCTTCTCGGCGCTCACCCCGTCACGGCTGGTGGACACCCGCAAGTGTTGGGTCGACCCGATCACGGGCGTCCAGCGATGCGCGTCGATCAACGACACGAAGGGCGTCATCCGAGTCGCGGCACCTGCGGGCGCCAGCGTGGTGCTGGTGAACCTGACGGCTGTGAACGCGACGGCGAGTGGTCAGATCGTGCCGGCGGCGTGTTCGACGTTCACCGCGAAGGGTGCCACGGCGTCGGCGACACAGGCGCTGGTGGGAATGGCGACGGCGAACCTGGCCGCCGTTCCGGTGGACCCCGATGGCACGTTCTGTGTGATGGTGACGTCGCCGATGCATGTGATCGTGGATCTCATCGGCACGTTCTCGGCGGCCGGCGACCTTCGGTTCCTGACCGTCAGCCCGTCGCGTCTGCTCGACACTCGATAGCGGCGACGAGGTCGCGCGACGACCAGCCGAGCCGCAGCGTGTGCATGCCCTCGACGACCACCCAGTCGTGGCGATCGGCATCCCACCGCTGGAAGGCGCGACGCGGCAACGCGATGCGCACGCCCGCCGAGCCGCCCGCGTCGACGGTGACCTTGGCGAAGCCCTGCAACGTGCGGATCGGGCGACCCGGC
>JANMFL010000405.1:0-5696 GCA_031377945.1 Acidimicrobiaceae bacterium | reverse complement strand
GTCGGTGTGGGCGCCGCAGGAGTCGCGCTCAACGCACGACGCGACGCGTCCAGCCCTCCTGCCGCGAGTGTTGCCGAACCATCAGAGAGTCCGCTGGTCCGCGTGGACGACGTGTCTCTGTCCACGTCGATCGTGAAGCCGGGAGCGGTCGCCCTACAGCTCGCTGACGGCCAACGGCTGACGTTCGCCGTGGTCGGCCAGCCATACTTCGATGGCTACGCCCAAGCCGTCACCATCCAGATCGGCGCGGCATCGAACGGTCGGTTCCTGCCCGCTGGCGCCGACGTCACCGCTGGTGCGGAGCCCGAACTCGGTGGTAACGACACGGTCGTGTTCTGGGCGGGGCTGCCGGCCTCCGTCGCACGCGTCGAGTTCCACCCCGCTACCGGTGCCACCACCTGGCAAACACCCGTGGATGGCATCGCTGCCTTCCCGGTGACCGCGCACGCTCCGGATGACACGCTCAACGCATACGACGCAGCCGGCAACGAGGTGCAACGCATCTCCTGGTCAGCGGCCAAGTTGATCGGCGAGACGACCACCGGCGATGACCCGGCGGTCAGGTCCGACTACTCGTCGGTCATGGTGCCAACGGCCGTTCAAGACGTCGACGTGACGATGCTCGCCGGACTCACCCAACTCCAAGAGGACGCATACCGCGCCTTCGGCAACGACACGATGCGATCCTGTCTCGACGCGCAGGGAGACTCTGCATGGACGGCCTGCATCCAATCAACGGACGCCGCCGTGAAGCAATACCTCAAAGACCTCCAAGCATCCCGCGCAGCGGACAACGCGACCGCAGCAACGACTTCCCCCTGACAGCCTCGCTCGGCGGTCTCCAAGTACCACCGGCCGAGCGGTCCACGGGCATGGCACGGCTCACCGACCGATCGCCCATACCTGCCGCTATGCGCTATCGGCGGGGCGAAACAGGACACACGCTCTAGCGGTCGGCGAAGACGCGAAGGGTGCCGGCGTAGTTCGCGACCCACACCATCCGGGTGGCCGGGTCGTAGGTGATGCCCACCGGATGCACTCCTGATTGCTCGGTCTGGAGGATCTCCATGTCGGACGTGCGCACCTTGCTGACCGTGCCGTCCTGATAGTTGACGACGTAGAGGCTCTCGCCGTCCGACGACATCGCCATCGACCGCGTCTCGACGCCGGTGCGTGCCTTGCCGACCGCCACGCCGTTGGCCAGATCGATCTTGCGCACCAGGTTCTCGTGGTTGTTCGACACGTAGAGGAACCGGTCGTCGGGCGACAGCAGCAGGTGCCGCGGTGTCTGACCGGCGTCGCCGACCTGTCCGACGACCACGTTCGAGCGCAGGTCGACTTTCAGGATCTTCGCCTCGCCCATGATGGCCACGTAGGCACTCCGCGAATCCTTGGTGATGGCGATGCCGCGCGGGTGACGGCCGACGTCGACCCGAGTGACCGGGGTGTCGGTCGCCGTGTCGATGACCGTCACGTCGAACCCGCACCAGTTCGAGACCAGCAACTTCGAACCATCGGGCGACACCGCCATGAACTTCGGTACCGAGCCGGTGGGAATGACCTTCTCGATCTCGTAGGTGGTCGTGTTGATCTTGTAGACGTAGCTGTCGTCCCAGTCGCCACGGTTGCAGTTGTCGTCCGCAGTCGGCGTGAAACCGTTGCCGTACATCTTGTAGTTCGAGACGTAGACGTAGGGGGTGCCGGGCAGGAACGCCGCCTCGACGGGCGAGCCCTGTGCCACGACGCCACCTTCGATGCCATATGCGGCGAGGTCGACGGTGTCGTCGATCTTGGCCAGCACGTTGCCGGCGCGATCGAACACCATCACGTTGTGCCGGTACATCATGTTCTGCGCGACGAAGATTCCGGTCCCGGATGCGACGATGCTCTTCGGCTGCAGGTCGTCGTCGCTGACGACGAACTCGTCGACCAGCCGCCGTTCCGCGCTGCTCTTGCCGTCGTCGGCCACCGAGCTCGGCGGCGCGATCGTGGACGCGATCGTGGACGTGGTTGTGGTTGTGGACGTGGACGTGGTTGCGGTCGTGTTCGAGCCGAGGGGCTGCGTCGAATCGACTGCGGTGGTCGGAGGGACCGTGGTCGCCGGGACACCGTCGATGGCTGTGGAGTCTGCGGGACGCAACGTCATCGCGAGTGGGACGAGCACGCCGATGGCGACGGCGACGACCGCGATGGTGCGGATGAGCGGCCAGTGCACGCGCCAGCCGGTGGGGACGGGCGCGTCGGAGTTCACGTCGAAGAAATCTAACGGTCGCTTCGGAACATCGGGATGTGGCAGGGTCGTGCATGTCGTTCGGTCAGGCCTCGGGTCCGCCCGCCACTGCGAAGCAGGTGCGCGAGTTGCAGGAGCTGCTCGAGGCGGTCGGCCACAGCGACTTCCGCGATGCCAGGGGACCGATGGGTTTCACCCAGCGGCAGGCCGGCGGCAAGTTCACGCGTGACGAAGCGCAGGCGTTCATCGACCAACTGGAAGCCGAAGCACTCGACGCGCCGACCGCGCCCTCCGCACCCGCCGTGGCGGCCGCACCGCGACCCAAGGCAGCGGCGCGACCGACCGCAGCGGCCAGACCAACTGCAGCGGCCAGGCCGACCGCAGCGGCCAGACCGACCGCAGCACCGTCGGCCCCCGCCCGCCCTCAGGTCGATGCGTCGGGCAAACCGCTCACCCCGATGGAGCGCGCCCTGCGCGCCGCCACCGGCGATCAACTGGCCGACGAACTGCGCCGCCGCGGCTGGCGCACCGTCGAACGCTGACGCTCAGCGCTCCTCCGGGGGCCGAAGCTCACGGAACTGGAACAGCAGCAGTACGTCGTAGAGCGCCTTGAGCGCCCCACCGATGATCAGCGGCCAGCCGAACGTGGAGCGACCGAGCATCCACCCTGCCGCGATCGGTGGGAGGGCTGCCGCCAGGCTGCGCGGCACGTTGGTGACGCTCGCCGCGGCGGGTCGCTCTTCGGGCGTGACCACCGCCATCACGTACGAGGTGCGCGCGGGCACGTCCATCTGCGACAGCGCTGACCGGCACAGCAGCGTCGTCACCGCGAGCCAGGCGTTCGGCATGAACGGGGTGATGATGAGGAAGAAGTTCGCCGGCAGGTGTGTGTAGACCATCGTGCGGACCAGGCCGATCCGTTCGGCGATGCGCACCGCCACCAGTGCGGAGAACGCCGACAGCACACCGGCCCAGAAGAACACGGCGCCGCTGACGGCGAGCGAGAGTCCGAAGCGCCGCTGCAGCCACAGCACCACCAGCGCGGTGATCACGAAGCCTCCACCCAGGGCGTCGAGGCTGAAGAGCGCAGCGAGCTTGTAGACGGTGCGTTTCGACTCGCCCAGTGCTCGTGATGGCGCGGGGCCGGTGCGCTCGATGGCCGGGCTCAGGTGGCGGTAACGGGTCAGCACGATGACGCCGAGGACGGCGTAGGCGAGGAACGTGTAACGCAGGGTGGTGGTGTCGGCCAGGTCGAGCCGGCGGGCGACCCATTCGGGCACGCCGGCCAATGCAGCACCGAACGCAGCGACGAGGGTGCCGATCAGGCTGTACCTCGCGAAGAGCGCCGTCCGCTGTTGGTCGGGCACCGTGGACGGCAGCAGCGCCTGCTCGGTGGGCAGGAACACCGAGACGTCGCCGCCGCTCGGGTTCAGCGTGCCGATCAGGCCCACCATCGCGAGCGGCCAGAAGTCGGTGAAGAGCGCGAACCCGACTCCGGTCGCGACCATCAGCATCGAGACGAGTTGCAACAGGCGCCGCCGCGGATAGGCGTGTGCACGCAGCCCGACGGTGAGGGTGAGTGCGGCCGAGCCCAGCAGCGTCATCGTCACCACCATGCCGATACGGACCTCGCTGAGACCGACCGCGGTGAGATAGGCGGCCAGCACCACGCTGACCGTGCCGTCGCCCAGCGCGCGGATGGCGCGAGTCTCGAGCAGGACCGCGGCGTCACAGGTCGCTCCCGTCGGGAGCAACTGCATCCGGTTCACGGCTGATCCTCGCGTCGGTGCATGCGTGTGTGACCCTACGCCGGCACTGCGGCAGACTGCAGGTCCAGCAGTCGAGGAGAACGTCATGGGATTGATTTCGCGAGGTGGTGGCGAGAGTGTGCGGCCGAGCAACCCGCGTGCTGCCGGAGGTCCGCCGGAAGGTCAACCGGGGCAGACGGTCACGGTGATGATCACCGACGTCATGCCGCCGATCGTGATCATGGCGGTGGTGCAGGACGACGGCTGGTTCGCCGACGAGATCTACGAACAGATCGCCGCCGCCCGCGCTGCCGCCGACTGACCGCAATGCGCTCGCGCGAGTTCGACGTGGTGGTGGTCGGGTGTGGGGCGGCGGGTTCCGCTGCGGCGTGGCACGCCGCCCGGCGAGGTTGGCGGGTGCTCGCCCTCGATCGGTTCGAACCTGGGCACCGCCGCGGCAGTTCGCACGGCAGCGAGCGGATCGTGCGGCTGGGCCATGCCGACCCGAGCTACGTCCGTTTCGCCATCGCTGCGTTGCTCGGGTGGGCCGAGGTCGAGACGGCTGGCCGCGTGTCGTTGCTCTCCCGTTCGGGGGCCGTGGACATGGGCTTCGCCGACGAACTGGCCGAGCTCGAACGGGTGTCGGTGGGCGAGGGCGTGCAGGTGGAGCGACTCGATGCGGCGACAGCGACGCGTCGGTGGTCGGGGCTGCGTTTCGAGGGTGAGGTTCTGTTCCAGCCAGCGGGTGGGACCGTCCACGCCGATCGCGCGCTGTCGGTGCTGCGTCGGCTCGCTGTCGAGGCGGGTGCGCAGCTGCGCGCGACGACGCAGGTCCACCGTGTCGAGCAACTCGGCTCGGGTGTGGCCGTCCATGTCGGCGGCAACCGCATCGAGGCATCCGTTGCGATCGTCACGGCGGGGGCGTGGTCGCCCGGCTTGCTCGACGGTGTCGTCGATCTCCGCGGACACCGTGTCACCCAGGAGCAACTGGCGTTCTTCCGGCCCCGCAGCGACGCGGTGTGGCCGGCGCTGCGTTCGCTCGACCAGATTCGGCACTATGCCATGGTCACACCGGAGGGCTTGGTGAAGGTTGCCGAACACCACACCGGACCGGTGGTGGACCCCGACACGCGTTCGTTCGCCCTCGAGCCCGTCACCTGGGCCCGGCTCACCGACTGGGTGCGCGAATGGTTGCCCGGGGTGGACCCTGATCCGGTCGACCAGTCGACGTGTCTGTACGCCAGCACACCGCAGGAGGACTTCGTGATCGACCGGGTGGGCGACGTGGTGGTCGGTGCGGGTCTGAGCGGTCACGGGTTCAAGTTCGTGCCAGAGATCGGTCGCCGCCTCGCCGACCTGGCCGACCTCGCCGATGGCCTGGGCTGGCCGGGGAACCCGTTCGCGCTGCACTCGACCCCGCTGCAGGCGGGTGTGAGCGGCCACAAGTAGCAACGTGTCGCGATCGGCGGACCTTCGCCCCTGACGATGCGGTGCCGGCGGGCGGACGATGAGGACATGAAACGTGTCGTCATCGTCGGCGCAGGCGGACGCGACTTCCACACCTTCAACACCGTGTATCGCCACGACCCGAAGGTGGAGGTCGTGGCGTTCACCGCTGCCCAGATCCCCAACATCGACCACCGCACCTACCCGCGCGACCTGGCCGGTTCGTCGTACCCGAAGGGCATTCCCATCGTGCCCGAGGCCGAGCTCGAGCA
>JANMFL010000285.1:0-3727 GCA_031377945.1 Acidimicrobiaceae bacterium | reverse complement strand
GGCGTGCCGTCCGCGTCGGCGAGCACGATCGGTGACAGCCGGTCGGTTCGGGTCCAGGTGCCCGCAACCATGCGGCCGCCCGTGAGGACCATGGCGTCGCCCGTGCCGATCGTCTGTGCCTCGGGGCTGCGCCGGTCGGCGGGGCTGGGCCGGTAGACGACGGTCATGACGATGATGTTGTCGGTCGTGACCTGGCCACCGCTGATGGCGTCGCCGTGCGGAACTCCGGCGCTGGTGCGCGAGTACAGCCCGGTGCCCGCGTCATACGCCCAGACGATGTCCAGTCCGTCCATGGAACCGGTGATGCCGGACGCGGGCGTTCCTGCCACCGTGTCACCTTCGGCGAGGTACTGGAACTGCTGCGGCGGTGGCCCGGCGCCCTCGGGCGCCAACGTCCAGAGCATGGAGGACTGCGCGTAGAGGTCGTGAGGACCCCTGCGCTCGGGCGAGCGGAAGAAACCGCCTCCCTGGTACACCACGTTCTTCTGCGCACTCAGACTGACGAGGTCGCTCGCCTCGATGGCACGCGTGACGTTTCGGTTGCCGCCGCTCCAGGTGAACAACGGCGCATTGAACGAGCCGAGCAGGTCGATGTCCTGTGTGCGTCGCGAGCGAATGGGGCCGACGGGGTCGGATCCTTGGCTGTGCAGGACGATCGCGAAACGCGTCTGGACCTCGACGATCTCCTCGAACACGATGTCGGCCTCGTTCAGACCGCTCTGTGGCCTGGCCGCCTTGTTGTTGTCGATCTTCACGACCAGCGCCGGGCGCGCCGCCGCGACCGGGTCGGTGACCGGCAGGCCCGTCAGCGGGTACACCGGTCCGGCGACCTCGGTGGTGGAGGTGGCCGAATCGGTGGTCTCGGGCGGCAGCGTGGTGTCGGGTGCCGCCGTCGTGTCGGGCGCCGTCGACGCCGTCGTGTCGGCCGCACCGCCGCCGCCACCGCTGCATGCCGCAACCAGCAGCGCACCGGCGAACACGGCAACGAGGCGGCCGCGCATCAGAGTTCCCTCAGCAGCGCGATGCGCTCCTCGAGCGGCGGATGGGTGTCGAACATGCGGTTCCAGGACCCCATCTTCCCCTTGTCGCCCACTCCGGACATCGGCTGCTCGATCCACATGTGCGCCGTCGCCGTCGTGGACGCATGGGTGACGGTGGTGTCGTCGCGCAGCTTCTCGAGTGCCGAGATCAGCCCCGGCGGATAGCGCGTCATCTGGCATGCGGACACATCGGCGAGCGTCTCGCGACCGCGGCTGACCGCCGCCTGCATCGCCTTGGCGATCAGTGGTGACACCACCAGGAACACGAGTCCGATGATCGCGATGGGGTTGGCGCCACCGTCGCGGTCGCCCTGGCGGGGTACTCGCCCACCGTTCCACCACATCGCCCGCACACCGAACTGGGTGAGCAGCGCCACGGCACCCACCAGCGTGACTGCGAGGGTGCTGACGAGGATGTCGTAGTTGCGGATGTGCGACAACTCGTGGGCGAGGACGCCTTCGAGTTCGACGCGATTCATCTTCTCCAGCAGTCCCGACGTGACAGCGATGGCCGCGTGCTTCGGGTCCCTGCCCGTGGCGAACGCGTTCGGGGCGGGGTCGTCGATGATGTAGATGCGCGGCTTGGGCAGGCCACCGGCGATGCACAGCCCCTCAACGAGGTTGTGCAGACGCTGGTACTGCAGCGGATCGGCCGGGTGGGCACGACTGGCTGCCAACGCGATGACATCGGCCTTCCAGTACGAGGCGAAGGCCATCGCTGCGGAGATGACGAGCGCGACGATGGTTCCCTGAAGGCCGTAGCCGAGGAGCACGCCAACCGCAGCGCCGACGGCACTGAGGATGACGACGAAGGCACCGATGAGCGCGACGCTGCGCCGCTTGTTGGACCGGATCAGTTCGAACATGATGCGGTCAGAACTGCACCTTCGGCACTTCGCGAGCCTCGGGCTCGGCCTCGAAGTACTCACGCGCGGTGAAGTTGAACATGTTCGCGATCAGCACCGTCGGGAACGACTGCAGCTTGTTGTTGTAGCCCAGCACGCTGTCGTTGTAGAACTGCCGCGCATAGGCGACTCGGCCCTCGGTGGCAGTGAGCTCTTCCTGCAATGCGAGGAAGTTCTGGTTGGCCTTCAGGTCGGGGTAGGCCTCGCTGAGCGCGAACAGCTGCTTCAGTGCGCCGGTGAGCTGGTTGTCGGCCGCTGCCTGTCCGGCGGGCGTGGATGGGGCCGCGATCGCTGCGTTGCGAGCCGAGATGACGGCGTCGAGCGTCGACTTCTCGTGCGCCGCGTACCCCTTCACCGTCTCGATGAGGTTGGGGATGAGGTCCAGACGGCGCTTCAGCTGGACGTCGATCTGCGACCAGGCGTTGTCGACCTGGTTCCGACTGCGAACGAGACCGTTGTAGGCGCCGATGAACAACAGCACCAGCAGCACGACGACCACCAGAACGATGATCCACCACATGATGACTCCGAAGGGGGTTGGGGGCGCCGGGACGCCCGATCACGCCATCATACGGTTGCGACGCCGCAGGCGGGGGGACAGCAGCCACGGCGAGATCGCCTTGGCCGCCACCGGCGTTCCTGCCACCGAGCGATAGATCTCGGCATAACGGCAGGCCAGCGTGGTCATCGAGAAGTCGTCGGCCCGCCGATTCCCGGCCGCGATGAGGCGATCGGTGAGCGCTGAGTCGCCCAGCGTTCGGCGCAGAGCCTCGGCCAGTGCCGTCACGTCGCCCGGCTCGACCAGCAGCGCGTCCTGATCGTGCGTGGCGACGTTGCGGTAGCCGTCGAGCGAACTGGCCACGATCGCGGTGCCGGCGGCCATCGCCTCGATCAGCACGACGCCGAACGACTCGCCGCGCAGCGATGGCGCGCAGAAGACGTGCGCACCCTTCAGCCGCGAGATCTTCTCGTCGTCGCTCAGCCGACCCAGCCAGTGGATGCGCTGGTCGTGCTGCGTCGCCGCCTGGAGCCTGGCTGTGTCGGGGCCGTTGCTCGCCACCCACAGCGTCACGTCGGGCCCCATCGCCTCCATGGCGGCGATGAGCACCTCGAGCCCTTTGCGCTCTTCGTGACGCCCGCAGAAGAAGATGGTGGGCCCATCGGTGGGCCACGGCGTGGACCCCCGGTACTCATCGAGCTCGACGCCGTTGAACAGCACTTCGTACTCGCCGCCGATGGACGCTTCGACGAGCATCTGCGCGTCTTTCGAGACCGCGACCCGGTGGGCGATGTTCTTCGCCGCCGCCTTGATGGGCGTGGACAGGTAGTCGTAGCTGGCGCTCTCGCCCGCAGCGTGGAACGTGGCGACGACGGGCGACGGATGCAACAGCATGGACGTCATGGGTGGACCGGGGGCGAACGGCTCGTGCAGATGCAGCACGTCGAACTGCTCCTCGAACAGCACGCGCATGGTGCGCAGCGCCGCCGAAGGGTCGGGGGCGAGCGGAGCCATCGAACCGTTGGCCGCCGTCGGGAGGCTGTTGCCCAGCGGCGTGACGAACGTCGCGGGCGGCGGGCCATCGCACGGTCCGAGAACGCGGGCCTCGATGCCCATTCGCCGCAACTGCCGCGTGAGCCCCATCGCCTGCGCCTGGACACCGCCGGGGATGGACAGGCTGTACGGCACCACCATGCCGACGCGCAGCAGACGCTGCGACGGGTCGGCTCGCTCGGTCATCGGCGGCGACGCTACTGCACCGGAGCGCGCGGGCCCCAGCACGC
>JANMFL010000278.1:0-15073 GCA_031377945.1 Acidimicrobiaceae bacterium | reverse complement strand
GATCGTCGGTGACGAGGTGCACGTCGGACCGGAGGCAGAATTCGAAGACCCGGCGCTGATCTTCCGGATTGCTGCGGCCGCTGCCCACGCTGGTGTTCCGCTGAGTGCAACGACGCTGCGCACGCTCAGCGCCCGCGCGGCGCGCCCGGCCGACCGATGGACCGATCGCACCCGCCGTCACTTCCTCAGCCTGCTGGGCAGCGGCGAGGCTGTGGTGTCTGCGGTGGAGACGCTGGAGCAGTACGAGCTGTTCAGCCGCTTCGTGCCGGAGTGGCGCACCGTGCGCAGCCTGCCGCAACGCAACGCGTTCCACCGCTACACCGTCGACCGTCACCTGCTGCGAACCGTGGCCAACGCGAACGAGCTGGTGCGCGATGTGGCCCGCCCCGACCTCCTGTTGGTCGGTGCATTGCTCCACGACATCGGGAAGGGCTACCCCGGTGATCACACCGAGGCCGGCGTGGAGCTGGTGGCGACGATTGCCGCACGGATGGGCTTCCCAGCTGAGGACGTCGCCGTGCTCGTGGCGCTGGTGCAGCACCACCTGTTGCTCCCCGAGACGGCGACACGTAGGGATCTGTCGGACCCACGCACAGCGGCGAACGTCGCGGAGGCCGTCGGCTCGCCGCTCGCCCTGGAGTTGTTGCACGCGCTCACCGAGGCCGACAGCAAGGCCACCGGCCCCTCGGCGTGGAGCGCGTGGAAAGCATCGTTGATGGATCAGCTGGTGCACGCCGTCGGCCACGTGCTCGGTGGCAGCATTCCGCCCGTCGTCAGCGATGCCGAACAACGCTTCGCCTCGCTCGTCGTTGCCGTCCGCGCTGATGGCGCATTGCACGTCGAGCACGAACCGGTCGGCGATGTGGATGCCCTCCGCATTGCCAGCCGTGACCGCCAAGGCCTGTTTTCGATCATCGCCGGCGTGCTCGCGGTACACGGCCTCGATGTGGTCGGCGCCGACGCCTACACGAGCGCCGATGGCGTGGCCGTGGATCAGTTCCTCATCGTTCGTCTGCGCGGGGGTAGCCCCAACTGGACGAAGGTGGAGGCTGATCTTCGGGCGGCGATCGAGGGCACGCTCGATCTCGCGGCGCGGCTGGAGCAGCGCATCCGCACCTACGAGCGCTCACAGCGCAGCGTGGCGGCGGCCCCCGCGCGGCTGGAAGTGATCGTCAGCAACGAGGCCAGCCATGCGGCGACGATGATCGACGTGCGCGCCCCCGACGGGTTGGCGGTCCTGTACCGCTTGTCGCATGCACTTTCCGCCGCCGGTCTCGACATCCGCTCGGCGAAGGTGGCCACGCTCGGCCATGAGGTGGTCGACGTGTTCTACGTGCAACGCGATGCCGGCAAGCTGCCCGTCTCAGAGCACGACGAGTTGCGTGTGCGGTTGCTGTCGGTGCTCGCGAACTGACGCGATGTCGTCCGATCACGGCTGATCGGTGAGGCCATACAGCGTCACTTCCCCTGAAATCGGCAGTGTCCCCGGGCCAGTCCGAAGACCGGCCCGGGGACTTGCCCCTACCGAGGCAGCCGCACCGGAAGATGCAGCGCCTCGTGTGCTGGCCGTGCGGGTTTCGCACGGCCAGCATCCGGTGCCCGCTCCCGTCGCGGGCGATTCATGTGTCAGTCGGCGTAGGCGGTGACGCCCATCTCGGCGATGTCGACGCCGTCGATCTCTTCCTGCTCGCTGACCCGGATGCCGCCCTTGGTGAGCTTGTTCTGGATCTTGAAGAAGGCGAAGGCGATACCGAAGATGACGGTCCAGATCACGACAACACCGACGGCCTGAGCGCCGAGCTGGCCGAACTCGCCGTTGATGACACCTTCGACCTTTTTGGCGGTGTTGTCGGCCGTGAGCAGCGTGCCACCCTCGGCGGTTACGTTCCAGCCGGCGCCGTACTTGCCGTTGGCGAAGATGCCGAGCGCGAGTACACCGAAGGTGCCGCCGACACCGTGGACGGCAATTGCGCCCACCGGGTCGTCGATGCCCTTCTTCTCGATGAACATTGCAGCCTCGATCACGATGACAGCGGCAACGCCACCGATGACTGCAGCTGCCCACGGTGCCACGAAGGCGCACGGAGCGGTGATTGCCACGAGGCCAGCCAGCATGCCGTTGACCTGCATGCCGGGGTCCGGCTTGCCGGACCGGAAGGTGATCCAGAACATCGCAACGACGGCACCGACGGCCGCAGCAATGGCGGTGTTGGTGGCGACGGTGGCGAACTGGATGTCCTGCGCCGAGAAGGTGGAGGCAGCGTTGAAGCCGAACCAGCCGAACAACAGGATGAAGCAACCGGTGATGGCCAGCGGGATGCTGTGCGCAGCGATCGTCTTCGGCTTGCCGTCGGGTCCGTACTTGCCGATACGGGGCCCGAGGACGATTGCACCAGCGAGCGCAGCGGCGCCGCCGACAGCGTGCACGACACCGGAGCCGGCGAAGTCGACGTAGCCATTACCGAGGTTCATGCTGCGACCGATGGCGGCCAGCCAACCGCCGCCCCACGTCCATGATGCGAACAGCGGGTAGTAGATGGCACCGCAGAACAGGCCCCAGATCACGAAGCTCTTCCACTTCCAGCGCTCTGCCATCGAGCCCGTCGGGATCGTGGCGACAGTGTCCATGAAGGCCACCATGTAGAGGAAGAAGGCGAGCATTGCGGGTGTCGCGCCGTTCGAGAGGTGATCCCAACCCTGCCAGAGGAAGGCCCAGTCGCCTGATCCGATCAACGGGTTCGGGTCCATGGCCGCGCCGCCGGCACCGAAGTAGCCCTCGGTGCTGAAACCGCCGAACGCCAGTGGGAAGCCGACGAACAGGAAGCCGACGAAGCCGAGGCCGAAGATGGCGAAGTTCGACGTCATCACGTGGGCGGCGTTCTTCTTCTGTGTGAAGCCGGTCTCGACGAGGGCGAAGCCGGCCTGCATGAAGATCACCAGCACGGCGCCGAGGACCACCCAGAGCAGGCTGGTCTGCTGACCCAGCACCACCACCGGGTCGGCATCCTCGGCGAGGGCGGTCCCTCCGATGAATACGGTGGCAAGGCCGGCACCGAGTGCCGCGCCACCGAGGTATTTGAGCGCTCGTTTGCGCACGTTGTCTCCTGTGGGTCGTGGGGCAATTGACGTGTGCTCGCCACGGCGCTGGAGCGAGCGAGGCGCACCCTACGAAAGGCGTATTTCGCGGTCGTACCCACATTGTTTCCGCAGTGTGGCGCTCGCGTTCACGACTGGATTTCCTCGTCCACGCGTGCGTTCAGGCACGACGTCCAGGCGCGCAGCATCGACTCGTGAGCGACGGCGAGGAGCGGTCTGCGGCAGTGCCCCCGAGTCGGCGAGTGGTCGCCGACCCGGGAGCTGCCCCTACCGGAAACAGAAGTTTCCGTGCGCGTCAACGGCGAACCGTTCCGCTCTCGAGATGCCGACCTCTCGCGTCGCCATCATGAACTGTGGCGAACGTTACGAGGGGTCGGTTTCCGGAGGGGTCGCCCGCGTGTTGCCGGTGTGTGTCGTTCTCGTTCGGCCGCGCTGCAGCGTCATGGCCGACGAAGCGAACGACGTGGACGGCCACCCTTTGCCGCCGCCGCTTGCATTCGCTCGATGCTCTCCAGCGTCACTTTGCGCCCGATGCGATCGGTGACGGCGAAGCGATCGGTCACCTGGCCGTCGGTGGTGGCGATGCGCGCCGTGTGCACCACCATGTCGGCCGCGACGAACGCCGCGCTCACCGCCTGCAGCAGGCCGGGTCGGTCGGTTCCGGTGACCGTGACCGCCGTGTGCCAGGGCAGCGAGTCGTTGTCGAACTCGACCGACAACCCCGGCATCGCCGGGAACGTGAGCCGGCCGCTCAGCGCAGCTTCCATCGCGAGGGCGATCTCCTTGGCCGGCGGGCGGTGCGGTGCGCGCACGACGAAGCTGTCGAGCACCGCTCCGTCGGGCCACGTGGCCACCTTGGCGCCACTGATGTCCAAGCCGAACTCGGTGAGCACGGCGGTCAGTCGTGCCAGGAGGGCGTCGGTGTCGCGGCAGGCGACGTCGATGGTCCACTGTTGGTCGCTTGGTCCAGCAGCGACGGCGACGCGGACCACTCCTGAGCGGGGCAGCGGTTCGATCAGCCGAGCATGGCGGGCCAGTTCGTCGGGCTCGTGCGACAGCAGATACCCGTTGCTGGCGAAGCGCAGTCGATCGATCGCGGCGGGCTCGTCGAGCAGGCGCTCGGCGGCGGTGCGCCGTGCGGATGCGAGGTTGTTGGCCTCGCTACCGGTGATCTCGGGGTGCTCGAGCGCCTCGGCGACCAGCCGCACGCGTTCGTCGAGCGCCTCGCGGTGCCACCGAGGGATGGGGCCGAGCGCGAGCGCCAACGCGTAGGCATCGCGAGCGTGCGACGCGCTCGCCAGGTGTGTGGCGAGTTGCAGGATCTCGCTGCGCTCGAGTTCGTCGGGCCGTCCGGCCCCGGCGCGCAACAGGTGCGCGTCGGCGATCAGTGCGGTCACGTGTTCGGCTTCGTCGTCGGGAACGAGGCGGCGTGACAGGTCGAGAGCACACGCGGTCGCGTCGTCGGCGTCGCCGCACACGTCGGCGACCACGCCGGCAAGGATGAGGTCGTCGCTCGGCATGCCCAGTTCGGGCGCCATCTCGTCGAGTCGTTCGACCACCTGGAAACGCAGCGCGCCCATCGGGTCGAGGTCGCCGATGTCCGCGCGGCGGTGCTCCATCGCGGACGCCACCTCGGGGAGCGCTCGTTCGAGCACTCCCGACACGTCGAGGAATCGCCACGCTCGAGGCTCACCGGTGCGCAGGAGGCGGATGAGCGACATGGTGTCGTCGGCGTGCCACCGCAGCACTGCGGACCGATGACTCCCGAACCAGTCGAGCAGTTGGTCCGAGGGGCGGGCCTGCGCGGTGAGACCTGCGGTGCGCAACGCGATCGGGACCGTCAGTTCCGACGCGGGTGTGCCGTTCAAGCGGATCTCGCCGGCGGTGGTGGTGAGCCAGCCTTCGCTCGGTTCCTCGACGGTGCCGGGAAGGTCGTGCTCTGCTCCCGACTGGCCGAGGCGCCAACGCAGCAGTGGAGGGGTCATCACCGTGGTCACCAGGACCACCAGGATCAGGCCGCCGTACTGGTCGTCGTTGAGGACGCCGTTGGTGAGCCCGATGGAGGCGAAGATCAACCCGACCTCACCGCGTGGAATCATGCCCAGGCCCACGAGCAGACGGTCGACGCGTGTGCCGATCGTGCCGATCGCGCTGGCGAGCTTGCCGATCACGGCGACGATGCACAGCGCCGCAGCGAGACCGAGCACCGAGGGCTTGAACATCGCCTCGAGGTCGGCGTTGATGCCGATCTGGGCGAAGAACACGGGGATGAAGATGTTGCCCACCGCGCCGAGGTCACGAGCGATGCGTTCGTGGTGATGACTGCGGCCCAGCCCGAGGCCGGCCATGAACGCCCCGATGATGAAGGCGAGCTTGGCGGCGTCGGCGAGCTCGGCGAATGCGAGGGTGACGGCGAACGCGGCGACGGTGATGGTGGCGGGTGACGATGCCTTGCGATGAATCGCGTCGAGGAACTTGGGCACGCCGAAGATGCCGACGACACCCGTGACCAACAGGAAGAGGACGGCGAGGCCGAGGGTGGAGACCACGGTCATCGTGTCGACGGAACCGCCGGTGACCACCTTGACGACGACGGTGAGGATGATCAGGCCGAGGATGTCGTCGGCGACCGCCGCACCGAGGACGATGCGCGCCTCGGTGGTGGCGAGCGCGCGCAGGTCGCCGAACACTCGTGCCGTGATGCCAACGCTCGTGGCGGTGAGTGCCGCTCCGATGAAGATCGCGGTGTTCGTCGACTCGCCGAAGACGAGTCCCGTTGCGGTGCCGGCGGCGAACGGAACCACGACTCCGGCCACGGCCACGAGCAGCGACGGTCGGCCAACCTTGGCGAGTTCACCGAGGTCCATCTCCATGCCCACCTGGAGCAGCAGGATGAGCACACCGATCTCGGCGATCATGCTGAACGACACGCCGCGTGCGCCGTCGAGTTCGATCAGGCCGAGAACGGACGGCCCGACGATCAGTCCGGCGACGATCTCACCGAGGACCGCCGGAATGCGCAGCCGCTCGGCCAACTCGGCCAACAGTTTGGCCGCGACGATGACGATCAGCAGATCGAGGAGCAGGCGGGCGAGATCGAGTCCCGTTTCAGCAGCGAGCACAGTGAATTTTCTCAGTCGTCGAGATCGTGCTCGAGCACCTCGAGCGCACGGGGAAGTGCGTCCTCGGCGAGCATCCAACCACGACTGCGAACAGTGACGATCGAGTCGGGGCCGAGCAGTCGTCGCACGCCGACCAGCACGCTGTCGCAGCGGCGGTCACTCAGTTCGGCGAGCCCCGCGGCTCGGGCGAGCTCGCGACGACCGACCACGCGTCGGTGGTTGGCGACCAGTACGGCCAGCACAGCCCGCTCCTGTCGGCCCTGATGCGTGAGGGGGTGAGCATCACGACTTGCGGCAGGAGCGGGGCTGGCCATGGAGCAGGACCGTAGAACGACCCTGTTGCGGGTCTGTTCGACGCGTGTGAACGGCGTGTGAACCGACCCGTCCACTGCGCTGCCTTCGTCACACCGGCCTGTTCGGCCTTCGCGGCCATGTCGGCGGGGAGGAGCGCATCGAAGTGAAGATCACCGTTCGCGCTGGCCATGGCTGCATCGTCCATCCCGAAGGCGTCGCTGACCAGGGGCTTTCAGCCGGACTGGCGGGGTCTTGACCCGCGGGTCAATACTTGGGGAATGGAACTTGTCTACTCCGCCGAGGATGAAGCCTTCCGCACCGAGATCCGTGCGTGGCTCACCGAGAACCTGCCCGCCGGCTGGTTCGAACCCGGGTTCGAAATGACCCCCGAGGACCGCAAGGCGTTCAACGAGGGCTGGCCCGCGACGTTGTACGAAGGCGGCTGGATCTGCGCCACGTGGCCCAAGGAGTACGGCGGCAAGGGCCTCACCACCATGCAGGGCGTGGTGCTCAGCGAAGAGTTCGCCAACGCCAAGGCGCCGATGCGCGCCGACTTCTTCGGCGACACGCTCGTCGGCCCCACCATCCTGCAGTGGGGCACCGAGGAGCAGAAGAAGGAGTTCCTGCCGAAGATCCTCAGCGGCCAGATGCGCTGGTGCCAGGGCTTCAGCGAACCGAACTCGGGCTCCGACCTCGCCTCGCTGAAGACCGTTGCCGAGCTCGACGGCGACGAGTGGGTCATCAACGGCCAGAAGGTGTGGACCACCCAGGGCCACAACGCCGACTACTGCTTCCTGCTCACGCGCACCGACCCCGATGCGCCCAAGCACAAGGGCATCAGCTACCTCCTCGTCCCCATGCACCAGCCCGGTGTGGAGGTGCGCGGCATCGTGCAGCCCGACGGCACGGCCGAGTTCTGCGAAGTGTTCTTCACCGACGCTCGCTGCCCGAAGGACTACGTCGTCGGCGGTGTGAACAACGGGTGGAAGGTTGCGAACAGCACGCTTGCGTTCGAGCGCGGCATGAGCGCCACCACCGGCTACCGCCGCTTCGAGGAGGAGTTCAAGCTGATCCTCGCCGAGGCCCGGTCCAACGGGGCCATCGACGATCCCACCATTCGTCAGCGGTTGGTGACGTACTACACCAAGATCCAGATCCTACGCGTCAACGGTCTGCGCTCGCTGTCCTCCACGCTCGCCGGCACGAAGGACATGGGTGTCGTCGCGCTCGGCGCCACGAACAAGATGTTCTGGTCCGAGATGCACAAGGAAGCGATGGAGCTGGCGCTCGACGTGTTCGGCGCGGCGAGCATGCTGGTCGACACCAACGCGGCCAGTGGCTCGTGGCCGGGCACTTCGCGCGACAAACGGCGCGTCGGCTACCCGGTCAGCCCGATGATGAGCTCGTTCTTCTTCAGCCGGAGCGAGACCATCTGGGGCGGCACCAGCCAGATCCAGCGCAACATCGTCGGCGAGCGCGTCCTCGGCCTTCCCAAAGAGCCCCAGTCCCCCCAGTGAACGCCGCGCGAACTCAAGTTCGGGCCCAGCGGCACCAGGAGGCCACGAGGAGAGCCGCCCGAACTTAAGTTCGCGCAGACTCCCTCAGGCCGTCAGGCCGTCAGAACGGTCAGGCCGTGATGCGGTCGAGCACGGGCTCGGTCGTGGTCGCGGCCTTGCCCCCCACCCGATATGCAGCGCGCAGCAGTCCCGCGGCCTGTACCGCCTGCAGGTCGGTGCGTGCGTGCACGTAGCCCAGCGGGCGCTCGCCGCCCACCTCGTCGCCCACGTCGGCCATGCCGGTGACGCCGACTGCATGGTCCACCGGGTCCTGCGGGCGCGTCCTGCCGCCGCCGAGCGCGACGACCGCCATGCCCACCGCACGGGTGTCGATGCGCGACACGACGCCGGTGTGGTCGGCGAACACGGGCAACCGAACCGGAGCGTGCGCCATGTGGTTCCACGGGTTGTCGATGAACTTGCGCGGTCCACCGAGGGCCACGACCATCTGTTGGAACTTCTCGGCTGCGGCGCCCGAGTCCAGTGCTCCCTGCAGCATGGTGCGCGCTGCCTTCACGTTCTTGGCGAGCCTGCCCAGCACCAACATCTCTGCGCACAGCGACAGCGTCACCTCGTGGATGCGCGGTTCCCGGCGAACGCCGGTGAGGTAGTCGACGGCGTAGGCGACCTCGAGAGCGTTGCCCGCCGTGTCGGTGAGGGGCCGGTCCATGTCGGTGATGAGCGCCACCGTGGGTAACCCGGCGCCCGTGGCGACGCTGGTGATGCTCGTCGCCAACTCGCGCGACTTGGCGAGCGTCGGCATGAACGCACCGTTGCCGGTCTTGACGTCCATCGTCAGCCCCTGCAGTCCGGCGGCCAGCTTCTTCGACAGGATGCTCGCGGTGATGAGCGGCACGCTCTCGACGGTGGCGGTGACGTCGCGGATGCCGTAGAGGCGCTTGTCGGCCGGCGCCAGGTCGGCGGTCTGGCCGATGATGGCGCACCCCACCTTGCGCGTGACCGAACGGAACTTGGCCATCGTCGGGGCGGCCACGTAGCCGGGGATGGACTCCATCTTGTCGTAGGTGCCGCCGGTGTGGCCGAGGCCGCGCCCGCTGATCATGGGCACGTAGCCGCCACAGGCCGCCACCATCGGGGCGAGCATCAGGCTGACGGTGTCGCCGACGCCGCCGGTGGAGTGCTTGTCGAGCACCGGCCCCGGCAGATCCCAGTGCAGCACCGAACCGCTGTCGCGCATGGTGGTGGTGAGCGCGACCGCCTCGTCGGTGGTCATGCCCTTGAAGTACACGGCCATCGCGAACGCAGCTGCCTGGCCTTCGGTGACCTCGCCGTTCAGCAGGCCGCGCACGAACTCGGCGATGTCGTCGGCGGTGAGTGCCTTCCCGTCGCGCTTGGCGCGGATGAGTTCCTGGGGCAGCATCAGTACGCCTCCGACGTGGTGACGGCGATGTCGCCCTGAACGGCGGCGATGAGCGCGGTGAGCAGGCCGCTCGCCCCGAAACGGAACGTTTGCGGTGACGCCCAGCCGGCACCCATCAGATCGTCGGCCTGGGTGATGTAGTGGAGGGCGTCGTCGAGCGTGCGGATGCCGCCGCTGGGCTTCAAGCCCACCGGCCGACCTGCCTGCTGGATGACGCCGAGCATGATCGCCGTCGCCTCGAGCGTGGCGCTCTGCGGTGTCTTGCCGGTGGAGGTCTTGATGAAGTCGGCACCGTGCTGCACCGCGAGCACGGCCGCGCCGTGGATGGCGGCCGGCTCGACGAGCTCGCCCGTCTCGAGGATGACCTTCAACACATGACTGTCGGGCGGGACGGCGGCGCGCACGGCGTCGATCATCGCCGTGGCCGTTGCGGTGTCGCCGGTCAGGAACGTGCGGTAGGGGAGGACGAGATCGATCTCGTCAGCACCGTCGACCAACGCTTGCTGCGTCATCGCCACGACGTCACCGACCTGTTCGTCGCCACTCGGGAAGTTCACGACCGTGGCGACGCGCACGTTCGTGCCCCACAACCGTTCGACCGCGAGTGCGACATGGCGGGGCCAGACACACACGGCGGCGGTGCTGCCGTGCGGACCGTGGGCCTTGTCGCAGAGTGCGATCACGTCGTCGTCGGTGGCGTGATCGCCCAATTCGGTGAGGTCGAGCAGTCCGATGGCGCGTCGGGCGGTCGAGACGGGATCGTGCGACATGGCTGTCACCCTAACCAGGGCGGCCGAGACCTCGGTCAGGACGGCAGACTCTGGTCCATGACCGAACTGCTCTATCTGCGCGATGCGTACGCGACGAACTTCACGGCCGTCGTGACGGCCGTGCGTGACGATGCGATCGCGCTCGACGCGACCCACTTCTACCCGACCGGTGGGGGGCAGCCGCACGACATCGGTGTGCTCGCAGGGTTGCCGGTGGTCGAGGTCCGCAAGGAGGGCGCCGATGTGTGGCACCGCGTCGATGGCGGTCCGTTGCCGTCGGTGGGTGACTCGGTCGAGGGTGCCGTCGACTGGGAGCGCCGTCACCGGCTGATGCGTACCCACACGGCGTTGCACGTGCTGTGCGGGGTCATCTGGAACGAGTGGCACGTGCCCGTGACCGGGGGGAACATGGAACCGTTGTCCGCCCGCATGGACTTCGAATTCGATCCCGTGCCCGAGGGTTTCGCCGCCCGCATCGAGGAACTGGTCAACGCCGAACTGGCGGCCGACCGGCCCATCACCGTCGGCTTCCTGCCACGCGACACGGCGGTCCAGGACGAGGATCTCATCCGCACAAAGGTGTCGTTGATCCCCGAGGCGGTGACCGAGATCCGCGTCGTCGACATCGTGGGGCTCGACAAGCAGGCCGACGGTGGCACCCACGTGCACAGCACTGCCGAGGTGGGTCGCCTGAGGGTGGTCAAGCTCGAGAACAAGGGCAAGGGCAACAAGCGAGTGCGGGTCGAGATCCTCGACGCCTGAGCCGCTCCGCTCGGTCGGCCATGGTGCGAACCACGCTCGACATCGAGGTTGGGCGCGCTTCGTCCCAGATTCGGGATCTTTCGCGCACGCGGGCGGCGAACGTCCCAGATTCGGGACCTTTCGCGCCCAACGTCCGCGGTCGTGTCACCTGATGGTCGGGGAGCGGTCAGGCGGGGCGGCGGATCATGGTGAGCGCGGTGCCCGCTTCCGCCACGGGGACGAACCCCATCGATTCGTAGAGCGCTCGGGCAACATCGTTGTGCCGGTCGACGCTCAGACTCATCGCCGGGTGGCGTTCGAGCAGCCCGGCCAACACCCGGCGGCCCAGACCCCGGTTGCGATGGTCGGCCACCACGGCCATGCCCACCTCGGGCACTTCGGCCGACACGAAGCCGTAGCCGGGGTCGTCCGCCGACATGTGCCGGCAGTAGGCGGCACCCACCAGCGCGCCGGCGGCGTCGACCACGATCTCGGCGTCGTCGCCCGGGTAGCGGCCGAAGTCGCGCAGGTAGTGGGCCAGGTGGTGGTCGTCGACGATGGAACGCGGCGGTACTTCCCACCCCTCCCACACGTGGATCGACAGGTACAGCACCTCCCACAGGAACGGAATGTCGGTGGCCGTCCACGGCCGGGTCCAGTACGGCGACGGCAGGTCGATCGGGTCGTAGCGGCTCAGCTCGTCGGCCGACGGCGGCTGCCAAGGGCCTGCGATCCACTCGTCGAGCAGTTCGGGTGGGATCGTGGTCTGCCCCGGCTGCGCGTTGCGCAGGCTCAGTCGCCGACGCAGTTCATCCGTGGGTACGTCGAGGTGGACGAGCGACACCTGGGCGCCGTGCGCGCGGCACCAGTCGTGCAGGGCATCGCGCTCCGCGCGCGCCCACGTGCCCCACTCGACGACCACGTCGCGCCCGGCGAGCAACAGCGCTTGGGCCTCCACCCACTGCGCGGCCTCGAGGCGTGCCCGGGCCTCCTGGTCCCACAGCGACATGCCGGCGACGTCCATCCAGTCGTCGGGGCACAAGCGCACCGCGTTCGAGGCGGTGGCGAGACGACGCGCCACGGTGGTCTTGCCCGACCCAGGGAGTCCGCAGACGACCACCAACCGTGCCATGACGGAGAGGGTAGGGGAGCACCCCGCGTTCGCTGGGACGAATTCCGTGCGGCGTGCCTAACGTCGTGGGCATGAGTGATGCAGTCGTCGCCGCGCGCGAATTCCTGGCCGAGCATTGGAATGGGGACGTCGACCCCGACCAGTGGCGCGAACTCGTCATCGACTCCGGGTGGGCGGCGCTGCGCTGGCCGTCGCAATGGCTCGGACGCGATCTTCCCGACGACGAGGCCAAGCTCGTCGAAGCGGTGTTCGCCGAGGCCGGTGCGCCCGGGCCGGGCCAGGACCTGTCGAACCTGTGGGCCGGCACGATGCTGGCGTTCGGCAGCGACGAGCTGAAGGCGCAGTTCATGCGCCCGCTGCTGCTCGACGAGGTCGCGATGTGCCTGCTCTACAGCGAACCCGGGGCGGGCAGCGATCTCGCGGGTATCCGCACCACCGCCGTGCGCGACGGCGACGAATGGATCGTGAACGGCCAGAAGGTGTGGACGAGCGGTGCACGCGACGCCGACTACGGCATGCTCATCGCCCGCACCGACTGGGACCAGCCGAAGCATCGCGGCATCTCGTTCTTCTGGTTCCCGATGCGTCAGGCGGGCGTCGAGGTGCGGCCGCTGCGCCAGGCCACCGGCGACGCGCGGTTCAACGAGGTGTTCATCACCGAAGGACGGGTGCCCGACACGAACCGGCTCGGCGCACTGAACGATGGCTGGCGGGTGCTGCAGACGGCGCTGTTCTACGAGCGGGTTGCGATGGGCGGTTCGATGATCGGCGGCGGCCGGGGTGCGGCCAGCGGCGCACGGCCGACGCGTCGTGGCGCAACCGCAGCGGCACACGGTTCCATCCCGATGCCCGACGTGTCCTTGCTGAAGCTGGCCCGAGCGACAGGGAAGGCCGACGATCCGATCATTCGTCAGCGGCTGATGCGGCTGTACAGCCGTCGCCAGGTGAACGAATGGAACGGCGAACGCGCGAAGGCGGCATCGGCCGCGGGTAGCTCCTCACCCCTCGCGTCGCTCGGCAAGCTGTTCATGGCGCAGATCCTCCACGAGGCCGGACACCTGCAGGGCGAACTGCTCGGGCCCGACGCGCTGCTCGACGGCGATGTGTTCCCGCACTCGCGCGACCACAACTACTCGCAGCTGAACGCGTACTTCTTCTCGATCGGTGGCGGCACCGACCAGGTGCAGCGCAACATCATCGGCGAGCGCATCCTCGGTCTACCGAAGGAACCCGAGGTCGACCGCGAGATCCCGTTCCGTCAGGTTCGTTCCAGCGCTGCAGCATCACCCAGTTGAACGGCTGTGCCCCGCCCGAAGGGGTGGTGTGCGCGACGGTGTCGCTCCACACCAGATCGAACGCTCCGCTGAACAGGGCCGCCAGCGAATCGACGGACCAGCGCTGCACCGGCAAACCTGAACATTGGTCGGGTCCGTCCGGAGCGAACGCCGCGATGATGGCGTGTCCGCCGGGTCGTACGGTTCGCGCGGCGAGCTCGGCATAGTGGCGCTGCTGTCGCTCGTCGACGAAGAAGTGGAGCACCGCCCGGTCGTGCCACACGGCGTACTTCCGGGCCGGTTGCCAGCCGAGGAGGTCGGTCGCCACCCAGTGCACCGGAGCATCGGTCGGCAGTCGCGCCGCGGCCTCGCTCAGTGACGTCGCAGCGAGGTCCAGAACCGTGATGTCGCGGCGGCCATCGGCGAGAAGATGGTCGACGAGCCGTGACGACCCGCCGCCGACGTCGATGATGGGGGCGTCGAGTTCGATGTCGAGACTGCGCACGAGTTCGAGCGAAGGCTGCGGACTCGTCTGTGTCCACGACCGCTCCAGCTCGGGTCGGGCCGCGAACACCGCGTTCCAGGATTCCTCCGTTCCACCGACCGGTCGTTCGTCCACGCCTCTAGTATATACCCTATGGGGTATCCACAACCGTCGCTGCTGTCTCGACGCACGTTGTTGATCGCGGCGACAGCGGTCGGTCTGGCGGCGTGTCGCGGATCGCGCGGCATGGGCGGGCCAGGCGGGGCTGGCGGCTCGATGCCGGCCGGCGTCGGCGGTGCGTTGCTGACATCCCCGGATGAACTGCGCAGCGTGGATGGTCGACTCGACGTCGAGCTCGTCGCCGCGGCCGGCAGTATCGACTGGGACGGCGGACGCCGCTTCGCCACCACCTACAACGGCACGGTTCCCGGTCCGACGTTGCGCGTCCGACCCGGCGACACGGTCGTGGTCACGTTGCGCAACGAGCTGACCGAAGCGACGAACCTGCACACCCACGGTCTGCACGTCTCACCCGACGGCGACAGCGACAACGTCCTCGTGATGGTCGGCCCGGGCGAGTCGCACACGTACACCTACAAGATCCCCACTGATCATCCGAGCGGTACGTTCTGGTACCACCCGCACCATCACGGCCTCGTGGCGCCACAGCTGTCGGGCGGCATGGCAGGCGTCATCGTGGTGGAGGATGCCCTCGACGAACTGCCGGCGATGCAGGCGACCGTCGAGCGGGTGCTGGTGCTCGGCGACCCGGCGCTCGGCGCCGACGCGTCGGTGCTCGAGGTGAACCAGATGCAGCGGATGCAGGGGCGCGAAGGCGACCAGGTGCTGGTGAACGGACAGGTCCGGCCGCGCATCGCCGCAACCGTCGGTGTCGTCGAGCGATGGCGGTTGGTGAACGCCAGCGCGTCGCGGTACTACCGGCTCTCGTTGGGCGTGGTCATGCACGTGGTGGCCGGCGACCACGGCCGCACCAGCGCTCCCATCGAGGTCGACGACGTGCTGCTCACGCCGGGCCAGCGGGTGGAGGTGCTGGTCCCGTTCGATGGACCTGTAACTTTCGTGCTGCGGACGGCCGCGGTCGACCGCGGCGGGATGGGTGGCGGGATGGGTGGCGGAATGGCTGGCGGGATGGGTGGCAGCGTCAGCGCCGCCGCAGACCTCCTGGTGGTCGAGGTCGTCGACGATGGCAGCGCGGCACAGGG
>JANMFL010000266.1:0-3676 GCA_031377945.1 Acidimicrobiaceae bacterium | reverse complement strand
GGCAAGGCCCTGATGCTCGGCAACCTCCGCGCCATCTGGCGCTCGCCCCGCGAGCAGCTCGACGTGACGGTGTTGGTCTCGGACGACGCCGCCGTCGAGCAGCTCAGCGGATTGGACGTGGCACCCGTGCTGCCGGTCGTTCGCGACGGTGCCTACGTCTACGTCATCGGGCATCCCGGAGGCGGCGGACTGCAGCTCTCCATCCGCGGGAACGACCTCATCGATCAGGACGGCACCCGCATCCATTACAGAGCGCCCACGTCCAAGGGCAGCTCCGGCAGCCCGGTGTTCGACGACGTGTGGCGGCTCATCGGCGTGCATCACAAGGGCTCGACCGACCTTCCCGCGTTGAACGGCGCCACCGGCACCTACCCCGCCAACGAGGGCAACAGCATCCATGCGCTCCGCGCCGCGCTCGAGACCACTCCCCCACAGGGCTGGGGCGAACCAGTGAGGCCAGTATGAGCATTTTGACCGACCGCAACGTCACCGCCCATCGAGTGCGGTCCATCGTGTTCACGCCGATGAGCGACACACTGCGCAACCACCTGGTCACCCTCACCTATCTCGACATGGGTACCGCCATGGCCGAACTGCTCGGACCGGACGACGCGAACTGGACGTGCCTGGCCGTGTGGCCATCGTTCACGGTCGGCCAGACGATCAGGGCGAGCGACGATCCGCTCGGCCTCAAGCGGATGCTCGGGCTCGCGAAGAGCGACCCGGTCGGGCTCGCTCGCAGCGAGGCGACCGGTCGCATGCTGCGTGGTCGCACCCAGCAGGGCGGCCGAGTCCTGAACCGCAGCCTTGCGGCCGGCAACCGCGGCGTGTTCTTCGAGATCGGCCTGTGCTGGGCCGACTTCCTGAAGACGTTCGCGCAGCCGATGACCGACGAGCAGACGCTCGACGAGTTCCGTGCGTTCTGTGGCCGGGTCGATCGCGTCCCGCTGCCACCTGGAAAGCTGTGGCCTGACGGCAACCGAGAGCAGCTCAAGAAGGGCTTCGCCGCCTACGTGGAGGCCATGAGCGAAGCCGATCCGAAGCGTCGCGCCGAGCTCATCCTGCTCGGCAACGTCTGCATGGGCGACCACGAACAGCGTCGCCTTCAGGGCTGGCTCGACCTCTCGATGCTGAATCCCGTCCGGGTGATGACCCGGCCGATCCGCAGGGTGCGCTCGGGTGAACTCATCGGCCGGGTGGAGCGGAGCTGGTCGCACGCGCTCACCCGCCATGTCTTCGTGGTGAAGATGGGAAGCGAGTCCGTCCGTGTGGGTCGACCCGTCCCGCCGCTGCTCGACGCGCAGTATCCCGCACCCCTCGACACGCTCGACGACGCCGATGTCGCGACCGAGTTCGACCGCATCGTCAACGGAGGCAACGGCGCGTCGTCAGGCGCCGAGCACTGGAACGACATCGATGACCGAATGAGCTTCATCGCCTCGCTGTTTCGCTCGCGGCAGCGCGCCGGTCTCGTCGGGGTGTCGCCCTACACGCCCGAACAAGAAGCGCAGATCTGGGCCGCCGCCGCCGAAGTCGCCGTCAAGGAGGAGGAGTACCAACTCGAAGGACCCCTGCTCTTTCCGAAGACCGATCGCTCACCCTGGCCACCAGAGGTCGTCCGCGATTTCGTAGCGAGGCTCGACGCAGCACGTCAGCAGACCGACGAGTACGCCGATGCGGTGATCGAGCAGTTCTACGCGCACTCCGGAATTCCACGCGACGATCGTCATTTCACGGATCTGATGCTCGAGGTGGCCAACCCGACCGGCCCGACGTCGCCTGCGATCGCCAGTTACCTCGCCGGCGAACCGGAACTCCCTGCGTGGGTGGACGTCGACCGACTACGCCGCGCCCAGCACTTCTTCGAAACGTTCCGTCCGTCCATCCACGCCTGCAACTTCTTCGGCTCGATGTTCCAGAGCTACGCAGCGGCGAACGGCGTGCAGGTCCTCGCGCTCGTGAGCGACCTGACCAAATCGCCCGAGCGGCGGATCTGGGAGTCGACCCGCTTCTACGAGGACGTTGCAACCACGCCGTTCTGGGAGAAGGGCAGTTCCGGCTGGAAGTCGATCCGCGGAGTCCGCCTCTACCATGCGGCGATGCGCGCGACCATCGAGTCCGGGGGCGAGCACATCACCACCTCGCCCAAGTACGAGACCGACCGGGTGTGGGATCCATCGTGGGGCCGACCCATCCACCAGGAACACCAATTCGGCTACTGCCTCACGATGTCGGCGTCGCTGATCGAGAACATGGACAAACTCGGCGCGGCAATGACCGTCGAACAAGCAGGCGACTGGGTGCACTTCTGGAACGTCATCGGCGTGCTCATGGGCGTCGACGAATCGTTCATGCTGAGCCCTGTCGACCCCACCCGAGATCTGTCGTTGGAGGAAGCTCGATTCGGCAACGACATCATCCTGGCCCGAAACATGGGGCCCAGCGAGCAAGGCCGACAACTCACCGCGACACTGCTCGAGCAGATGGGATGGTTCCCCGGCCCGATGCAACGCGTGGCCCGCTCGTTCATCCGCAGCTCCATCGGCGACAAGGCGGCCGACATGATCGGCGTCCCCGAGCGAGGATGGCTCGAGCCGACGATCGAGGGCGGACAGAACCTCGCCCGGACGTTGCGCCAGAACGGGCTCTACGCCAGGTCCTCACGCCAGATGACCGCATGGCTGGGCCACGAGTTCCTGAAATGGTGGGAACACGAGTACCAGGACATCCCACCGTACCGACAAGGAGGAGTCACCGCCGTCATGGACCGCGCACCCGATCCATCCAGCCGCAAGCCGCGCCAGATCTCGATCGAGATCGACTCCATCGGGCCAGTACCGATCGAGCTGACCGACGCCCTCGCCGCTCTCCCCGACGTCGACCTCGTGGCGCAGCCCGCCGTGCCGTCGGGCGACGACGACTACGAGAGCCTCGGCCTGCAGACGTTGTTGCAAGGAACCGCGGTGTACGGTCCGGCAGTCGGCGCGCTGGTCAGCGCGCTCGTGTCGGTGACCAAGAAGTCCGCGAACGTCACCCAGGTGACGTTGGTCATCGACGGTCGTTCGGTTCCGTTGAGCCAACTGACCGACGCCCAGATCGAAGACCTCATGCCAGAGCTCATGGCCTGACGGGCCGGGCGGACCTAACGGTCGAGCGCCGAGTCCATGCGCTCGCGGGCGATTCGGACTGCTGTTGCTTCGTCCAGAGTCGAGCCCCGAGAAGCCCAACGGCGCCACTCGCTTTCGCTGGCCTGGGCGCGGACACGTTCCGTGCACTCGCGGTCGGCCGCGGCTTCGACGGGAAGTTGGGGCGACTGGAGGCGGGCGAGCGACGCAGCCTCGAGCAGCATGGCTGCGAACTCCGCGTCTGCGGACTCACCGAGGCAGAGCGCGGCCTGGCGCACCGCCGACCAGAGATGCGCCCGGTGGCCGGCACGTTCCCACGTGTCGAGCAGCTCTGCCACCATCAGCATCGCGTCGGGCCACGAACCGCGACGCCGTCTCAACGAGGCGAGCCGGGTGCTGCACATGGCACCGATCCAGCCGTTCTCGACCGACCGCGCACGCTCCAACGCATCCTCGAACAACGACTCGGCGTGGTCGACGTCCTCCAACTCTGCCGCCATGCCGCGGGCGAACAGTGCCCATGCGATGGTCGACGGGTTCTCCGACTGACG
>JANMFL010000228.1:0-2893 GCA_031377945.1 Acidimicrobiaceae bacterium | reverse complement strand
ACCGGTCGTCGCCGGCTCTGGGATTTCCGACCGGTCACGTTCGCTGCACCTCTTTGGTGTCGAGCAGGTGAGCGGCATGATCGGGGAACGCCGTGTCGCTCACCTGCTCGTCGCTCCGTCGCTCCGTCGCCCTGGCCACTGCTCGTAGGCTCAGGGCCATGACAGCTCAGTTGGTCCTCGTCGGCGGCGGCAACATGGGAGCCGCGCTGCTCGGCGGCATGATCGCGGCCGGCTGGGCCGCACCTGACCAGCTTGCTGTGGTGGAGGTGCTCGCTGATCGGCGCACCGCGCTGGCCGAGCAGTTTCCAGGCGTGCAGGTGGCCGACTCCGCCAGGGACGTTCCGGCCGCCGGTGCGGTGATCGCCGTGAAGCCCAACGATGTCGCAGCGGCGGTCGCGGCAGCCGTCGGGGCGGGGGCGCGGCGGGTCCTGAGTGTGGCAGCAGGGGTCTCGATCGCTGCGCTCGAAGCGGCCGCTGCTGGGGCAACCGACGATCGAGTCGCCGTGGTGCGCGCCATGCCGAACACCCCGGCCCTCGTGGGCGAGGGGGCAGCCGCGATCGCGGGCGGCACCGTCGCCGACGAGCACGACCTCGCCTGGGCCGAGGGCATCCTCGGCGCTGTCGGGACGGTCGTGCGCGTCCCCGAGTACCAGCTCGACGCGGTCACCGGGCTCGCGGGTTCGGGCCCCGCCTATCTCTTCCTCGTCGCCGAGTCGCTCGTCGACGCCGGGGTGCTGGCGGGTCTGGCCCGGCCGGTCGCCCAGGCGCTCGTCACCCAACTGTTCGTCGGCTCGTCGGCGCTGCTGGCCGAACGGGGCGATCCGGCATCGTTGCGCGCGATGGTCACCTCGCCGGGTGGCACCACCGCCGCCGGGCTCCACCAGTTGGAGAGCCACGGCGTCCGTGCCGCGTTCCTCGACGCGGTGATGGCCGCCACCCAGCGCAGCCGCGAACTTGGCTGAACTTGCCTGAACTTGGCTGAACTGGCCTGAACTGGTCGGTGAACGGTCAATTCGACGGGCGTGTTCCCCACCATTCGGCGTTCCTGGACCGGAAGCTGCCGCCGAGCGTCGTGGGCGTCACCGGCGAGGTTGTCGATGTGCTGGCCGAGGCGATGAAGATGGCGCTGCCGGCATAGCAGTGCATCACGACCTGCGATTCGTCACGGGACCACACGGGCGAGTAGCAGCCCGCCGGATCGGGCAGTTGGTAGGCCGCTGTGAGTTGACGGTGGTTCTGGCCGTCGACCCCGATCACAGAGACGACGGGCTTGTTCCCCACGATCTCGGTGTAGGCGATCTGCTGGCCGCTGGGCGACAAGGACCAATACGTGCCGCCGTACGCGCTCCCGGCCACGATCTCGTGGGTGGTGCCGTCCACTCGGCCCCGCCGGATGTTGCCGGAGGTGTCGGCGAAGTAGAACCACGTGCTGGACGCATCAACGACGACGCCCCCGCCAGTCGGGTACGAGTCGTAGCCGACTGCGGCACCGGCTCCGCTGGCAGCGATGCGGTGATACCGGCACTGGCTCGGCGCCGGCCGCTGGCAGGTGTCGCGGAAGATGATCGACGACCCGTCGGCCGTGAACGCCGGTGACATTTCGCCGACGCCCATGTCCCCGATGAGAAGTCGAACGTTCGGTGCTCCCCTCGTGTCGGCGAGCATCGCCTTCCATTGGCCGCCCGTCACGACGGCGAATGTGATGGTCGTGCCGTCCGGTGACCACGACGGACGAACGATCGACGACGTGCCGATGTCGGCCACGAAACGTTCGCCAGTGCCGTCGATTCCCACCAGCCACACCTGCCACCGGGACGTCCCCGGGTCGAAGCGTGAGTACGCGACGGTGCGCTTGTCGGGGGACAGCACGGGATCGCTCTTCGATCCCGGCAGCGTCGTGATCGCCGTCGGGGAGGAGAAGGGACTGAGTCGGTACAGGGTCGCGGTCTGGTCATCGGCGTACACGATGCTCGACTCCACGACCGAGGCGCTGACGGTCGTCACGTTGTCGGCAGGTGTCACGTCGGTCGCTGCCGAGACGGTCTGCGCCGTGATCGTCGACGAACCGGGTGCGCCGGGGATCATGTCGACGATCACGGTCGCCGAGGCGCCGCTCGCCAACGGCCCGATCGGGCACGTGATCGTGCCGGATGCCTCGTTGCACGCACCGCCGACGGAGACGACGGCGCGTTGCAGCGTCGTGTTCGGTGGCACCGTGGCGGTGAACGAGACCGTCGTGGCAGTGTTCGGTCCGCGATTGCCGACCGTGAACGTGATCGACAGCGGCACGCCGGCGAAGGCGGGATCGTGGTTCGCCGAGCCGGTGATGTTGAGGTCGGCGATGGCCTCGCCAGGAGGAGCGACACGAACGGGGACGGGCGTCGAGGTGGCAGTTGTGGCCCCGGTCCGGAGCGCTGCCACGGTGAACGAGTACGTACGGCTCGACGCAGTGGTGTTCGCCGGGAGTGTCGCAGTTGTGGCGGCACTGCCAGACGTGCACGGCAGGGTCACGGGGAAGCCGGCGAGCGCCGGTGACACCGCGAACCGACAGGTCGCTGCGTTCGACACGGTTGCGGCAAGTTGGACGGTGCCGCCGGCCGAACCCACCACCGTGGGAGTGACGCCGAAGGTCGCAATGGCCGGCGGCGGGTTCTGGGACGAGTTCCAGAAGGAGAACCCCGCAGCGGCCAAGTTCTACGGCGCGAGCGGAACCAAGATTATCGCCGACCCGAACTTGGTGTCGAAGTACCTCGGCAAGGAGAACGTGCCGTTCCTGTCGAAGCACGACCTGCCGCGGTACGAACCGCTGGACGCGGTGCAGTGGTGCCTCCGCGGGCTGCCGAAGGTGGAGCCGTCGCCGAACCCGTCGCCCGAGCACATCTTCAACGTGCCG
>JANMFL010000203.1:0-2689 GCA_031377945.1 Acidimicrobiaceae bacterium | reverse complement strand
AGATCACCTGGCCCGACGGACAACAACGCACCAGCCGACCACGCGGCGCACCACCCACACGCGCCCCACTCCGCCACGCGGCCTGAGCGCGCACTTGGGGCAGCACGCGGCGATGACGAACGGGATCAGACGCCTGGCGGCCGCTCGTAGCAGTGCCACTCGCGTTCGAGCAGTTGAGCGAAGCGCAGGGTCGTTCGATCCTCGAGGTAGGGACCCAGAGCCTGGAGGCCGATCGGCAGGCCGGCGGTGCTGTGTCCGGCTGGGAACGCCGTCGACGGTTGGCCGGAGAAGATCGCCCAGTGAGAGTGGACGATGTTGTGCATGTACGGAACTCTGGCTCCGTCGACGAGGAGCGTGCGAGTGCTGTGCGGCTCCGTCGCATGCGGGAACGCGACGTCGAGCGCCGTGGGGCCGACGACCACGTCCCACTCGGAGAAGAATGCGCGCCATGCTGCGCGGGCGACCTCACGGCGCGACATCAGTGCCAGGAAGTCGTTCGCGTCGAGGACAACGCCGGCAGCCTGGGCGATCGCCATTGGGTCGCCGGATGCCTCCATCGCTTCGGCCTGTGCCTCGCGCCGGGACCGATCGCCGCCACCCGACATCCTCACCCCGAGCAACGTGAGGTAGTCGCGAAAGTGCGCCACCGCATCGATCTCAGGCATTGCCTCCACCACGGTGGCTCCCTGTTGGGCGAGCATCGTGGCCAGGTCGTCGAGGCGTTGGCACACCTCGGCCGATGCGGATGCCAGCAGGTGCGGCGGCATGACGGCAACCCGGAAGTCGGCGAGACGTTCGCAGCGCGCCGGAGGGAGGACCTGTCGGAACCCGGTCGACTCACCGTCTTCGGGACCCGCGATGACATCGAAGAGAAGCTCCAAGTCGGTGGCGCTGCGTGCCAGCGGTCCTTGCACGCCCATCACCGCTGCAGGGTTGGGTGCGTCGGCGAACGGGAACGCACCGGCCCTGGGGACGGCCGTCTCGGACGGGCGGTGCCCGTACACGCCGCAATATGCGGCCGGGACGCGGATCGAGCCGCCGATGTCGCTGCCGATCTCGAGCGGCGTCAGTCCGGCTGCCAGCGCTGCGGCACCCCCGCCGGTGCTGCCACCAGGTGTACGCGAATGATCCCATGGGTTGAAGGTCCGGCCGTAGACAGGGCTGTCGGCCTGCCAGTCCGACAGCGCGACCGGGATGTTCGTCTTGCCGAGCAGTCCGGCCCCCGCGGCGGCGAGGCTGCGTGCGATCGGTCCGTCGGTGGTGGGCACATGAGCCGCAAGCGGGGGAATGCCAGCCGACTGTGGAAGGCCCGCCACCATCGTCGATTCCTTCACGGTCATCGGCAGACCGAGCAGCGCGCCCGAAGTGTCGCCGGCAGCGCGCCGCCGATCGGCCCGACGTGCCGCTTCGAGCGCTCGCTCGGGCGTGCGAACCGGAATCGCGTTCAATGTGGCGTCGAGACGTTCGATCCGATCGATGTGTTCCTGGGTGAGTTCGACCGAACTCACCGCGTTCGACGAGAGAGCGGCCAGCATCTCCGAAGCGGTGCTGAAGCAATCGATGGTCGGTTCCATCTGCGGAGTCTCGCGCACGGCGCAAAGTCGAGCGCCTGGCGGGGCGACCGCCGGTGCGCGGCTGCGGTGTGCGGCGAGTGTGAGCGACGAAGGTGCGACGAAACAGACGCGGAAGTAGGGTCGGGGCTCGTGACACGACTCGTGCTGGTCCGCCATGGTGAATCGAACGTGACGGTCAACCGCATCATCGGTGGACCTCGCACCTGCAACGGACTCTCCGACCTCGGTCGGCAGCAGGCCGAGCGTCTGCGGCAGCGCTGGGCGGCGAACGCCGAGATCCAACCCGACGTCCTCATCGCCAGCCAGTACCCGCGAGCGTTCGAGACCATCCAGATCGTCGCCCCCTCGCTGGGCGACTTGCCCATCGAGCGCGACGACGGGTTCGGCGAACACGACCCGGGCCCCGACTGCGACGGGCTGTCGTACAAGGAGTTCGTCGACCGCTACCCCGACCTGTCGAAGCGATGGGACGACCACGACCCGTTCGCCACCACGTTCCCGGGCGGCGAGACCGTTGCCGCGTTCCAGTACCGAGTGGGCACGGCGGTGCGCCGCGCGGTCGACACGTACGCGGGCAAGACGGTCGTCATCGGTTGCCACGGCGGGGTGGTCGATGCCGTGCTGCGCCTGGCGCTGAAGGCGCCGGCGATGGGTGCGTTCGAGATCCACACGGTGAACACGTCGGTCACCGAACTGGTGCTCGTGCGGCAGAACACCTGGCGACTGGTGCGCTACAACGACAGCGCCCACCTCGCCGGCTTGCCCGCACACACCAACGTCGACTGATCCGGCACGGACTGATCGGGTACGGACCGAAGCATGAGCAGCCGGGTCGATGTCGTGGTGGTCGGCGCCGGGTCGGCGGGCGCGGTGCTCGCCGCTCGACTGAGCGAGGACCCTCGTCGTACCGTGCTCCTGCTGGAGGCCGGGCCGGATCACCGGTCGGCGGACACGCCCGCGTCGATCGCCGGGCCGTCGTTCCTCGACGCCATTCGTGAGCCGGGCGTGTCCGCCGACCGGTGATCCGGCCCGGCCTCCAGCAGGAGCACGGTACGACGAGGGTCCTCGCTCAGTCGAGCGGCGAGCACCGCGCCCGCCGACCCGGCGCCGACCAC
>JANMFL010000188.1:0-5447 GCA_031377945.1 Acidimicrobiaceae bacterium | reverse complement strand
CGTCGTGGTCCTGGAACAGCCGGCCGAGCGGCTCCCACATCCGCCCCTCGGCCTCCAGTCCTTCGTAGAAGCCCATGCCGGAGCGGAGCATGCTCTCGGCGAAGGCGACGGTGTAGTCGCTGAGCAGATCGCCGTGCTCGTCGTTCACCGCACCGATACCCGCACCCATGATCGTGCGGAAATGGGCTTCGGACACCTCCCACAACTCGGCCAGACGCCACGGCAGCGTCACTTCCTCCGCCACCGCGCCCGCCTCGGCGAGGGACGCAGCCACCCGACGCGTGTTGGCATCGACGGCCGGGTCGAGCGGCCAGTCGCCCAGCTGCGTGCAGAATGCAATGCGCATCCCCTGCACCGACGACCCCGCGCCCGCCACCCGCGGCGGATGCGGTAGCGACGCCGGATCGCGCCAATGGGCACCAGCGATGACGTCCTCCAGCAACGCACAGTCGGCGACGGTGCGAGCCAGTGGGCCGTCGTGGCAGAACTGGTCCAGGTTGTACGGCGACAGCGCGGGCACACGCTGCCACGGCGGCTTGAACCCGGCCACGCCGCTGAGCGACGCCGGGATGCGAATGGACCCACCGATGTCGCTGCCGGTGCCGATGGGCGCATACCCGGCGGCGAGCGCGGCACCAGTGCCCCCCGACGACCCGCCGGGCGAGAACTCGGGGTTCCACGGGTTACGGGTGATTCCCCAGGCGCGACTGTGACAGAACGGCGCACAGCAGAACTCGGGCGTGGTGGTGCGGGCGTGGATGATGCCCCCCGCAGCCTGGATGCGCTCGATGATCGGGTGGTCGATCGGGGCGACCTCACCCTCCAACGCGAGCGACCCCTGGGTCCAGGAGCGTCCGGTCATGGGGTGCTCCTCCTTCGCCACCACGGGCACGCCGTCGAGCGCCCGAGCGGTGCCGTCGGCGTATCGGTCGGCCGACGACTTCGCCTCGGCACGAGCCTCGTCGTAACGGCGATCCATCACCGCGTTCAGGGTGGGCTCGCACGCTTCGATGCGAGCGATGACGGTCTCGAGGTACTCGACCGGCGAGAGAGTCTTGGCCGAGTAGGCCGCAATGAGGTCGGTGGCGGAGAGGTACACGTCGTCGGACATGTCGCGATTCTGCCCGATGTGCCGGGCCGGTTCCCTGATTGGCGGTTCAGCTAATCTCGACGCTCATGCCCGACCTCCGCCGTCTCCTCGCGCCGCGCTCCATCGCCGTCATCGGGGGCGCACCCGCAGAGCGGGTCGTGCGCCAGTGCCTGCAGCTCGGGTTCGACGGCCCCATCTGGCCCGTCCACCCCACTCGGGCCGACCTGGCCGGCGTGCCGTGCGTGCCGTCGCTCGACGACCTGCCCGGAGTGCCCGACGCCGTGTTCCTCGGCGTCAACCGCCACGCCACCATCCAGTCCATGCGCACCGCCAGCCGAATCGGCGCAGGCGGCGTGGTCTGCTACGGCTCGGGCTTCGCCGAGACCGGCGACGCCGACCTGCAGGACGAACTGCTCCAGGCGGCCGGCGACGTGCCGTTCTTCGGCCCCAACTGCTACGGGTTCGTGAACACGTTCGACCGGGTGGCGCTGTGGCCCGACGAGCACGGCATGGGCCTCCACGAACGCGGCGCAGCGATCGTCAGCCAGAGCGGCAACGTCGCGGTGAACCTCACGTTCCAGCAACGCGGCCTGCGCCTCGGCAGCATGATCACCGTGGGCAACCAGGCCGACCTGGGCACCGAGGATGCGATCGCCGCACTGCTCGACGACCCGCGCATCACATCCATCGGACTGTTCCTCGAAGCCGTCCGCGACGCCCAGCAGTTCGCGATCGTCGCGATGCGGGCACGTGAGCAAGGCGTCCCGATCGTGGCGTTGCAGACCGGGCGCAGCGAGGCCGGCGCCCGCATCGCCACATCGCACACCGGCAGCATGGCTGGCCGGGCGGCGGCGTACGACGCGCTGTTCGCGCGGTACGGCGTCGCCACCGTGCGCACCCCGGCCGAGCTGCTCGAGACGCTGAAGCTGCTCGACAGCGGCGGACCGTTGCATGGCCGCCGCGTGGTGTCGCTCAGCTGTTCAGGTGGTGAGGCGTCGCTCGTCGCCGACCGCAGCGAGACGTCCACGCTGCGGTTCGACCCGTTCACGCCCGAACAGACGGCGGCCATCGAGGGGACGCTCACCGAACTCGTGTCGGTCAGCAACCCGTTCGACTACCACACGTTCATGTGGGGTGACCGAACGGCCATGGCCGCGACGTTCACCGCCGTGATGGACGGCCCGCAGGACGCAACGATGCTGCTGCTCGACGCTCCCCCGTCCACGGACAACGACCCCTCCAGCTGGTACACCGCGGCCGACGCACTGGCCGACGCGGCCCGCACCACCGGCAACCGAGGCGTGGTCGTCGCCAGCCTGGCCGAGTGCATCAACGAGCCGTTCCGTGCCCACATCACGGCGGCGGGGCTCACTCCCCTGCTCGGCCTGTCCGAGGCGCTGGTGGCGCTCGACGCCGCGGCCACGGTCGGCACGGCGCGGGCGGCCACGCCACACGCGCCCGTGGCGGCACCCGGTGCCGCGTCGCTGGTCGACGAAGCCGGCGCGAAGCAACGCCTCGCCGGGCTGGGGGTGTCGGTGCCCGCCGGCCGCGTGGTGTCCGCCGATGCGGTGCTCGCTGCCGCCGACGAGATCGGCTATCCGATCACGCTGAAGGCGCTCGGCCACGCCCACAAGAGCGAAGCCGGTGCGGTGAAAGTGGGCCTGCGCGACCCCGAGGCGCTGGCGGCGGCGGTCGACGCAATGCCGGCCACACCGGCCGGGTTCCTGGTCGAGAGCACCGTCATCGACGTCGTCGCCGAGGTGCTCGTCACCGTCCGTCGCGACGCGCCGGTCGGGTGGCTCGTCACGCTCGGCCACGGCGGCGTGATGACCGAGCTGTGGGGCGACGTCACCCACCTGCTCGCGCCGGTCACTGCGGCCGAAGTGGAGACCGCGCTGCTCGGTCTGCGCAGCGCGCCGCTGCTCACCGGCTTCCGCGGCCGACCGGCCGCAGACATCCGCGCACTCGCCGAACTCGTGGTTCGGCTCACCGACGCGGTGGTCGGTACCGACGTCGTCGAAGTGGAACTGAACCCCGTGCTCGTCGGCACTCGCGACGCCACCGCCGTCGACGCGCTGCTCATCGTGGAGGACTGACCAATGTCGAACCCCGGAACACCGCACCCCGGCTTTCACGTCGAGGTCGCCGACGGCATCGCCGTCGTCACACTCGACCGCCCCAAGGCCAACGCCATCGACGCGGCCACCAGCTATGCGCTCGGCGAGGTGTTCGTGGGCTTCGAGCACGACCCTGCCGTGCGCGTCGCCATCTTCACCGGCGCCGGCGAGAAGTTCTTCAGCGCCGGGTGGGACCTGGGTGCAGCCGCCGAGGGCGAGGCGTTCGACAGCGACTACGGCGCCGGCGGGTTCGGCGGGTTCACGAACCTCCCCAACCGTCGCACTCCAGTGATCGCCGCCGTGAACGGCCTCGCGGTCGGCGGCGGGTTCGAGATCGCCATGGCAGCCGACATGATCGTCGCGGCCGAGCATGCGCAGTTCTTCCTGCCAGAGGCGGGGCTGGGCATCCTCCCCGACAACGGTGCGGTGCGACTGCCTCGCCTACTGCCCGGCCCGATCGCACGCGAGATGCTGCTCACCGGTCGGCGCATGGCGGCCGACGAGGCCGCCCGCTGGGGACTGGTGAACAAGGTCGTTCCCGGCGGAGACCTGCTCGATGCCGCCCGACAACTCGCCACCGCCGTGTGTTGGGCGGCGCCCCTCAGCGTCACGGCCATCCTCGACATCGAACGCCGAACTGCGCTGATGGATCCGATCGAGGCGATGGGCATCATTCCGGACCTGCCCAGCTATCGCGCCGCGATCGACTCGGAGGACGCGCAGGAGGGCACGAACTCGTTCGCCGAGAAGCGATCCCCCGTGTGGAAGGGCCGCTGATCAGTTCACCGTGGCGCGTTGAGCGGATCGATACCCCACCACGTGCCATTCGATTCGATGACGCGCAGACGAGTCCACGAGGTGCGATCGGCGGTCTCGTCCAGCCGGAATGCGTCCATTTCGGTCTTGTGCGCCCCAGATCGGTACGCGAAGTCCTTCATCGCCGTGTCGTCACGCCAGATCGAGAACGTCGGCCCGTCATGCGCGAGCAGGCCTGGGAAGTTGAAGATCTGTGACGAGAGCAACCCGTCGAGCGGTTCAGCAGTCATCCACGTCCGCACCCGGTCGACCGCTGCGCCGAAGCTCAACGCCCGATCGACATCGAAATCGGGTCCCAGCTCCCATCCCGCTGTCGTCAGGGTGACCACGACGCCATCAGTCGACTGAACGCTTCGGTCGACTTCGAAATGACTGCCGTTGCCGATCCAATTGCAGCAGCCATGCGATTTCGTCGGTTGCAGCGCTGCCGACCACACCTCGATTGCGTCGGCGAACGCGTCGACGTTGGCCGATGCGCATGCTCGGGCGGAGACATCGTCGGCATGGACGCCGACAGCGATGAACTCCGATGCCAGTTGTGAGGCGAACTCCGAACCATGTCGACCTTCATCAGCCCCGATCAGCCAGCTCGACGGGGATCCTGCTGGTGGATCCTCGCTGTGGCTGGCGAGGCGTCGCACCTCGCCGAACCGCGCGAGATGCACGCTCAGGTAGTTGGCTCCGGTGCTGTCGCCGCCCATGTGCAGATCCCCGATCTCGGCCGTGCGACGGTCAAAATAGCACCGACACGAGCGGTGCACGGAGAACGGGGACCCGTGACCCCCCGGACGGCAGCGAACTCGAGTTCGGGCCGTTCACCAGGAACTTAAGTTCGCGGCGTTCACCAGGAACTTGAGTTCGCGGCGGTCAGGTGAGGTCGAGGGCGTGGGGGATGTCTTCGTAGTCGACGGTCCACAGGCGGGCTGCGTAGCGATCGTCGCTGTGACTGCAGCGCCAACCGAGCAGACGCTGCGCCCGCTCGGACAGCCGCGCCACATCGGCCCAGTCCGCTCCGAGCGGCGAGGCCTCCTCGGGCGTCAACCAGCCCAGCACGTACGACAGGTGCAGGCCGTAACGAAACTGATCAACCGTGGTGTTCGCTCCCCCGCCGTGCAGCACGCGGCCGGTGTAGATCATGCCGCTGCGTTCGGGCATGACGGCTTGGCAGATCTCGTCGTGCTCGGGCTTGCGGCGATAGTCGTCCCACAGGTGGCTGCCCGGCACGACTCGCGTCGCGCCAACGGCCGCGGTGAACTCGCTGACTGCGAACAGACAGCTGAGCGTGACCTCGAAGCCATCGGGCCGGCACAGCGTGGGCCAGTTCTCCGCATCGCGATGGAGCCACTGCGCGGTCTCGCCCGGCCCGATGATCATCATCTGACCGGTGTTCATCCAGTAGTCGGACGCCGATGGCAGCAACACCC
>JANMFL010000181.1:0-5829 GCA_031377945.1 Acidimicrobiaceae bacterium | reverse complement strand
TCACCAGGAACTTAGAGCGCGCGCCAATAGGTCAGGTCGTGGGGCTCCAGCGGTCGGACCATTTGATGAGCTTGATCGTGATCACGGCGGCGATGACGAGGTTGAGTGCGTCGATGCGGTGGTGGATGAAGCGGTCGGTGTTGCGTCGGAGTTGCCCGTAGTTCGACATCCACGAGTTCGTTCGCTCGACTGGCCAGCGCATCCCCATCGGGACAGGCTGTTTGGCGGCCTTCTTCTTCGATGAGACCGGCTTGCGTTTCTTGGCGGTGATCACGTCATCGAGCCCGAACTCGGTGCAGATCGCACGGACGTTGGCGTTGTCGTAACCGCGGTCCAGATGCAACGTGCCGATCTCTGCGAGCAAACCTCGGGCCGCGACCCCGTCCAGGGTCGCGTCCAGGAGCTTGCTGTCGACCTGGTTCGCGGCAGCGGGTTCCCACCCGATCGGGATCCCGTGACGGTCGGTCGCAATCGACCACTTCCAACCGCATTTGCCCCGGTCAACAGGGCTCGGACCGGTCCCCTCACCACCGAAGGGCGCTTTGTGCTGCGACCCATCGACCGCGACCTCTGACAGATCCAGCCCGATGATCCGGTCGTAACCCTCGAGCGTCTCGTCGACCAGACCATCGAACACGCCGGCCGCCCACCACTCGTCACGACGTCGACGCAACGTTGTTTCGGACCCGTAGCCGAGCCGGCCAGCGACGTCCCACGAGCACCCGGTCACGACCCGAATCAGGACCGCCTTGAAGATCCCGAAGTTGTCCAGCCGTCGACGGTGACATCCCAGCGGATGAGTGTCGACCGGGACCGGCAGTCGCGGTTCGACCGCCGACCACAAAGCACTGACAACACGCGGATGAAGTGCGAGCATGAAGGAGACCTCCACTCGGTTGTTGATGATTTGGTTCGCACCCCGCATCACAGCGGGGCCAAACCAACAACCGGTGGATGGTCACCTAACAACGCCTATTGGCGCGCGCTCTTAAGTTCCGCGTGATTGGTGTGGAGCCGAGGAACTCGAGTTCAGAAGCGTCACCTGGCTCAGTCGGGTTCGAGGGTGGCGCCGGCGTGGTCGATGCGCAGGATCTTCGTGTGGCCGTCGGAGGGAAGCGCTGCGGCCAGGTCCTCGGCCTCGTCGACTGCGCACATCGCTGCGACGGTGGGTCCCGATCCGCTCAACCATGCAGCCCAGGCACCCGCCTCGAGCGCCGCCTCCAGCGCCACTCGCGACGGTGCTGCCGCGGCCAGGCGCACCTCCTGATGCAGACGATCGCGTGTGGCCTCGCGCAACACGCTCACCTCGCCTGCGGCGAGCGCGGCGACCAGCAGGGCGGTGTGCCCGATGTTGAACACGACGTCGGCCAACGGGACCTCGGCCGGCAGTCGTGTGCGCGATTCGTCGGTGCTGGTGACGAAGCTGGGCACCCACATCACCATCGCCGGGTCGAAGGTCATCGGCACACGAACGGCGTGCCCGCCGGCAGTGGCCACGACACCGCCGTACAGCGAGGCGGCGACGTTGTCGGCGTGGCCCTCCAGTTCGGCCGCGAGTCGCAGCAGTTCGGGAAGCGCGGCATGCAACGACTCGGAGTCGAGACCGTGCCGTTGGGCGTGTGCGGCGACCAGACCACCGATGCGCACCGCTCCGCTGAATCCCATGCCGCGTCCCACGGGGATCGGCGACTTCGTCCACAGCGATCCCTCGCCCCCATGACGGCGGAAGGCCACCGTGGCCGGGTGATGCTCGTCGGCCGGCTGTGCGCCCTCCGGCGGCTCACCCACCCCGACTTCGGCGTGCAACGAGAGCGCGAGACCGAGCGTGTCGAAACCGGGACCCAGGTTGGCCGACGATGCCGGCACGCGGACGATCATCAGTGACCGAACTCCTCCGCAGCCGCCTGCGAGACCTGGATGAACCGGTCGAGCGTGGCCGCGGCCCGGCCCGAGTCGATGCTCTCGGCCGCACGAGCGACACCCTCCTCGAGCGACTCTGCCACGCCTGCGACGACCAGAGCGGCACCCGCGTTGAGGACGACGATGTTGCGATGAGCGCCGTGCTCGCCAGCCATCACCCGCCGGGCGTAGGCGGCATTGACGTCGGGCGTGTCGCCGGTGAGCTCGTCGGGGATGGCCGGGGCCAGACCCAGGTCGACGGGATCGACCGTGAAGCTGCGCACTGCGTCGTCCTCCAGGGCCAGCACGGTGGACGACCCGGTGGTGGTGAGCTCGTCGAGTCCGTTGCCGTGCACCACCCAGGCACGGTGCGAACCGTGCAGACGCAGCGACGCGAGCATGCGTTCGGCGACGGCGGGGTTGGCCACGCCGATCAGTTGACGGCGCACCCGCCCCGGGTTGGCCATCGGACCGAGCAGGTTGAACACGGTCGGAATGCCGATCTCGCGGCGGCTCGGCGCAGCGAACCGGAACGCCGGGTGATAGCGAGGCGCCAGGCAGAACCCGATGCCGACCTCCTCCACACAACGACGCACGCCTTCGGGCGAGAGCTCGACCGCCACCCCGAGTGCGTCGAGGACATCGGCGGTGCCGCACTTCGAGCTGGACGCGCGTGCCCCGTGCTTGCAGACCGGAACACCGGCCCCCGCAGCGACGATTGCCGCCATGGTGCTGACGTTCACACTGTGGCTGCGGTCGCCACCCGTGCCGACGATGTCGATCGCCCGGTCACGAAGGTCGTCACCGAGATCGACCTGGGTGCCCACCTCGAGCACCGCGTCGAGCAGGCCCGAGATCTCTTCCGGCGTCTCACCCTTGGCGCGCAGGGCGACGACGAAACCGATGAGCTGTGCGGCGGTGGCTTCTCCCGCGAGAATGGTTGCCATCGCAGCACGTGCACTGGCTGCGGGCAGATCGCGCCGCTCCAGCAACTCGGTGAGGAGTGCCGGCCAGCCGCCGAGTTCGTCGATTTCGCTCATGAGCGCGACAGGCTAGGCAAGGATGTGCTGACTCGCGACGTGCATTCAGGCGGTGCGACGCCGCTGACGGATCAACCGTCGACGCTCGCGTTCGGTGGCGCCACCCCAGACGCCACTCTTCTCGCGAACGACAAGTGCGTACTCGAGACATGCGACGCGTACACCGCACTCGTCGCACACGCTCTTCGCTTCGAGTGCTTCATCCTCGTCGTCGGGGTAGAAGATGCTGGGTTCCAGCCCCCGACACGCCCCGAGTTGCCGCCACTGGATTTCTTTGGCCGACACGACTGACTGTCCCCCGATCGGTGCCGCTACCGATCTTCCCGGTAGCGACCGCGAATCTAGGTGCCTCGGGTACGAGTCCGCCAGACCCTTTTTGTTTCTTTTTCGCGCGCTCGCAGCGGAATCTCAGGACACTTCTCGGAGATCGGCGAGCAACTCGGCGAGTGTGGTGGGCGACAGTTCCACCGCTTCGAGGTACGCCGGATGATCGCACACCACCTGTGTGCCAGGCCCGAGAGCGGCGACCTGTGCAGGGGTGAAGCGGACGTCGATGAAATGCACTGCCGCAGTGACGTCTTGCCTGGTCAACTGCGTTGCATGCGCGGCCTCGACCGTGCATCTGGCCTCGCTGCCATCGGGCAGCCGGAACAGGATGCTGCGTTCGATGCCGATCAGCCTGGGCAACCACTCACGCAGCTGATCCGGAGTGGTCAACTCGAGGAAAAGTGTGGCACACAACTGTCCCGGTTCAGGAATGAGGGGGTTGTAGACGTCGAGCTCTTCCTGGATGCCCTCGTCGGTGAAGGTGCGTTCGACACGTGCGATCTCCTGCACCTGGAACCGCATCGTGTCGCGATTCTCGAACAGCAGGGTCACCACGGTGCCGAGGTGGACCCGACGACGTCGCTTCACTTCGATGACGTGCGTTCGGAACGCCGCTCGCTCACGTTCGTAGGCGCGGGCGTCGGCAATGTCGGCGAGCGTGAGCTTCACGCCCGCTCGCCCTCCTCAGGAATGCCATAGGCGCGAGCGATGAGTTGCAGCGGGTGCATCGGGGTCTCACCGGTCTGTTCGGTGATCGCCGTGTTGGCGAGGTGGCAGTCGCCGGCGATGACGTCGCCGTCGGCGCGGCGGATCTCGTCGGCGAGCTTTCCCCCGATCTTCACGCTGATGTCGGCGTTCTCGGCGCGCAATCCCCACATGCCGTCGATGCCACTGCATTGCTGCACCAGCTTCACCTTGGCTCCGGTGAGCTTGATGAGATCGCGGCTCTTCAGGCCGATGTTCTGCGCCTTCAGGTGACAGGGGGTGTGGTACGTGACCGTCTCGGGCACGAATCCGTTGAAGTCGAGGTCGAGCGAGGCCCCATCGCTCTTGTGGACCCGCATCAGGTACTCGGCCGCGTCGTAGGTGTTCGATGCCACCAGCGCGGCATCGTCGCCGCCCACGTAGTCGATGTAGTCCTTCTTCACCACGTAGCCACACGTCGGTTGCGGCACGACGATGTCGCGTCCCTTGCGCACGTGCGCAGCGAGGGCCTTCACGTTCTTCTCGGCGACCTTGGTGAACTCCTTCACGTCGCCGCTGTGGAGGAACGGTGCGCCGCAGCACGAGGCGCCATCAGCGAGCGCGCACTCGATGCCGTTGCGCTCGTAGACCTTCACCAGGTCGTGCCCGATCTGGGGCTGCTGGTACTCGACGAGGCACGTGGGAAACACGGCAACGCGACCCTGCCGCTTGGCGATGCGCACCTTGGGCCGCTGCTTGAACCAGGTCGTGAACCGCTGCCGCGCATAGGGAGGGAGCAACCGAACCGACGACACGCCCGAGGTCTTCTCGACCACCTTGCGCACGAACGAACCACTCTTCGCCCCGACCACCGCGTTCGCCACCGGCGCAGCCATCGTGGCCACGCGCCCCAACAGGTCGGTGCGGCCCATGACCGCCGTGGTGGTCTTCGCACGGACCGATACATGATCGTTCTGGTATCGCATCGCATTGGCGCGCAGCATCAGCCGTGGGAAATCGAGGGCCCACTCGTGCAGGTCCGGGATGTACGGACAGTTGATGGAGCAGAGCTTGCACTGGAAGCACTCGCTGACCACCTGGTCCTGCTGGGCCGGGGTGAGCCGCCCAGCGTCCTGGTCGTCGTGACGGTCGATCATGTCGAACAACGTCGGGAACGACGTGCAGAACTTGAAGCACAGGCGGCAGCCGTGACAGAGGTCGTAGACGCGCGTCAGCTCGGCGCGCACGTCGGCTTCGTCGGTGTACAGCGGGTGCTTCGGGTCGTAGATGGTCGTCATGCAGCAGCGCAGTCGCGCGGGATCAGAGCGCTTCGAGACCTTGGACGAATCGCCCGGCGTGGCTCTTCTCGGCACGTGCGAGCGTCTCGAACCATTCGGCGATCTCGGTGAGCCCCTCTTCGCGAGCCGTGGCGGCGAACCCCGGGTACATCTGGGTGTACTCGTAGGTCTCGCCTGCGACGGCGGAGCGGAAGTTCTGCTCGGTCTCGCCGATGGGCTCGCCCGTCGCCGGGTCTCCCACCTGGGCGAGGAACTCTAGGTGACCATGCGCGTGGCCGGTCTCGCCCTCGGCAACGGAACGGAACAGCGCTGCAGCGTCGGGGTAGCCCTCGACGTCGGCCTTCTGGGCGAACCACACGTAGCGACGGTTGGCCTGGCTCTCGGCAGCGAACGCTTCCTTGAGGTTCTCGTGGGTCTTGGTGCCGTGCAGGCTCATCTCGTGCTCCCATGTCGGTCGGACGCCCGGTGAGGCGAACATAGCCGCGACGGGCTGGTCCGCGAGGAACGAACGCACCGCGCGGACCTTCGCACCGTGAGGTCCGGATCCGTGGGTGATCCCTAGGATGTCGCCGATGCCGCCC
>JANMFL010000173.1:0-15294 GCA_031377945.1 Acidimicrobiaceae bacterium | reverse complement strand
TTCGCGTCTCATGCTCGGGGGTGCGCCTCAGCGTAGGCCTCGCGGAGGAGGTGGTTGCTGACATGGGTGTACCGCTGCGTCGTGGCGACGTCGGCGTGACCCAGCAATTCCTGCACCGCGCGTAGGTCGGCACCGCCGTCGAGCAGGTGCGTCGCGAACGTGTGGCGCAGCGCGTGGGGGTGCGTGGGCAGTGGCGAACGGCGGTCGAGGATGCGACGGACATCGCGCGGTGTGAGCGGATTGCCGCGTTCGTTGCCGAACAGGACGGCACCCGCGGGAGCCGCCACCACCTCGGCCCGGACCGCCAGCCACGACCGCAGTGCGTCCACTGCCGGTTCGCTGAGCGGCACCCGACGCTGCTTCGAGCCCTTGCCCCACACGGACATCGCGCCGCTGGCGAGGTCCAGCGAGTCGACCTGCAGGCCGCACAACTCGCCCACTCGGACGCCGCTGCCGTAGAGCAGTTCGAGCACGGCATCGTCGCGGAGGCGACGCCAGTGCGGTTCGTCGTCGGGCGTGGCGCCGTCGAGCAGCTCGTGCACATCGGCGTGATCGAGCACGCGCGGCAGGCGACTCTCGCCCGACGGTGCCCGCAACGCAGTACTGGGATCGGTCTCGAGGATGCCCTCGCGACGCAGGTGCCGGAAGAAGCGCCGCAGCGAGGACACGTGCCGGGCGACACTGCGCTTGGCCATCGGCGGCTGCTTCGTCCCCAGGTACGCCACATAACGACGCAGCACCAGACGATCGACATCGGCCGGAGCAAGGACACCGTGTTCCTCGGCCGCCCACCGGGCGAACGCCTCGACGTCGGCCCGATAGGCCGCCACCGTGTTCGGCGCGCTGCTGGTGAGGGCCGCGACGAAGCCGTCCACGTGCCACACCGCGGAGTCCGCGGCAGAAGGAAGCGTCGTCGCTCGCCCAACCATTGTTGGACAATGTATTCGCTGGCGCTCATCGCAACGGTGACCCCACGACCTCGAACCATCCGTCGGCCTGAACGAGCCACCCGGCCGCCTCGAGGCGAGCCAGGCGCATCGCTGCCTCGACGATGCTCAGCCCGGTGATCAGGATCACCCCGTCGATGGTCCGTGGTTCGTCGCGCAACACTCGATAGACCTCGAGATCCTCCGGTCGCGGGCGGGGTCGACGCTCGCCGGCGGCACCTGCGACGGCCAGCGAGTGGTCGAGTTGCAGCTGTAGGAGCACGTCGCCGGCGTCGATGGCCGGCGCTGCGCCGTCGCGGAGCAACCCGTTCGACCCACCTGCGGCGCGATTCGACGGCGTACCTGGAACGGCCATCACCGGGACACCTCGCTCGAGTGCGGCGTCGACCGTGATCAGCGACCCACCACGTTCACGGGACTCGACGACCACGAGCACCTCCGAGAGGGCGGCCACGATTCGGTTGCGCAACGGGAACCGATAGGGCTCTGGCCGCGTCCCCGGCGCGGCCTCGGACAACAGCAGCCCCGACTCGCCCACCGCCGTCCACAGATCGCGATGCTCACGCGGGTAGACCACGTCGAGCCCGGAGGCGACGACGGCGATGGGACGCCCATCGCCGTGAGCGTCGAGCACGGCACGATGCGCCACCCCGTCGATGCCACGCGCCAGGCCGGAGACGACGTGCACCCCCGCCGCGGCGAGCCCTGCGGCGATGGCGCGGCCCGCTTCGCGTCCTGCCGCAGTGGCGTTGCGCGTCCCGACGATGCCCACCCTCCGGCCATCGAGCAACTCGAGCTCCCCTCTGGCGAACAGCACCGGCGGCGGCTGCGGGTCGTCCACCAGCAGCGCCGGGTAGTCGTCGGAGCCGTGGACCAGCACCCGCAGCCCCATCGCGGAGCAGCGCTGCCACACCTCGGCCGGATCGACCGTCGCGGCCGCGCGGCGAAACGACTCAGCGACCTCGCGATCGGCCAGAATGCGCTGCGCGAGCCCCCTCGGAGGGGCTTCGCCTCGGACGACGGCCCATGCCTCGACCGGGCCATGGTGGCGCAGCAGCGCGCCGAGGCGGCGCACCGTCGATGGCGCCAGGGCGGCGAGCGCAGCGGCATGGGCCTGCGGCGGCAACGCGCTCATGCGGCCTGCCACCGGGTGCTGACCTTCAGCGACACGCGCAGCTGCAGCGCCATCGCGACGTGCGTGTCGCGCACGACCTCGTGCTCGCCGTCGAGGTCGGCGATGGTGCGGGCCACCCGGCGCACACGGTGGTAGCCGCGACCGGTCAGTGCGTCACGTTCGAGCTGCGTGCGGAGCATGGTGCGCGCCGCGTCGTCGACCGGGGCGAGTGCGTCGAGTTGCGCGCCCGGAATGGACGCGTTGAGCATGCCGATCCTTTCCCACGACCGCAGCCGGGCCGCTTCCACTCGGGCCAACACGTCAGCAGTCGGCTCGCCCCCACCCGACGAGAGCAGGTCGTCGACTTCGGGTCGTTGCACCGGCACACGCAGGTCGAAACGGTCGAGCAACGGGCCGGAAAGTCGACGCAGGTACCGCAACCGTGCGCCGTCGTCACATTCACAGGCACCGGGTCGGCCGCCGCCGCACGGACAGGGGTTGGTGGCGGCGACCAGCAGGAACCGCGCCGGCAGGGTGGCCGCTGCACGAGCCCTGGCCAGACGGATGACCCCTTCCTCCAGCGGCTGGCGGAGCGCGTCGAGCACCGCCGGCGAGAACTCGCCCAACTCGTCGAGAAACAGGATGCCTCCGTTGGCCATGCTGACTTCTCCGGGTCGCAGCATCGGGCTTCCCCCACCCACCAGCGCCACCATCGAGCTGCTGTGGTGCGGCGCCCGGAATGGTGGGGTCCGCACCAGTCCGCCGGCGGGAAGACGCACACCTGCTGCGGAGTGGATCATGGTGGTCTCGAGCGACACGCCGGGCTCGAGCGGTGGCAGCAGGCCGGGCATGCGTTGGGCGAGCATCGTCTTGCCAGAACCGGGAGGGCCGACGAGCAACACATGGTGCCCGCCCGCAGCCGCCAACTCGAGCCCCAGGCGCGCCGCCCACTGTCCACGAACGTCGGCCAGGTCGGGTACCGGAGGCATGTCGTCGACCAGTTCGTCGTGAGGCGGATCGGGCCATGCTGCGTCGCCACGCATCGCATCGACCACCTCGCGCAACGACCCGGCGACCAGAACATCGTCGCCCACCACACCCCGCGCTTCACGGAACCCCCGCGAAGCGATCACGGGCCGCACCGGCTCGCCCTCCATTCGCAGCGCTGCCAACATCGGCGCCACACCGGGGACCGACCGCAACGAACCGTCGAGACCCAACTCGCCCACGAACGTTCGGCCCTGGACCTCGGCGAACGGGATCTGCTCGCTGGCGGCGAGCACCCCGACGGCCATCGCCAGATCGAGCGCCGAACCGGCCTTGCGTTCGTGCGACGGGGCCAGGTTCACGGTGACGCGGCTGGAGGGCCAGCGCAGGTCGCTGGACAGCACCGCGGCACGCACCCGATCGCGGGCCTCGCGACACACCGCGTCGGGCAGCCCGATGATCTGGAACGACGGGAGGCCGGCGGCGACGTGCACCTCGACCGTGACGGGGCGTCCTTCGACGCCGAACAACGTGGCAGAACGAACTGCAGCCAGCACGGGGCCTCCTCCAACGACATGGCGCACGACGGCGCTCGGAACGGTTGGAGGGAACGGAACCCGGCTCCCCGACGGCTGAGGCGCACCATATCGGCGAGCCCGACGATGGCAACCCACCGCCTGCATCGACAGCACAGCACGGGGGTGTGACACCACGAGTGACGGAACGCCTGCGAGAATCGACGACCGTATGCAGTCCTCGTCGGCGGTGGCCGTGCTCGCGCTCGCAGCCCTGGGCCTGACGGCGGCCGCGTGCGGCGGCGATTCGGATCGCTCCGCCGGCCGCTACTGCACCGAGGTCGGCGATCACCTCACCGAGTTGAACTCGCCGCCGCTGGGCACGCAGGACGAGGTCGACGCGATGCTCGGCGCCTGGCGCACGGTCGCCGCCGCCGCGCCGGTCGCCATCCAACCCGAGTGGGAAGCCGTGCTCGGCAACATGGAGACGATGGCCACCGTGGTGGCATCAGACCCCGAATCGGTGCAGCGGGTCGTCGACGCCGCTCGTCGCAACGAACCCGCGGCGAACCGGGTGATCGACTACACCTTCAACGTCTGCGGTGCCACCATCGGCAACGTGACACCGGTGATCACCGCGCCGATCGTGACAGCGGCGCCGACCACCACTTCCTAGATGATCTCGCCGCGGCGCAGGATGACGCTGTCGACCAGGCCGTACGCCTTGGCCTCTTCCGCCGTGAACCACCGGTCGCGCTCACTGTCGGCCTGAATGGTCTCGAGCGACTGACCCGAATGCTGCGAGATGAGCTCGGCCATGCGGCGCTTGGTGTACCTGAGCTGCTCGGCCTGGATGGCGATGTCGGTGGCCTGGCCACGCAGGCCGGCGAGCGGCTGGTGCATCATGATGCGGGCGTTGGGGAGCGTGTACCGCTTTCCTGCGGCGCCGGCCGTGAGCAGGAACTGGCCCATGCTGGCCGCCATGCCCATGCAGACGGTGGCCACGTCGCAGCCGACGAACTGCATGGTGTCGTAGATGGCCATGCCGGCCGTGACCGAGCCGCCGGGGCTGTTGATGTACAGCCAGATGTCGGCGTTGGCGTCTTCGCCCTCGAGGTACAGCAGCTGGGCGCAGAGCTGGTTGGCGATGTCGTCGTTCACATCGGTGCCGAGCATGACCACTCGGTTGCGGAGCAGACGATTGAAAACGTCGAGACGCGGGTCCATTCCCGAGTCGAGGGCCATGGGACGGGTGATGTCGCTCATGGCGCCACACGCTACCGTCCTCTGCGATGACCGACCCCGACACATCTGCGGCTTTCCACCCGAACGTCGACACGCTGCTGGCCAACAACGCGGCCTATGTCGAGGGCTTCCACGACGAAGGGCTGGGCGTTCGGCCCCAGCGCCAGTTGGCCATCGTGGCCTGTATGGACAGTCGCATGAACATCTTCGAGATGCTCGGCCTCCAGCACGGCGACGCCCACATCATCCGCAACGCCGGAGGCGTGGTCACCGACGACGTCATCCGCTCGCTCGTCCTCAGCCAGCGACGACTCGGCACCCGCGAGATCATCCTCATCCACCACACCAACTGCGGCCTCGAGGGCGTGAGCGTCGACGAGTTCAAGCAGGAACTCGAGCGCGAGGTCGGGATCCGTCCCTGGTGGGCGCTCGAATCCTTCCAGGATCCTTACGACGACGTCCGCCAGAGCATCAACCGTCTGCAGCTGAGCCCGTTCGTGAAACACAAGGAGCACATCCGCGGCTTCGTGTACGACGTCGCGGACGGCAAGCTGCACGACGTCTGACGCGTTCACCAGGAACATAAGTTCGCGGTGCACCCGCTGAGGTGCCGGTCCTGGTGGTCGACGGACAGATCGTCACCCGTCGGCCACTGCTGCCCGGAACCGCGGGCTGTGTCGACGCAGTCGCGACGTACCGCGCCCTCGAGCCTGCGTCGCTGCAGCGGCCGGCTGAGCCGACCTGACCCGGCTCCAGGAACTCGAGTTCACGCCTGTCGCCAGGAAGGTACGTTCGCGGTGGAGGGCCTCGTCAGCGAGGCCAGCGAGCGTTGCGCTCCACGTCGTTGAGGTCGAGGTGGTTGCGCATGTAGTCGCCGGCCGCGTCGCGGCGAGGGGTGAAGTCCCACGGGGTGAAGACGCCCGACCGGAGCGCTGTCGACACCAGGCGTCGGCGGGCCTGGTCGGCGAGCACCTCGGCGTGGAAGCGATCGAGGTCCCACCGCTCGGCGACTTCGGCCCGGAACGTCGCCACGATGTCGGCATGCGCCGGGTCGGCAGCCAGGTTCACCCGCTCTTGGGGGTCGACCGCCAGGTCGAACAACTGGTCGGGGTCGACTGCGCAGTGGACGAACTTCAGGTCGTCGCGGCGGATCATGACGATGGGTGCACACGCCCCTTCGGCGGCGTACTCGCCGATGACCGTGCGCGACTCGTACTCGCCGGCGCACAGCGGCAGCAGCGAACGTCCGGCGAGCGGCTCGACGGCGTCGGCGGGTGAGCCTCCCGCGAGCTCGAGGATGGTGGGCAGGATGTCGACGAGGGACACCGGCACATCGACGCGGCGAGCCTCGAACCGCGCTGGAGCATGCACGACGAGCGGAATCCGGGACGACCCCTCGAAGAAGTTCATCTTGTACCAGAGGCCCCGTTCGCCGAGCATGTCGCCGTGGTCGGCCAGCAACATCACGACGGTGTCGTCGGCGAGCCCGAGCGACTCGAGCGTGCCGACCAACTTGCCGGTCCAGTCGTCGACGTAGCTGACGTTGCCCAGGTAGGCACGACGGGCGTTGCGGACGTCGTGGTCGGTGATGGTGGTGCGCTCCATCGCGCTCACGCCGCGCAAGCGGACCGTGTGCGGGTCGGCGTCGACCTCGTCGACCGACACCAGCGGCATGGGGATGTCGACACCCTCGTAGCGATCCCAGTACTCCTGACGGGTGACGTAGGGGTCGTGCGGGTGGGTGAAGCTGGCCACGAGCAGGAACGGCCGCTCGTCGGCCGAGCGAGCCAGATCGTGCAGCGCCCGCACGGCGTGGAACCCGACCTCGTCGTCGAACAGCAACTGGTTGGTCACCTCGGCCACACCGGCCCCGGTGACGCTGTCCATGTTGTGGTACCACCAGTCGATGCGCTCGTCGGAAGACCGCCAGTCGGGCGTCCAGCCGAAGTCGGCCGGATAGATGTCGGTGGTACGACGCTCTTCGAACCCGTGCAGCTGGTCGGGGCCGACGAAATGCATCTTCCCGGACAGGACCGTGCGGTACCCCGCGGCCCGTGCGTAGTGCGCGAACGTCGGCACCGTGCTGGCCAGGTACGCGGCGTTGTCGTAGCCACGGGTGGCTGACGGCAGCTGGCCGGTCATCATGCAGTACCGAGCGGGCGCGCACAACGGGCTGTTCGTGTAGGCGGCGTCGAACACCACACCCTCGGCCGCCAGGCGGTCCATGTGCGGCGCCTTGGTAGCGGGGTTGCCGTAGCAGCCGAGCGCGCCGGGCGTGAGCTGGTCGTACATGATGACCAGCACGTTGGGTCGGGAGGGGGTCACTCCCCGATCCTGGCACGCCACCGGGCGACTTCGGCCTCTGCGTCGAGCACCATCACCGTCGACGGCGGCCCTTCGGCGCCGCGGCGGTTGATGTCGCGGATGCGGACGTTGATGTCGTCGACGATGCGTCGCACCACCGCTTCGTTCGACGCGGCCGCCATGGCTTCACGCGCCTCTTCGACCTCCTTGCGGATGCGGATGGTGGGCGGCAGGTAGCTGAGTCGCTCGGCGCGCAGCTTGGCCTTCAGCCACCAGTCTTCGTCGTGGTCGTCGGCCAGGCCTTCGATCGGCTTGCCACGACCTGGCAGATCGGCGAACTCGCCGCGGGCGATGCCGTCCTTGATCTGCTGCTCGACGGCACTCTCCCACCGACGCATGTTCATCGATTCACCCCGCTGAAGATCACCGCCACGCGTTCGTCGGCAGCAACATGCTCGCGCGCGGCCAGCAACCCTGCCAGCCCCGCGGTGCCGGTGTGGCTGGCATCGATGCCCGTGGTGCGGACCGCCAGTTCGTTGGCGACGAGGACGTGATGTTCGTGGGCGACGACCGGCGACCCGTGACCGTCGGCCATGGCACCAACCACCGGCAACCAGTCGTAGGTCTCGTCGTCGAGGATGCCGTCGGCAGCAGAGTGGCCGACGTGTTCCCAGGGCCACATGACGTCGGCCCAATGCTGTGCGACGTGCTTCGGGCCGCCGACCGACTCGGCCAGCTCCCATGCACGCGACAGCGGAGCGCAGGCGTTCGTCTGCACGGCGTGCAGACGAGGTGTGATGCCGCTCATTCGGAATCCGGCGGCCACGGACGCGGCGAACGCTCCACCTCCGACCTGCACGAAGAGACGATCGAAGGGAGGTCCCTCGATGTGCTCCTCCATCTGGCGGGCCATCTCCCAACCGATGGTGCGGCCCCCGTCGAGGCACCAGGCGTTCTCGGTGCCCTGCACACTGAAGGGAACCGCGCCGCCGGCGACCGACTCGCGGAATCGGTGCACGCACGGGTCGCCGGGCGGGTCGGTGGCGAGCCGCGGGCAGGACACGACCTCGGCACCGAGGACATGCAGTTGTTCGACGACCGCGCGGTCGGCGTCGACCGGCACGAACACCCGAATGGGCCACGACACCGCCGCTGCGAGCGTGGATGCGGCGAGGGCCGCGTTCCCGCACGACGCGATCGCGAGCGGGGGACGCGACGAGCCCCAAGGAGCGCGGCCGGCACGTTCGGCCGCGACGAGGTGCAGCAGGATGCCGAACAGGTGGCGGGCCTTGTGGCTACCGGCCACGTTGTTCGTCTCGTCCTTCACCCACACCCCACCGTCCGCGTCGAAACCCAACTCGTCGCTGAGCTCGTCGGCCCGCGCGAACGGTGTGGTCACGAATCCGGTGCCGGCGACCGCCGCCACCAGGCCGTCGAGCTCATCGACCAGCTCGTGTCGAGCGGCGTCGTCGAGGCCGAGCGACGCGGCGAACGTGTCCCACGCCAGATGACGGCGGAACCCGAGGAACGGGTTGTGCTCACCACTGCTGCGAAGGGGCGCGATGATCTGCTGCAGCTGCAGCTGCGGCGCATGGTGTCGGTCGGTGTCGCAGGCCTGCGGGCATCGCCACGTGAACGGCTCGTCGATGGGTGTGGACGCGCCGCACACGGCGCAACGCCACCCCAGCGTGGGTCCGGCATCGGTCCCTCCGGTGTGCATCCGTTCAGCCGACCGCGACGCGTGCGTTGAAGTCGTCGATCATCTCGTCCCACACCGGCACGAAACGACGCAGATCGCGCCAGAACGACTGCTGGCGGCGGGCCTCGAACAGCTCGAACGGCGTGCCCTGCTGCTCGACCCACGTGTAATAGCCGAGGTTGAAGATGCGGTTTCGTTCGCGCTCGGTGAGCTCGAGTGTGTGGGCCGTGGTGACATTGGCGAGATGCTCGCCCCACGTCTGCGCGGCGTCGAGGTTGGTGAAGCCGCCGCCGAAGTCGCGGGCAGTGATCTTGTGGTACTCGCTGGGGTACAGCGCCGCCCCGTCGGTGGCCACCGTGACGATGGCGTCGTCGGGACCGAGGTCGAGCGCCTTGGCCGTGCTGATCGCGGCGAGCACGTTGCACACCGCGGACAGGCCGAAATGCTCCAGCGTCTGCAGGATCTGCTGCGGCACACCACGCCGGTCGCTGAGGTAGCCGAGGCCGTCGTCGCTGTTGAACATGGCGTACAGCTGATCGGTGGCCCGATCGCTGACCGCGACCACGACATCGGTGTTCATGACGTTGTGGATGAGCGGGATGTGCTTGTCGCCGATGCCCTGGATGTTGTGCTCGCCGAAGCCGTTCTCGAGCATCGTCGGGCACTCGAGGGCCTCGACCGCCACGATCTTCGTGCCGTACAGATCCTTCAGCCGATCGCCTGCGGCGATGGTGCCCGCCGACCCGGTCGCGCTGGTGAACGCGGCGAGGCGCAGGCCACCGCCGTGCTGCTGGTTCACGGTCTCGAACACGTGGGCCAGCGCTCGGCCGGTGACCTCGTAGTGGCCGAGGTGGTTGCCGAACTCGCAGAACTGGTTGAGCACGAAGTTGCCGGGATCCTTGGCCAGTTCGTTGCAGGCGTCGTAGATCTCCTTCACGTTGCTCTCGGTGCCGACCGTGCGGATGACATCGTCCTTGGGGTTCTCGCACCACTGGTCGAGCCAGTCGAAGCGTTCCTGGCTCATGCCGGCCGGGAGGATGGCGACGCCGCGCGACGCCATGATGCGGCTGATGGCGATGCCACCGCGTGCGTAGTTGCCGGTGCTGGGCCAGATGGCCCGGTGGTGGGTGGGGTCGAACTGCCCGGTGACGATGCGTGGCGCGAGGCAGGCGTAGGCCGCGAGCACCTTGTGGGCGGTGATCATCGGGAACCGGTCGCCGAAGACGACGATGATGGGGCTGGCGATGCCGGTGAGGCTGCTCGGCAGCACCACGTGGTCGGGCACCGTCACCCGGTTCCCGTCGAGGTCGTTGTACCAGTGCACGCGCCACAGGTTGCGGGCGTCGGGCCCGTTCTTCGGTGCATCGCCGACGATGGCCGGGTCGACGGTCGACGGGTCGGCGAGCTGAGCGAAGGTGGGCAGGGTGATGCCCTGTTCGCGGAAGCGGGACACGCTGTTGGCCAGCGAGTCGGCATCGACCACCCGGTCGGCGAGGCCGAACTGGTTCTCGAGCGCATGTGCGATGGGATCGGCGCCGGCCGCACCGGTGAGTGACGTCATGGTTGACATTTTGTCAGACGCCGGGCGCAGACCGGCCATGCGTCATTCGCGGGGCACGCCTGCTCGGACCAACCGTCGTACGACTTTGTTCCTAACCCCTGCCCAAGGGTTTTCCGAAGGTCTGGGGTCCATGGTCCATTTCATCGGACGGCGTAGGACCGCCATCATCAGAGGAGCAACTCATGGACCCCATCATCGGGGCGGGAGCCACGGCGACTGCCCATCAACCGGACCCAGGCGGACGGCGTCGCCGCCCGCTGTCGTCGCGTCGCCACAAGGCGCTCGCCGGCTTGACCGTCCTCGGCCTGGCAGCGGGAGCTGCCGGGATCGCCGCGGCGTTGAGCGGCGCACCCGGTGAGCTGCCGAACGTCGGCACGCCGCCGCCGGCCACGCAGTTCGATCTCACGGGGTTCATCCAGAGCGCCACAGTGGCGCGCCAGGGCACCAATCCGACCGATCCAGGCGCTGCGCACTACGGCGGCACCCTCGTGGTGAACGGTCAGACCGTCGTCATCCCTGACGAGACGGTCGTCATCCTCCCGGCCAACGCGCTGACGTGGGCCGAGCTGTTCTCGGATGCGCCGGCGCCGTACGGCCCGACGCAGACCGGCATGGCGATGAACGACTCGCCCAAGCCGCTCACCACGTACGAGGTGAACGTGATCGGCAACCGCGTCGGCGACAAGTACATCGCCGGCCTGGTGCACATCGCACAGAACGACCTCAACTCGGGCGCGGGCTACATCAACTTCATCGACTACGACGTCAGCGGCCGTGCGGAGCTCCGCATCGGCGGCACGCTGCACGACCCGAACTGCACCCAGGGCTCGAGCGCCAACCCGCACACCGTGGCAGGCGGCCCGTCCTGCACGGGCACCCGGGTCCAGATCAACGATCCTGCGGCCGATCCCCTCAACCCGGACGGCAGGTTCGGCCGTGCCCAGAGCGACGACCCGCGTTTCACGGTCGATCCGGAGAACCCGACCATCGCGTCGGCCACCGGCTACCCGATGTGCATCCCGCGGACCCTCACCGACCCGGTGGCGGCGTTCGTGGCTGGCAATCAGAGCTACGCGCTCACCCCGATCGTGCCGGCGCCCACCGACATCACCGTGTCGCTCTACACCGTCCCGGCGTACGACGACCCGAAGTGCCCGCTGACGAACCGCCTGGAGCACGTCGACGCGAACCTCAACAGCTTCGGCGCGACGTCGATGCTCGACGCCACGCAGCCCGGCGGCTTCGCCACCAGCACCAACTCCGGTGCGGGCGGCGCGCAGATCGCCGGATACGTGAAGGACGCCACGGTGCAGATCCCGATGGAGATCGGCGACTACGTGAACTTCGCAGGCACGCTGATCAACGACGCTGCAGGCGCGGCCTACGTGTCGGCGCACACGATCATCAACAACTTCGCCGCCTACACCCGTCCCGGTGTGAACCCGGCGTACGCGTCGGTCGAAGTGGCCCTCGTGGGCACCGGCGGCCTCACCGTCTTCGGCGCCGGCGAAGCAGCCATCCGCACGAAGTTCGAGGGCATGAGCACCGACGCCACCCGCAAGGTGCACGTCTACGGCATCGACATCAACCCCTTCACCGGTGCGCTCAGCGATCGCGACTGGGGCGCTGTGATGCCCGATCCGGGTCCCGTCGGAGGCGTCGGTGCCGTCCAGGGCCGTTGGCGCCTCCGTCCTCCCTGCACGGCTGCGGCCGGCGCCGAGACGGACAGGAAGTGCTCGCCGCCCCCCGGTGGCGGCTACCTGCCGCCCACACGTGAGCTGCGTGCGGTGATCGAGAACCCGGACGGCACCATCCCGGTGACGAACAACGCCTCGCCCACCTCGGCCAACGGCATCATCTTCGGCCAGTACCACGCCCCCATCGGCGAGTACATCTTCCCGGAGAACATCCCCGGCACGCCGATCGTCCCGAACAACTTCGAGTCGCTCGACTTCCTGGCCTACGGCGGGTACGTCTCGGCGGATGGCACCCAAGCGGGTCAGCTCGACCCGTGGCCGGGCGCTGCAGCCCCCGCCAAGCCAACCTGTCTCGTCACCTCGGTGCCCGGCACCTACGCCGGCAACGCCGGTACCTCGGTGCAGCTGAACGGCGTGATCTCGGCGGGCTCCACGCCCATCGTGCTCTCGTGGTCGGCCACCCCGAACCAGGGCCAGGCGAACGGGACGTTCACCAGCGCCACGACGGTGAACCCGGTGTTCAACATCCCTGCAGGCGTGCCGGCGGGCAACACCTACACCGTCACCATGACCGCCACGAACCTCTGCGGCACCGTCACTGCGACCAACACGGTCGCGGTGCTCGCCTCGCCGCCGCAGGTCGCCACCACCACGGCCACCCTCTCGGCGAACGTGAGCACGGTCGTCACCCTGAAGGCCAGCAGCACCTCGCCCGACGCCGGAGTGACCTTCAGCTTCTCCCAGACCGGTGGTACGGCGATCGTGAGCCCGCAACCGGTGGTGGTCACCGGTGTTCCGGGTGCCTGGGCGGCGACGTTCAGCTTCACGGCGCCGGCCACGGCCACCGTGGACACGTTCACGATCAAGGCGATCAGCCCGATCAACGGTCCTTCGAACCCCGGCGTCACGGCCACCGTCACGGTGAACGCACCGCTCGCGGCGACCATCACCCTCACCGGCGCCGAGTACCGCACCGGCAAGCAACGCCTCGTGCTCACGGCCACCTACCCCGGCAACCCGGCAGACGTCATGAAGCTGATGCCCTACGTCACCACGACGGGCACCACCTTCGACCCGGTCACGCTGGGGAGCACGTTCAGCCTGGCGAACGGGATCTACACGCTCACCCTGGTGGGCGCCCCGCCGCCCGCGTGCGGCAACCCGGGCGGGTACCAGACGCCGTGCAGCATCGCGCCGCTGCTGGTGAACACCTACTCCAGCGTGGCGCCGGCCACGCAGACGGGGACCAGCGGCTTCCAGGCGCTGCAGAGGATCCGTCAGTGATCGGCGATTGACAGGCCGAGAGGGCGCCCCACCCCACCCGGGGCGCCCTCTCCAGCCTCGGCGGCGGACGCGTTTCCCGCTCCGCGATGCGGCTGACGCCGAGGCGATTCCAGGCCCGGCGGGCATTGGAACGACCAGCAGAGGAGGCTCACCTTCGGGTGGGCCTCCTCTGCTTCTCGGCGACGGCGACCGGGCCGGGTGCACTCATTCGCCAAGCATCGGCTTTTCAAAATCGCTATCCTGGCGCCATCTCCGAGATCGCCCCCGACCTCTCGGGCGCCAAGCGCCGCATCATCGAGCGGCTCAAGCGCGCCGACACCGCCACGGCTCCCGAGCTGGCGGCCGAGTTCGGGCTCACCGACACGGCCATCCGGCAGCACCTCGAGGCCCTCGAGACGGCACTGCTCGTCGAGCGGTCCACCGGAGTCAGCACCGGGCGCGGACGCCCACCCACGCACTGGCGGCTCACCCCGTCGGCGGGTTCGCTGTTCGCCGATCGCCACGCCGACCTCACTGTCGAACTGCTCAACAGCATCCGTACGGCGCTCGGCGAAGAGGCGCTCGACAAGGTGGTTCGCACCCGGGCCGAGCGACAGCTGGCCAGCTATCGGACCGTGCTCGACGAGGCCGACACCATCAGTGAGAAGGTCCACCGCCTGGCCACCCTGCGCAGCGCCGAGGGCTATCTGGCCGAGGCCATCGAGTTGGACGGCCACCTGGAACTGGTCGAGCACCATTGCCCCATCCAGAGCGCCGCCGACCACTGCGGCGGCTTGTGCAGCGCCGAACTCGACCTGTTCCGCAAGGCCCTCGGGCCCGGGGTCGATGTGCACCGCGAGCAGCACCTGCTCGACGGTGGTCAGCGCTGCGCGTATCGCATCGCTGTTCGCTGACCCGTCCGGATCGCTAGGTTCTGCCTCCATGGCCGACTTCCTCCTCGGCGGGCAGATCGATCCCGCGCAGCACCAACGAACCGGTACGAACACCGCAGTGCCGAGCGGCGACCTGACGACGCACGGTGTCATCGTGGGTATGACCGGGTCGGGCAAGACCGGCCTGGGTGTCGTCCTCATCGAGGAAGCCCTCTCGGCCGGTGTCCCCACGCTGCTCATCGACCCGAAGGGCGACCTGACCAACCTGTGCCTCACCTTCCCCGCGCTGGCACCGACGGACTTCGAGCCGTGGGTGAACGCGGGCGACGCGCAGAAGGCCGGCAAGACGGTCGCCGAGTTCGCAGCCGCACAGGCTGCGGCCTGGACGGACGGTCTGGCCGGTTGGGGCATCACCGCCGAGCGCGTCGCGACGCTTCGCGAGAAGGCCGGCTTCACCATCTACACGCCGGGTTCCACGGGTGGCGTGGGTCTGAACATCGTGGGCTCGCTCGCCGCGCCGATGGGTGTCACCGATCCCGAGATCCTCGGCGACGAGATCGACGGTTTCGTCAGCGGCCTCCTCGGACTGGTGGGGGTCGACGCCGACCCGCTGACCAGCCGCGAGCACATCCTGCTCAGCAACCTGGTGATGAACGAGTGGAGTGCCGGACGCAACCTCGACCTGCCGACGCTCGTCGGCATGGTGCAGTCGCCGCCCATTCGCAAGCTGGGCGTGTTCGACCTCGATCAGTTCTTCCCACCGAAGGACCGCACCGCATTCGCGATGCGCTTGAACGGTCTCCTGGCTTCGCCGTCGTTCGGCGCCTGGATGGCCGGCACCCCGCTCGACATCGACGCGATGTTGCACACCGACGACGGTCGCCCGCGCTGCGCGATCGTGACCACCGCGCACCTCGGCGACCAGGAGCGCCAGTTCGTCACCACCCTGGTGCTCAGCAAGCTGGTCACCTGGATGCGCAAGCAGAGCGGCACCACCGACCTGCGCGCGCTGCTCTACATGGACGAGGTCGCGGGGTACCTGCCCCCCACCGCCGCGCCGCCCACGAAG
>JANMFL010000142.1:0-2295 GCA_031377945.1 Acidimicrobiaceae bacterium | reverse complement strand
CCAACTCGCGAACGAGACCATCGGAGAAGGTCACACGCAACTGCCGTCCGCCGAGATGATGAACCTGGGTCACACGAATGAGCACACTCATGGCACCAGGCTACTGGAGGGGTTCGATCGACGACAGCGGCGCCGGCACCTGGGCGATCGCCCAGTTCTCGAGCAATTCGCCGCTGATCGCAGCGGGGTGCGACGAAGTTCCGTGCAAGGGTCCTTCGGCACGTTCGGCGGGTGCCCGGGGACACTGTGCAGCGTGTGCCAACCGGGGCGATGATCGACCCAGGAATCCACATCCGCGCAATGTCGGGTGCCGTCACGGGCGCCCGCCGGTCCGAGGGGTGATGCCGTGAGCACCATCGATGAACGCCCATTGCCGTCGCTGCTGCCGGAGTACTGCAAGGGCTGCGGCCGGTGCATCGCTGCGTGCACCAAGGACTGCATCTCGGTCGGCACCGAGATCAACCCGGTCACCGGCCTGGTGCCGGTGGTGCTCGACCTCGAGGCCTGCAACCGCTGTGGGCTGTGCTTCGACGCGTGCCCGGAACCGTTCGGGTTGCAGCCGCTCGACGAGCAAGCGGCCTGCGCGCTGATGGACCCGGCGCGGCTGGGTGGTGTGCGACCGTTCGACGCACCGACACCGACCCCGGATCCCGACACCACGATCGCCCTGCCCGCCCGCGCGCCGCTGGTCGTGAAAGGCACCTATGCCGCTGCGGTGGGTGCGGTGCTCGCCGGTTGTCGGCACGTGTTCGGCTACCCGATCACGCCGTCCACCGAAGGCGCCGAGTTGATGGCGAAGGTGCTGCCGGCGCTCGACGGCGTGTTCGTGCAGGCCGTCAGCGAGGTCGCGACGGTCAACATGATGTACGGGGCCGGTGGGGCTGGGAAGCGGTGCATGACCTTCACCAGCTCACCGGGTTTCAGCCTGATGCTCGAAGGCATCTCGTACATGATCGGTGCCGAAGTGCCGGCGGTGTTCGTGAACGTCATGCGCGGCGGCCCCGGTCTGGGGAACATCGGGCCGGCGCAGGCCGACATCAAGCTCGCCTGCCGTGGTCTCGGCCACGGCAACACGCATGCCATCGTGCTCGCCCCGGCGACGCCGCAGGAGATGCTCGACCTTGCCGTGCTGTCGTTCGACCTGGCGTTCCAGTACCGGAACCCGGTAGTCATCCTGGGCGACGGCTACCTGGGGCAGATGACCGGCAAGGTGCAGTTGCCCGACCGCATGGTCGTGCCGGGAATCCCCGACTGGGCCGTCGCAGGTGACCGCTCGCACCGCGGCAACCTGATCTGTTCGATCGACCTGCAGGAGTCCGAGCTCGAGCAACGCGACCTGGCGCTCGACGCGAAGTACGCCGAGATGACGGCGAACGAACAGCGGGCCGACCTCCATCACTGCGACGACGCCGAGGTGGTGGTGATCGCGTGCAACACACCGGCACAACTGGCCAAGGGTGCGGTGAAGCAGTTGCGCGACGAGGGCGTTCGCGTGGGTCTGTTCCGTCCCATCACGCTGTGGCCGTTCCCCATCGACGCGCTCCGCGACCTGGTGCCGCGGGCTCGCCACCTCGTGGTCGTCGAGGCGAGCGAGGGACAACTGGAGGACGAGATGCGGTTGGCGCTCAGCCACGCCGACCTGCGCCCGCCGACCATCAGTCACGTGCGACGACAGGGCGGCATCCTGCCCTCGCAGGCCGAGGTCGTGGACCACGTGCACGGATTGGAAGGGGTGCGCTGATGCCGTCGCCAGTCTTCTATCGCCAGTTCGAGCGCCACGATCATGCGGCAGGCATCAAGGCGCACACCACCAGCTACTGCCCGGGCTGTGGCCACGGGGTCGTGCAGAAGTTCCTGGCCGAGGCCATCGACGACCTCGGCGTGCAGGACCGCACCGTGCTGGTGTCGCCCGTTGGTTGTTCGGTGTTCTCGTACTACTGGTTCGACGTCGGCAACTCGCAGGCTGCACACGGTCGCGCACCCGCAGTGGCGCTCGGCCACAAGACGGCCAATCCCGACTCGATCGTCGTCTGTTACCAGGGCGATGGCGACCTGGCATCCATCGGCCTGGCCGAGATCATCAGCACCGCGCAGATGGGCATCCCGATGACGGTGATCTTCGTGAACAACGCCGTGTACGGCATGACCGGCGGGCAGATGGCGCCGACCACCCTGCTCGGCCAGCCGACGACGACGACCCCCGACGGACGGACCCTGTTCGCCGGACAGCCGATGAAGGTCGCCGAGCTGATCGCTGGACTCGACAGCCCCGTCTACGTCGAGCGGGTCGCGCTC
>JANMFL010000139.1:0-5798 GCA_031377945.1 Acidimicrobiaceae bacterium | reverse complement strand
CACTTCGTGGTGGCCGCCGAACCCGGCGCGCATGGCCGAAAGGATCCTGTGGGCCATGGCCCCACGATCTCGCGAGTAGAACCGGTCCCAGAGCGAGGCGGACAGCGTGGGCACCGGCACCCCCTCGTCGATCGCGGCGTGCAGGGTCCAGCGTCCTTCGCCCGAGTCGCTGACGCGGCCCTCGTACGCGTCGAGCTGCGGGTCGGCGTGGAAGGCCTCGGCCGTCAGGTCGAGCAACCAGCTGGACACGACGCTGCCCCGGCGCCACACCTCGGTGATGGCACCGAGGTCGAGGTCGTACCGGTAGTACTCGGGGTGCGTGAGCGGCGCGGTCTCGGCGTCCTTGGGGCGACCCTCGCTGCCGATGTTCGCGTTGGCGAGCACGTTCAAACCCTCTGCGTACGCAGCCATCATCCCGTACTCGATGCCGTTGTGGACCATCTTCACGAAGTGCCCGGCGCCGACGGGGCCGCAGTGCAACCAGCCTTGCTCCTCGGTGCCCTCGGGACCCGAGCGACCCTCGGTTCGCGGCGCAGTGGCGATGCCGGGGGCCAGCGTCTCGAACACCGGCGAGAGCTGCTGCACCGAGTCGGTGGGTCCGCCGACCATCAGGCAGTACCCGCGATCGAGGCCGAACACCCCGCCGCTGGTGCCCACGTCGACGTAGTTGATGCCCTGTTCGACCAGCGGCGCGGCGCGGTCGATGTCGTCGCGGTACCACGAGTTGCCGCCATCGATGAGCGTGTCGCCCGGCGACAGGAGCGGCGCAAACTCGGCGATCGTGGACGCCACGAACGCGGCGGGCACCATCAGCCAGATGTGCCGGGGTGTCTGCAGTGCATCGACGACCTCTTGCGGCGTCCGGGCGCCGGTGGCGCCCTCGGCCTCCATCGCCGCCACGGCGTCGACGCTGACGTCGTACGCGACACAATCATGTCCGCCGCGCATCAGGCGACGAACCATGTTGGCGCCCATGCGCCCGAGACCGACCATGGCGATTTGCATGAGGACAGGTTGCCACGCCGACGGCCGGTACCCTCGCGGCGATGACCGACAGGGACCGGGCACTCCGCGGCGTCGTGGCCGCCCATCGCACACTCGAAGCGCACCTCGCAGGGCTCACGGACGCCGATGCGCGACGGGTGTCGCTGTTGCCCGACTGGAGTGTTGGCCACGTGCTCACGCACATCGCCCGCAACGCCGACGGCATGCGCGCCATGCTCGAGGGTGCCCTGCGGGGCGAGGTCGCCGAGATGTATCCCGCGTTGGCGCATTCGAGCGGTCTCGAGCGACGCCGGGCCGACATCGACGCGGGCGCCGGTCGCACCGCAGCTGCCCTGGTCGACGATGTGCGCATCTCGGCGGCCCGCCTCGAACTGGCCGTCGACTCGATGACCGCCGATGCGTGGCAGGGCCAGGGGATGGCCGCGTTCGGCCCTGTCGTCATGGACGACGTCCCCACCCGCCGATGGACCGAGGTCGAGGTCCATCACGCCGACCTCGGGCTCGGCTACGGGTGGGCCGATTGGCCGCTCGAGTTCGCTCGCGTCGAGATCCAGCGTTTGACGATGCTGTGGAACAGCCGGCGTTCGATGGGCATGACCGGCCTGCCGCCCGAGGCGTTGGCCGTCGACGACCGGCACCGCGCGGCCTGGCTGCTCGGTCGGACCGGCATCGATGGCCTCGAGTCCGCAGGGTTGATGGGATGAGTCGTGTCGCTGTTCGCCGACTCGCCACCTTCGTGATCGCGGTCGCAGCGTTGCTGGCCCTTCCCGCCGCAACGGCGTCAGCCCACGCCGCGCTCGAGTCCAGCACGCCCAGTGCCAACAGCGTCATCGAGTCGGGCCCACCCCAGATCGTGCTGAACTACGACGAGGACGTCGAGGCCACCTTGGCCAGCATCCAGGTGTTCGATGCCGACCGGCAGAGCATCGCGGTCGGCGCACCCGGCGTGGGTGAGGACGCCACCGTCGTCGTCGCCTCGCTCCCCACGCTCGGCGACGGGCTCTACGCCGTCATCTGGCGGGTCACGTCGGCCGACGGTCATGTCGTCGACGGCGCGTTCAGCTTCCAGGTCGGCACCGGCACCGCCGGAAGTGGCACCGACCTCATCGCCGGTGTCAGTCAGGGCGGTGGCGTGGACGCCGCGCTGAAGTGGACCTACGGCATCGCTCGATTCCTTGCGCTCGCCGGCGCCATCGTGCTCCTCGGCGTCGGGCTGTGGTCGGTGCAGGGGCGACCGGTACTCGGGTCCATGCGGCGCATTCGGGGCGCGATGTGGGTGGGAGCGGCGGCACTGCTCGTCGGGTCGCTCGCTGCGTTCGGCTTGTTCGGCGCGCAGGCGAAGGGCGGCACCATCGCCGATGCGTTCTCGCCGTCGGTGTGGTCCGACATCGCCGGCACCGACACTGGTCGCGCCCTGCTGGCGCGCATCGTCCTGACAGTGGTGCTGGTCGCGGTGCTCGCCAAGTGGGCTTCCCACGAGCGCACCTGGTGGCAGGGAGTGGCTGCCTCCGCTGCGCTGCTCACACTGGTGACGTTCTCGAAGTCCGGTCACCCGAATTCGCTCAGTCCACGGCTGCTGTGGATCTCGATCGACGTGCTGCACCTTGCGGCTGTCACCGCCTGGCTCGGCGGTCTCGTCGCCCTGTTCCTGGCCGGCAAGGCGTGGCTGGCCGAGCCAGAGGCCGTCCGCCCTGTCGAGCGGTACTCGATGACCGCCCTCGTCGCGGTGCCCGTCATCGTCGTCACGGGAGTCGCGCAAACGCTGAAGCTCGCCGGGGGACTCGACGACGTCACCGCCACCACCTGGGGGCGGCTGTTGCTCGCCAAGGTGATGCTCGTGATCGTGATGGTCGCCATCGGGGGTGTGTCGCGCTGGCTGTTGCAGCACGACGGCGTCGGCTCCATCCGCCGAACTGTGCTGGTCGAAGCGGTCATCGGCCTGCTCGTGGTCGGCCTCGCGGCCGGCATTGTCGCGCAGCCGCCGAGGCCGTTGGTGGCGGCGCTGCCGTTCAACGAGCAGATCACCGCCAGCGGCGTGATCGCCGCGGTCACCATCAGCCCCGGCAGCGTCGGGGCGAACGAGATCCACATCCTCATCACGCCGCCGGGCGGATCCATCCGACCCGTTGCGAACCTCACGGCCCGCGTCTCGTTGCCCGCCGCCGGGGTCCCCAACTCGCCGGTCACACTGCAGTCCGAGGGCGCGAACCACTACAGCGGCACGATCACGTTCCCGGAGTCGGGCGACTGGACCCTCGAACTGATCGTCAACGTGACGGACACCGACACGGCGTTGCTGAAGGCGACGGTCACGATCCCGTAAGTGCAGTGTCGGCCAACCATCGTGTGGCCGCGGCGTGTCCCTGGTCGATCATCTCGACCGTCTTGCCGACGTCGAAGGTCATCGCCGACGAAGGAAGCGCCGGAATCTCGACGACCACGAGGCCGGGCGGCGGCCGACGGAGGACGCTGCGACCGTGCGAGTCGACCGCCAACGAGCTGGCTCGGAACAGGATCTCGAGCGCGTTCGTCGGCGGTTGGTCGTGTGCGAGCGGTGGCACTGCCAGCACCAATGCGCTCGCCACTCCGTGTTCGACGGCGATGTCGAGCGGAATGTCCGCGACCACGCCGCCGTCGATGAGCGTGCGACCGTGCAGATGCACCGGCGGGTACACCCCCGGGAAGGCGCTGCTCGCGATCACCGCCGTGACCGTCTCGCCATGCGTCAGTGCCACCGCCTCACCCGTGGACAGGTCGGTGGCGACGAGGATGAGCCGGACGGGGGAGTGCTCGATGAGCCGGCCTCCGAGGTGACGGCGGAGGAACTCGGTGCCGTGGCGGTTGTCGAGGAACGACGGATGTCGCCCGGCCATGGCCATGGCCATTCGCCCGGGTTGCAACCGCAACAGGTCGCGACGGCGGATGCCGCGCCAGATGGCTTCCAGCTGCCGGATGCCCTCGATGCCCTGGTGCCACGCGAAGAGCGACGCGTTGACGGAACCAGCCGAGACGCCGATCAGCACGTCGGGCGCGACGCCAGCCTCGGTGAGCGCATGCAGCACACCGACCTGATAGCTGCCGAGCGCGCCGCCACCGGGCAGTACGAACGCCAGGGGACGCGGCAGCGCGGCGAGTTCCTCGGGGGTCACCGGTCCATGATGGCACCGCCCGCGAGTGTGCTCGGGCCTCAGGGTCGGTAGCGGGCGACGTGCTCGCCCATGGTGGTGCCGTTCAGCACGCTGTAGACCACACGCTGGGCCTCGCGGCCCATCTCGCCCAGGTCGCCTCCCGGCAGCCGCTCCACCCAGTCGACGAAGTCCCTGATGAAGTACACCGACGGCAGCTCGTGCTCGTCGGCGCGCAGCTCGGGCGGGTCGGGCGTGGCGTAGGTGGTCAGACCCTGGGCGACCCACGTCTGCTGGAGGACGTCGGTGATCTGCACCGCAGCCATGGTGATGGCCAGGTCGGCGCCGCGCAGCTCGCTGGCGAACGTCGCGCTCGGGTCGGGTTCCCCGCGATGGGCCACGTACATGATGCCCAAGGTGAGGGCTGCGCCGATGGCCACGCCGGGGACGAGCGACGCGGCGATCGACCCGAGGTCGGCGACGGTGTTCCAGACCGCTTTGCGCAGTTCGACGATGCGCACACGTGCGTTCACGATGAGTTCTCCGATCAGGGCCAGATAGCTGGTGTATTCGTTGACGGGCCTGGCCGCTCCCGTCGCGAAGTGGTGCCGCGCGTTGGCGACGATCTGTTCGTGCTGCTCGATGAAGCGCTGCAACGAGGCAGGCGTCTGCAGGGCACGGTCGATGAGGTCGCGACGGGTGTCAGAGGCGAGGCCCCAGTCGTCGTTCGCCGGAGCGAACTGCGGGGTCCAGGGCACGACGAGGTCGGCCGCGAACGTCCCCGTCGAGTGTTCTGGATCGGCGAAGTACCAGTGCAAGGCCGGGACGACGATCCTGCCCGCAGTGGGGGCATCGATCAGCGCCGGGTCGGTGCCGCGCAACAGCGCGGCTTCCAGCAGCGTCGCGTCGGCCAGGTCGTGCGCCACCTGGCCGAGATTCGGCGCGGTACGCAGGAGGAAGTGCGGCAGCGCCAGCGGCTCGGCGAGCAACTGCTGCAGGACGGCGTCGTTGGTGTTCGGTCCGGGCAGATCGTCGAGGTCGTCGCGTGGCCGGGTGACCAGTCGAGCCGCGACGTCGGCCAGAAGGTCGGGCTGCAGGCCGAGGCCGCGCAGGAAGAGCGCCGCCGCGTAGCGAGGCATGTCGTCGATCGCGGCGAGCGCGGTCGACGGTCCCCGACCTCCGGTGACCGTGTGGTGGGCGACGCGGGCGAACGCGGCGATGGTCGCGTCCAGCTGATCGATGCTCACGTGCAGGCGGGTGTCGATGCCGGCCATCCGAAGCGCGCGGGGTTCGGCCAGCGCCGCGACCCACGATGCCCACCCATGGAACTCCGTGTCGAACACGGCGGCCAGGTGTGGGTCGCGTCCGATGCGGTCCAGTTCGGCGGTCAGCCAGGCCAACTGCTCGGGGTCGTCGACCAACTCCGCCGGCGGGATCTCGTGCAGGCGGCGGGCGAGCGCCATGGCCTCCTCGACCGTGACGCGTTGCGGGTCGTCGGGCCAGGGATCCGCCATGACGGTCCACCCGCGCTCGACCGCCATGAATCGGGCGAGCGAGTTCCGTACGGCTGGCAGGTCGTCGCGTTCGGGGATGGGTTCGCGCAGCGGATCCTGGCGAAGGACGCGTTGCAGTACGGGACGACGATCCTCTTGCCGCTGGCCAGTGCCT
>JANMFL010000119.1:0-8298 GCA_031377945.1 Acidimicrobiaceae bacterium | reverse complement strand
GGTCGTTCACTCTCGCCGTCCTGACCGCCACGCTGCTGGCCGCCTGCGGCACCGATCTCGCGGTGGCTCCGGGCTCGAGCCTCGCGCCCTCCACGTCGGCCCCCTCGACCTCCGACTCGTCGACGAGTGTGCCGTCGGTGGCGGCGATGACGACCGACGTCGAGACCACGGTTCGCAACGGGGCGCCGGTCATCGCCGCGGTGGGAGACATCGCCTGCGATCCCACCAGTCCGAACTTCGCCGACGGCAGGGGAACGGGCGACGGGTGTCATCAGATGGCGACGTCCGACCTGGTGCTGGCTGGGTACGCGGCGTTCCTCCCCCTCGGCGACCTGCAGTACGAGAACGGCACCTACGAGGCGTTCATGGCCAGCTATGACCCGTCGTGGGGGAGGGTGAAGGACATCACCCGCCCGGCTCCGGGCAACCACGAGTACAACACCGCCGGCGCCGCGGGCTACTTCCAGTACTTCGGCGACGCGGCGGGCGATCCCACCAAGGGGTACTCCAGCTACGACATCGGCGACTGGCACCTGGTGGCGTTGAACTCGAACTGCGACGAGGTGCCGTGCGAGGTGGGCAGCGAACAGGAGCAGTGGCTACGCGCCGACCTCGCCGCCCACCCCACGGCGTGCGCACTCGTCTACTGGCACCATCCGCGCTTCTCGTCAGGTGAGCACGGTGACGACCCTCGACTCGCCGACCTGTACCGCGCCGCCGACGAGGGCGGGGTCGATGTGGTCCTGAACGGACACGACCACCACTACGAACGGTTCGCGTCGCAGGACGCCGACGGCAACCCAGACCTGGACGCACCGCGTGAGTTCGTGGTCGGCACCGGCGGCAAGAACCACTACGCGGCCACCGAACCGGTGGCCAACAGCGAACTCATCGAGACCGGTACCTTCGGGGTGCTGCAGATCACGTTGGATTCCGACCTGTACAACTGGGCGTTCATCCCCGAAGCCGGTGCGACGTTCACCGATTCCGGCTCCGGCATCTGCCGGTAGCTCTCGGTGCGGGCTGGTCAGGCCTGGAGCACGAGCATGAACTGGCTGCCACCGGGCTCGACCGTGGCGCGAACGGACAACTCGGGCGCAAGGCGCGAGAGGCGGTCGACCAGCCAGGCGGCGGCGTCGTCGCCGTCGGCCTTCGTGGGGCAGCGGGCGACGACTGCGCGGCCGCCCTTGCGCTGCAGCGTCTCGGCGGTCTCGAAGATGGGTGCTGGATCCACGACGAACAAGTCGGCCGCCCACGGCACGACGGGCGCGACGGCTCCCTTGCGCGTGTTGCAGCCGCGGTGGGCGAGGCGTTCCTCGGCGGGGCCCTTGGACTTGGCCTTCGCCTTGGTGATGATCTGATCCACGCTCGGGCCGCGTTGGTCGTTCACCGACATCTGAGGGTCGACCGCCTCGTCGCAGAGCCAGCAGCGCCATCCGTCGCGGTCGCCGACGTCGTCGACGCGACTCACTTGGCGTCCTCGGCGAGCGTGTACGCCACGATGGCGTTGGCGTGACCGTGGCCCATGCCGTGCTCGGTCTTCAGCACGTTCACCAGCTCCATGTGCTGCAGGCCCGGATGGGCGCGAACGATGGCCTGCCAATCGGCGATCGGCCTGCCGTACTTCGTCTCGATCGACGGGAAGTACGACGCCGGTCCCTTCACCTTCTCGTCTGCCATGGGATTCCTCGCGTGTCGTGCGGTCTCAGGCATGGAACTCCTCGAGACGTCGGAGCGACTGTACGGCCCGTGGTAAGCCACGGGGATGGATGACATCGTCTATCTGACCGAGGACGACGTGCGGGGCCTGCTCGACATGGCCACGTTGCGCACCAGTTTGCACCAGGCGTTCGGTCGGTTCTCGGCGGGTCGGGCCGATGTGCCGCCGCGCATCGCGGCGCGGTCGCCGAAGGGTCTGTTGGCCGCGATGCCCGGCTACCTGGAGGGTGCCGGGCTGGTGGTGAAGGCGGTGAGCGTGTCCGCCGACAATCACGGCACCGACATCCCGTCGCACCAAGGGCTGATCATCGTGTGCGACGAGCACACCGGCACACCGTTGGCGATCATGGACGGCGCATCCGTCACCGCGTTGCGAACGGCTGCCTCTGCCGCGGTCGCGGCCGATCTGCTGGCCCGGCCCGACTCGACCACGCTGGCGATCATCGGCGGCGGTGTGCAGGGTCACTCACACCTCAAGGCGTTCGCCGACCTGCGGCCGTGGTCGTCGGTGCGCATCGCATCCCGTTCGAGGGGCTCCGCGGCCGCGCTCGCGGCGCGTCATCCCACAGGGAAGGCGATGAGCTTCGAGGACGCCGTCCATGGCGCCGATGTCATCTGCCTCACCACCGACGCCGACCAACCCGTCGTCGACCCATCGTGGGTGTCGCCCGGCGCGCACATCGGGTCCGTTGGGAACCGAGCCGAACTGGACCCCGGATTCGTGCGGGGCACGGTGTTCGTCGAATGGATGGGCGCAGCGACCAGTGCACCACCGGCAGGTGCGACCGAACTGCAGGGCATCGACCTCGACCGAGTCATCGAGATCGGACGCGTCGTGAACGGCGACCACCCCGGCCGAACCAGTCGCGACGGGATCACGGTCTACAAGAGCACCGGCCACGCCATCGAGGACGCCGCCGCGGCCAGACTGGTGCTCGACCTGGCCATCGAGCGAGGCATCGGTCGACGTCTACCCCGCTGACCGGTCTTCCGCATGGTGCGCGGCGACGGTGCCGCGTTATGGTGCGCACACCGCGCCGACCGACATCCGGCCGACGCTGCAACGCCTCAACCACATCCGGGGGGATTCCGTGAAGACCAAGGCTGCAATTCTTCGTGCTCGTGACACGCCGTGGAGCGTGGAGGAGATCGAACTCGATCCGCCCAAGGCGGGCGAAGTACTGGTGAAGATCGTCGCCAGCGGCATGTGCCACAGCGACGAGCACCTCGTCACCGGCGACCTCGCCGGTGTCACGCCCGAGCCGCCGCTCATCGGCGGTCACGAAGGCGCAGGCATCGTGCTCGAGGTGGGGTCCGGCGTGTTCAGCGTCGCCCCCGGCGACCACGTGGTGTTCGGTTTCGTGCCGGCCTGCGGACGTTGCCCGAGTTGCGCCTCCGGCCACAGCAACCTGTGCGACATGAATGTCATCACCGCCACCGGCATGCAGCTGTCCGATGGCACGTCGCGACACCACGACAAGGACGGTCACGACCTCGCATTGGGCGTCGGCGCCCTCGGCACGTTCGCCCACCACACCGTCGTGAACGAGGCCAGCTGCATCAAGATCGAGAAGGACCTGCCGCTCGACAAGGCCTGCCTTCTCGGGTGTGGTGTGGTCACCGGCTGGGGTTCCGCGGTCTACGCCGCCGACGTGCAGCCCGGCGACATGGTCGCCGTGGTCGGCTGCGGCGGCATCGGCAGCAATGCCATCCAGGGCGCGAGGATGGCCGGGGCAGCGGTCATCGCCGCCATCGACCCGGTCGAGTTCAAGCGTGAGAAGGCGATGGAGTTCGGCGCCACGGTCACCCACGCTTCCATCCAGGACGCGATGGCCGCCTTGCCCGAGACCACGTGGAATCGCGGCTTCGACAAGGTCATCATGACCTGCGGCGTCGGCAACGGCGACGTGCTCGGTGAGGCGTTCTGGCTGGGCGGCAAGCGCAGCAAGATCGTGGTCACGAACATCCACCCGATTGGCGAGACCAGCATCGCCATCCCGGCCATCTTCCTGACGGTGATGGAGAAGCAGCTCATTGGCTCGCTGTTCGGCTCGGGCAACCCGCGCAAGGACATCCCGCGCCTGCTCGAGCTGTACTCGCAGGGCCAGCTCGACCTCGACGGACTGGTCACCAAGACCTACCCGATCGAAGGCATCAACGACGGCTACGCCGCGATGAACGCCGGCGAGAACATTCGCGGCGTGCTCGTCTACGAGCACTGACAGTTCCTCTCGAAGGGCGCTCGGGCACCATTGCCCGGGCGCCCTTTCGTTATCATGCGCCCGTACATCGAGGCGTGACCGTGGGGGTGGTGCGATGAAGTGTCGAGCAGCCGTGTTGCACGGAGTGGGCCAGCAGTGGCAGATCGAAGAGCTCACCGTCGACCCTCCGGTCGCAGGCGAGGTCCTCGTCAAATGGAGCGTCGCCGGCCTGTGCCACAGCGACGAGCACTTCGTCACCGGCGACATGGTGCCGCCCGCCGAAATGCTGGAAGCTGCCGGCATGCCGCCGTTCTTCCCGGTGATCGCCGGCCACGAGGGCGCCGGCGTGATCGTCGAGGTCGGTCCCGGTGTCACCAGCGTCGCCGTCGGCGATCACGTGTCGGCCAGCTTCATTCCGTCGTGTGGGCGGTGCCGGTACTGCAGCAGCGGCCGGCAGAACCTGTGCGACGCCGGGGCGGGCGCGCTCAGCAGGGGTCAGATCTCCGACGGCGCCGTGCGGCACTGGGTGAACGGCGAGGCCGTCACGATGATGACCAAGCTCGGTACGTTCGCCGAGTACAGCTGCGTGTCGGAGGCATCGGTCATCAAGGTCGACGCCGACCTGCCGCTCGAGGCGGTGGCGCTGGTCAGCTGCGGGGTCGCCACGGGCTGGGGCTCGGCCACCAAGCGGGCCGACGTTCGCCCGGGCGACACCGTCGTGGTCGTCGGCATCGGTGGCATCGGCATCAACGCGGTGCAGGGTGCGGCCATGGCCGGGGCGAAGCGTGTCATCGCCGTGGACCCCGTGGAGTTCAAGCGCGAGAAGGCCATGGAGATGGGTGCGACGCACACGTTCGCCTCCATGGAGGAAGCGTTCCCGGCGGTCACCGAGCTCACCGACGGGCAGATGGCCGACAAGGTCATCATGACGCCGGGTGTGATGTACGGCGACCTCATGCAACTCGGCACGGCGCTGGCCGGCAAGGGCGGCACCATCGTCGTCACGGCAGTGGCGCCCATCACGCAGACCGAGAGTTCCGTGAACCTGTTCGAGTTGGCGATGTACAACAAGGAGATCAAGGGCACCGTCTTCGGCTCGCTGAACCCGCGCAGCGACATCCCGAACCTGCTGTCGCTGTACCGCGAAGGTCAGCTGAAGCTCGACGAGCTCATCACGCGCCGCTACACCCTCGATCAGATCAACGAGGGGTACGAGGCCATGCGCCAGGGACACAACATCCGTGGCGTGATCGTGTACGAGTGAGTACCGCATCGTTGGACCCGACACGTGTGAGCCCCATGCCGCCGAACGAGAGCGACCACTCCGGTCTCGTGACGCGGGTCCATTCCCGCGTCGTCGGCCGAGCCCGTGAGATCGAGCTCGTCGTCGCCGCGCTGGCTGCCGACCGCCATGTGTTGCTCGAAGGCCCGCCCGGCACTGGCAAGAGCACGCTGCTGCGCGCCGTCGCCGACGAGCTGGGCCTCGGCTTCGAATTCGTCGAGGGCAACGCCGAGCTCACGCCCGCCCGTCTGGTGGGCCACTTCGACCCCGCCCGCGTCCTCACCGACGGCTACGACCCCGAGGTGTTCGTCGACGGACCCTTGGTGACGGCCATGCGCGACGGGTCGCTGCTCTACGTCGAAGAGATCAACCGCATCCCTGAGGAGACGTTGAACGTGCTCATCACGGTGATGAGCGAGCGCGAACTGCACGTGCCGCGGCTCGGCCGCGTCGCAGCGGCCGCAGGGTTTCGCCTTGTGGCGGCGATGAATCCGTTCGACGCCATCGGGACGGCGCGCATCAGCAGCGCGGTCTACGACCGTGTGTGCCGTCTGTCGGTCGACTACCAGGACGCCCCCGACGAGGCGTCGATCGTGCGCAGTGCCTTGCCGTCTGCCGCGGTCGATGCGACGTGGTTGCGTCGGGTCGTCGAAGTCGTCCGCCGCACCCGTGCGCATGGCGACGTTCGCATCGGGTCGTCGGTTCGCGGTGCCATCGACACGGTCGCGGTGGCGACCTCGCTGGCGGCGTTGCGTGGCTCGTCGATCACCGACGACGCCGTTGGCCTCGATGCCGCGCTGGTCGCCCTCAGCGGTCGAATGCGCCTGCGCGAGGGCTGCACCCGCAGCCCCGAGAGCATCGTCACCGAGTTGTGGAACGAGGTGTTCGCCGAGCCCGCGCCGTCGGACGCGGCAGCGGGTGACGACGCGGGAAAAGCCCCAGCCCCGACGGGGGCCAGCAGCGGGGAATGAACCCGCCACCCTCCGTGAAGGAGGGCGACGAGGCCGATGCGGAAGTGGCCAAGAACCAGAAGCGAACGACCTCGCGGCGCGACCTCGCGCGTAACCCGCGGTTCGAACAGGTCTCGCCCGAAGTGGGCCAGTTGGACGAGGAGGCGCTCGACGCAGGCTTGCGTGACGACCCCGACGAGACGCTCGCCATGCTGGCCGACCTGGTGGGTGCGACCGACGAGAAACTGCGGGCCCTGGCTCGTCGTCTCGCCGGCAAGTTGTTCCTCGACATCGCCCGCCGCGGCCCGGTGAAGCCGAGAGGCATCGGCACGCTGCGCGAGCAGCGCTATCGGCCCGACGGTGGCGACATCGACATCGACGCGAGCATCGACGCGATCATCGAAGGCCGCGGTGGCACCATCGATCCCGAACGGCTCCGCGTGCGTGGCTGGGTGAAGCCCCGGACTGCGCTGTGCCTGGTCGTCGACCGCAGTGGTTCGATGGGCGGCAAGCCGCTCGCGACCGCTGCCCTCGCGGCTGCGGCGGTGGCCAACCGATCGCCGCAGGACTACAGCGTGCTGGCCTTCGGCAAGGACGTCGTCGTGGCCAAGGGCCAGACCACACCGAAGCCGAGCGACCAGGTGGTCACCGACGTGCTGTCGCTTCGCGGCTACGGCACCACCGACCTGGCGGGAGCGCTGCTCGTGGCGAGCATGCAGTTGGCGCGCAGCCGTGCCGGACGGAAGATCACCATCGTGCTCAGCGACTGCCGCTCGACCGTCGAAGGCGATCCGGTGGCCGCCGCCCGCGGCCTCGACGAGATCGTCGTCATCGCGCCCGAGTCCGACGACGAAGAGGCGCAGGCCTTCGCCTCGCGTGTCGGCGCTCGCATCACGACGGTGGCCGGACCGTCTCAGGTCGCAGAGGCGCTGTCCCGGGCGCTCGACCGCGGCTGACGGGCCTGGTGAACCACGCGAACTTAAGTTCCTGGTGAACGCCGCGACGCGCTCAGCAGGTGATGTCGGCCGAGGGCAGGATGTCGCCCTTGACGATCTGCTCGGGACCGACGACCGTCGTGGTGGTGCTGTCGGGCACCGTCGTGGTCGTCGAACCCTTCGTGGTGGTGGTCGTGGCACTCGACGACGTCGTCGTACCCGGCTCGGTGGTGGTCGTCGTCGTGCCGAACACCTGCGACGGCGCACCGGCCAGCGGCGCCCTGCCCTCGAAGATGGCCAGGATGGCTTGCATGTTGTCGCCCTCGAGCAACGGCTGGAGCACCGAGTTGCCGCTGACCGTCATGCCCTTGGCCTCGATCTGATACTGCTGGATGCCCTTCGGGTCGACGTCGCGCATGACGCCGGCGAAGCGCATCATGTCCGTGACCGTGAAGCCCTGCTCGGTGACGATCTCGGTCTGCAGCGAGGTGATCAACGCCTGGGCGACTGCAGGATCGAACAGGCCCTTCTTCAGCGCGGTCTGCAGGACACGCCGCAGGAAATCCTGCTGCCGCGAGATTCGACCGAAGTCGCTGGCCCGGTCCTCGTGCGCCTTGCCGTTCTCGTCGACCCACTTCAGGTGACGTGACCGCACGTAGGCGAGGGCCTCGTCGCCGCCGAAGACGTGGCAGCCCTTCGTCGTGATGTCGATGCCGACGTTCTTGTCCTTGATGGGAGTGTCGAACGGGACGGCGACGCCGCCGACCGCGTCGACGATGCGTTTGAAGGCACAGAAGTCGACCTGCAGATAGTGGTCGACGACTATCCCGAAGTTGTCGTAGATCGTCTGCGCGAGAAGCGTGTAGTCGTTCTCCACGTATGCCGTGTTGATGCGACCGTTGGCACCGTTGATTTTCACCCACAGGTCACGAGGAAACGACAGCACCGCGGCGCGGCGAGTACCCGGGTCGATGCGCATGATCATGATCGAATCGCTGCGACCCTGCGAGTCGCGGTCTGGGTCGGCAGAGTTAGCCCACGGAGAGCCCGGGTCGATGCACGAGTTGGCGTCCGAGCCAGAGATCAGGAAGTTTTTCGCTGCCGGATCGACTGGTGGGAACGTGCCAGGAGGGGCCGTCACGGCCGGAATGGTCGTACCTACGTCGGCACTGGTCGGCACAGCAGCAGCGATGGTGGTGACGACGTCGACC
>JANMFL010000068.1:0-5723 GCA_031377945.1 Acidimicrobiaceae bacterium | reverse complement strand
CGCGTCGAGCACGGCGCCGGAGTCGCTGCTGATGGTCAGCGTCGAACCGAGCGGAGCTGCTTCCCGTCGCAACGTCGCTGTCATCGCACGGACTCTAGGGCAGATTTCTCGAAGTGCCCACTTCGGTTGGAGGTCCCGCCGAGCTCAAGTTCGGTCGGCAAGGCGTTGCCGCATGGCTAAATGCGCTTCCGGTGAGCCATCGTGGAACGAACCGAACCAACGGTCGAACGGGATGGCCCCGTCGGAATAGTTCACCTCGAAGTACTTGTGGTGCAGGTAGTGGTTCAGGCAACCCGTGTCGATGGCGACGTCGCCGACCAGTTCGACCTTCTCGAACCCGGAGTGACCCGGCACCGGCGCCATCGTGGCGTGCATCAGGTTGAACATCGCGTGCAACGGGTGCGACGGCACCACCCAGTGGATGGCCACCGCACTGAAGTACACGAGGTGCTCGATCGGGTGCATCGACAGCCCGGACCACGGTCCGGGGTTGGTGGAGCGGTGGTGCAGCGCGTGCACGCGCCGATACAGCCATGGCACATGAATGAGCCGGTGGATCGCGTAGAAGTGCACCTCGCGCCACAGCGGCACGAGCAGCATCAGCACGACGAACCAGACCTTGTTCGTCGACCACGCCAGCCACGGGATGTACCCGTTCGCGAACAGCCAGTGGGTGAATACCTCGTAGGCCGTCCAGAAGGGAACACCGCTGACGAGGGCCCAGAACACGTTCTCACGGGTCTGGCTGCCGAACAGGAACCGGTCGCCCTCGCGCGGCCAGCTGGGGTTGTACTTGAAGCGCTGTTCCTGCGCCTTGCGCAGGTACAGGCGCCAGTGGAACAGCCCGTACCAAGCGACGACGACCACCAGGTTGCGGGCCAGGACGAGCAGCACCCACCCCGGGGCGAGGTCACGCATCGTCGCCGTGGACGGTGTGGCAAGGAAGTACAACGCCGCTGCCCCACCGAAGTAGAGCGCGTTCCACGGGAGCAGGTAGCCGACCACGAACCAGCGCAGGATGCGCATCGGCCGGGTCGGCCAGTCGAACAGCGGGCCGTACGAGGCTCGCCGGTCCGGAGTCCACTCACCGCGGGAGTTGCGGGTGCCGTACATCGTGTCGTCCATCGCCCCTCCGGTGATCGGAACGATCTTCGCACGGCGAGCACAAAACGGCGAACGGCCCGCCGAAGCGGACCGTTCGTGCTGGCTCCGAGAGCAGGGCTCGAACCTGCGACCCGCTGATTAACAGTCAGCTGCTCTGCCAACTGAGCTATCTCGGAATGGCGTGAGAGAGGATAGCAAGCGTCCCCGGCGGTTCACTCCTTCACCACCGCTGCGGCCGCACCTTTCTCGACTCACTCCTCCTCGAGGAACTCCTTCAGCCGCTGGCTGCGCATCGGGTGCCGCAGTTTTGCCAGCGTCTTGGCCTCGATCTGGCGGATCCGCTCACGGGTGACCCCGAACTCCTTGCCGACGTCCTCCAGGGTGCGGGCCTGCCCGTCGTCGAGCCCGAAGCGCATGCGCACGATCTCCTGCTCACGCTCGCTGAGCTCGCCGAGTGCCTCCTCGACGGCCTGAGTGAGCATGCGCTTGGTGGCCATGTCGGCCGGCGCATCGGCAGTGAGGTCCTCGATGAAGTCGGCGAGGTTGCTGTCGTCCTCCTCACCCACCGGCGAGTCGAGCGACAACGGGTCCTGGCTGATGCGCAGGATCTCGCGGATCTTGTCGGGCGGCAGACCACAACGATCGGCCAACTCGTCGAGCGTGGGTTCGCGTTCGAGCTCCTGGTGCATCTGGCGCTGCATGCGCAGCACTCGATTCATGCTCTCGACCATGTGCACCGGAATGCGAATGGTACGAGCCTGGTCGGCGATGCTGCGTGTGATGGCCTGACGAATCCACCACGTTGCATAGGTCGAGAACTTGAAACCCTTGGTGTGATCGAACTTGTCGACCGCACGCATGAGACCCAGGTTTCCTTCCTGGATGAGGTCGAGGAACTGCATGCCGCGACCGCTGTATCGCTTGGCAATGCTGACGACGAGTCGAAGGTTGGCCTGGATGAGCTCGCTCTTGGCGCGCTGACCCTGATGGACCAGACGCATCAGTCGGCGCTGCTCGACGGCGTCGGGTTCGGTGCCGATGGCGGCATCGAGCTTCTCGGCCGCCTGCTTGCCGTCCTCGATGGCCTGAGCGAGGCTGCGCTCGTCGTCGACCGTGAGCAGGTCGACGCGCCCGATCTCCTTGAGGTACATGCGCACCGTGTCGGCCGTGCCGCCGGTGTCGACACGCTCGTGACTCAGCTTGGTGACGCGACGGCGCCGACGACGAGCGAGCAGCCCGTCGGTGTCTTCCTCGCCCTCGACCAGCGGCACGTCCTCGACGCGCACGATGCCCTGCGGCTCCGTGATGTCGCCCAGTTCCTCGACACGATCGTCGATCGCGATCCCGAGACCCCCGAGGCGCGATTCGACCTCCTGCAACACGTCGCCGGTCAGCTCGACCTTGCGCAGGACGTGCGCGATCTCGTCTGCGTGGAGGATGCCGGCCGTCGAGCCGCGCTCGACCATCGACTGCCATTCCACTTCGTCGACGCCCTCGTACGGAATCGACTGTGCTGATGCGTCAGCTGTTCCGTTGCTCACCACGCTCCTCGTTCACGCCTTCGATCCACCCTAGCAATGCCTCCGCAGCACCATCGGCCGAATCGGGGTCGTCGATGAGTTCCAACGCGAGTCGAGCGTCGCGCATCGACCGCAACATGTCGGGATCCGTGATGCTCGATTGACTGGAAAGCATGCGCCGTGTCGCGGCCGAGATGAGGTTTCTGGCCTCGATGACCGGGTCGGCGTCGACGTCGGTGACGGCCGCGCGTTCGAGGAACTCGCGGGCTTCGGGATCGGCCAGTTCGAGCGCCGGTTCGATCGCGCCGCCGGCCTCGGCCACGGCCAGGAAGGCACGCCGGGCGACGTCCTGGGCGAAGAGTTCCTCGACGAGCCATGGCGCGATGTCGTCCCATCGCTGCAACAGCATGGCGACGGCGACGAACTCGGCGTTCTCGGCCGAACCCACTTGGCGCGCGGGTGCGATGCGCACAGGAGCGCGGCCGCCGGTGCGCAGCGCTGCGGTGAGATCGCCGACCTGCAGGCCGACGTGTGCGGCGACCTGACCGGCGTACAACTTCTGCACGTTCTGGTCGGGATGCTCGGCGACGATGGCCATAGCCTCCTGGGCCATGCGCGCCCGGTCTTCGGGCGACCGCAGTTGACGGCTGTTCAGTACCTGATTGAGGCGGAAACCGAGGAACGGCAGTGCGTGATCGACAGCGTCCTTCAATGCATCGGGGTCCTTCACGCTGAGCTCGCCCGGGTCCATGCCCTGTGGGAATCGGGCCACGCTGACGCGGACCTTGTACTTGTCCTCCCACTCGTAGAAGCGCTGGGCAGCACCCTGGCCCGCGGCGTCGGCGTCGAAGGCCAACACCACCTGGCTCGCGTAACGCTTCAGCAGACGCACGTGGTCCTCGGTCAATGCGGTGCCACAGGTGGCCACGGCCCTACGCACGCCGGCGCGGTGAAAGCCGATGACATCGGTGTAGCCCTCGCACACGATGACCTGATCGGCACCCACGATGTCGCCCTTCGCCCAGTGCAGGCCGTAGAGGGTCTTCGACTTGGCGTAGATCGGCGTCTCGGACGAGTTCTTGTACTTGGCCGGGTCGGTGCTGCCCGGCATGACGCGTCCGCCGAACGCCACCGCTTCGCCGTTCTCGGTGAAGATGGGAAACATCACCCGAGCACGGAACGAATCTTGCAGACGACCGGCCTTGTTGGTGAACGCGAGACCGGTGTCACGCAACATGTCGGCGGGCATCTTCAGGTCGCGGCACAGGGCATCCCAATCGTCGGGCGCCCAACCCAACTTGAACTGTCGAGCCACGTCGCCGGAGAGGCCGCGCCGGCGGAGGTAGTCGCGTGCCTCGCGCGCGTCGGGTGACGTGAGCAGCCGCTGGTGGTACCACTCGACGGCGCCGGCCATCGCGTCGACGAGCGATTTGCGCCGCGACCGCTCCTTGGTCTGGTCCGCCCCGGTGTACCGCAACTGGATGCCGGCCTTCGACGCCAACTGCTCGACCGCTGTGACGAAGTCGACGTGGTCGATCTCCTGGACGAACTTGATGACGTCGCCGGCCGCGCCACAACCGAAGCAGCGGTAGCGGCCGGTCTCGTCGCGCACGTTGAACGAACCCGATCGCTCGGCGTGGAACGGGCACAGGCCCACCTGGTTGCGGCCGACCCGGCGCAACGCCACGTACTGGGACACGACGTCGGACAGCACCAACGAGGCGCGCAGCCGGTCGATGTCCTCCTGTTCGATCGCCATGGTGGCCGTACCCTACCGGCGGGGTGCGACACCGCCGAAAGGGCAGGGCGGCGTGCTCAACGCTCTTGCGGGGGCGGCGGCGGCTCGGGGACGTGCTCGTCACCGGCGACGTTGCGGGTGGCCTTCAGTGAGAAGCCGATCGAGGCGAAGAGCACGATCGCGATGACCAGCAGGGACAGCCACGTGGGGATCGCATACCACTTGTGGATGAGCATCTTCACACCCACGAAGGCCAGGATGATGGCCAAGCCCTCCTGCAGATAGGTGAAGCGGGCGTGCATGTCGGCGAGCAGGAAGTACAGGGCGCGCAGGCCGAGGATCGCGAACGCGTTGCTGGCGAACACGATGAACTGCTCGCGGCTGACCGCCAACACGGCGGGTACGGAGTCGACGGCGAACAGCACGTCGGTGGCCTCGACGAGCAGCAGCACGGCAAACAGAGGCGTGGCCACCCGGTGGCCGTTCTTGCGCGTGAACAGTCGCTGACCGTCCAGTTCGTCGGTGAGCGGCACCACCTTGTGCACCAGCTTCAGGAACTTGCTGTTCGACGGGTCGACGTGGTCGTCGTCGCTGACCACCAACTTGATCGCCGTGTACAGCAGGAACGCACCGAACACGTACAGCACCCAGTCGAACTTCTCGATCAGGGCGACGCCCGCGAAGATGAACACGGCACGCAGGATGAGCGCCCCGAAGATGCCCCAGAACAACACCCGGTGCTGGTAGCGACGGGGGACCAGGAAGTAGCTCATGATCAGCGCCCACACGAAGACGTTGTCGACGCTGAGGCTCTTCTCGATGAGATAGCCGCTGTAGTACTCGCCCGCGGCCGAGCCGCCGAAGCCCCACCACACGACAAGGCCGAAGGCGAGGCCGATGCTGATCCAGACGACCGACTCGATCGCCGCCTCGCGGGTGTACACCTCGTGCCCCTCGCGGTGGACGACCAGCAGATCGACCAGCAACAGCACCATGATCAGTGCGAGCAGGCCGATCCACCAGCCCACGCCGACATCGAGGTCGACGAACGAGCCGGTGCCTTCGGCCGCGGCGAGGAGCAACGTCATCGGTCAGTCACGGGTGAACATTCCGGCCACCCCGCCGGCCGCGCCCGAGTTCGACGTGCCAACGAAGCCCAGGATCCAGCTCTGCAACTCCATCGGGTTGCGGGTCTGCGTCCACACCTTGCCCGGGCCGCTGAACTCGAACACGAAGCCTTCGCCGCTCTTGAAGCTCTGCACCAGACCACCGCCGCTCGCCTTGCGCATGCCCATCGTCACGCTCTCCTCGTAGGCGACCATGTGGCCCGTGTCCACGGTGAGGGTCTGGCCCTGGCCGAG
>JANMFL010000041.1:0-2053 GCA_031377945.1 Acidimicrobiaceae bacterium | reverse complement strand
GTCGGCCATCGCGGCCCGCACCGAGCGGGTGCGCCTCGGCTGCATGGTCGGTGGCATGACCTATCGCAACCCGGCGTTCCTGGCCAAGCAGATCACGGCGCTCGACGTCATCTCCAAGGGTCGAGCCCTCTGGGGCATCGGCGCCGGCTGGTTCGAGGAGGAGCACCTCGCCTACGGCTACGAGTTCGGCACGTTCACCGACCGCTTCGAGAAGCTCGAAGAAGGCCTGCAGATCGTCAAGAGCATGTTCGTCAACGAGCGCACCACACTCGAGGGCAAGTGGTTCACGGTGCGCGACGCCATGAACGTGCCCAAGCCCGTGCAAGCCGGTGGCCCGCCTGTGCTCATCGGCGGCAGCGGCGAGAAGAAGACGCTGCGGATGGTCGCCCAGTACGGCGACGCGTGCAACGTGTTCGGCAGCCCCGACCAGGTCCGCCATCTGATGGACGTGCTCGACGGGCACTGCGCTGCACTGGGGCGCGACCCGAAGGAGATCTGCCGAACCCGACTGGGCACCCTCATCCTCGGCCACACGCACGACGAGGCCCAGGCCAAGCTGTCGGCCCGGTTGGGTGGCGCGAAGGTCGAGGACCTTCCCGAGGCCCAGCGCCTACGCGTGCAGCAGCAGTTCCTCGTGGGCGACGCCGACGCCATCACCGAGAAGGTGCACGGTCTGCTCGCCGCCGGCCTCGACGGGCTCATCTTCAACATGCCCGACGCCTACGACCTCGACGCCGTCGCGCACGCGGGTGAGGTGCTTTCCGGCATCATGAAGTGATGCGCATCGTCCTCGGTACCTGCCACCACGACTGTCCCGACAGCTGCGGGTGGCAGGTGACCGTCGACGACGAGGGCGCGGCCACGCAACTGCGCGGCAACCCCGAGCACCCCTTCAGCCAGGGCGAGCTGTGCCCAAAGGTGAACCGATACCTGGGCCGCGTGTACAGCCCCGAGCGCGTGCTGCACCCGTTGCGCCGTGTGGGCGCCAAGGGCGAGGGCCGCTTCGAGCAGATCACGTGGGACGACGCACTCGCCGAGATCGCCGCTCGCTTCCACGGCATCATCGCCGAGCACGGCTCCGAGGCGATCATGCCGTTCGTCAGCGCCGGCAACCAGAGCCTGCTGGCCATCATGTTCGGCGACCGCTTCTGGCACCACCTGGGCGCGAGCCGCGTCACCGGCAACCTCTGCGGCGCGGTCGCCGGCGCGGGCACCGCCACCACCATGGGAACCGGCAAGGGCATGGACCCGAGCGACATGCAGCACAGCAAGTTCATCATCCTGTGGGGCACCAACACGAGGCTCACCAACCGGCACCTGTGGCCGTTCATCGAGCAGGCGCGGGCGAACGGCGCCACCGTCGTGGTCATCGACCCCATCCGCACGCCGACCGCCGAGTCCGCCGACTGGTTCCTGCAACCGTTGCCGGGCACCGATGTCGCGCTGATGCTGGCGATGATGCACGTGCTGGTGCGCGACGGACTCGTGGATCGTGAGTGGGTCGACGCCCACACCGTCGGCTTCGACGATCTCGCCGCGCACGTCGCCGACTGGACGCCGACACGCGCCGCGGCCATCACCGGCATCGACGAGCACGACATCGAGACGCTCGCCCACCGGTACGGCACCGAGTCGCCCGCGGCCATCCGCACCCTCGTGGGCGCCGAGCATCACGAGCACGGCGGCATGTTCTTCCGGACGCTCACCTGCCTCCCGGCACTCGTCGGCGCGTGGCGGCACCTCGGCGGCGGCTACGCGCGCAGCGTCGGCACCTGGACCAACGACGTGCTCGACCACGCCGCGCTCACCCGCCCCGACCTGCTCGCCGGCCGCAGCACTCGCGGGCTGCCCATGCCGCAGCTCGGTCGCACGCTCACCGACCCCACCCTCGACCCGCCGTTGCAGGCCGTCGTGATGATCGGCGTGAACGCGATGGTGTCGGTGCCCGAGACCGAGCTGCTGCGCCAGGGTCTGCAGCGCGACGACCTGTTCACCGTGGTGCACGATCAGTTCCTCACCGACACGGCGCGCTACGCCGACATCGTGCTGCCCG
>JANMFL010000015.1:0-7520 GCA_031377945.1 Acidimicrobiaceae bacterium | reverse complement strand
CTGGCCATCTTCGGCTTCTCGAGGCCGGGTGGCAGGTTGTCGGCGGCACCCCATTGCACGTACGGGCCGTACCGACCGTTCTTGGCGAACACCGGGAAACCGTCGAGTTCGCCGATGGGCTCGTCGCTCTTCGGAGCGGCGAGCAGCTTCAACGCCATCTCCAGCGTCAGCTCGTCGGGCGTCAGGTCGTCGGGAACGCTGGCCGTGTCGTCGCCGCGCTTCACGTACGGTCCGTACTTGCCGGGCTTGACGACCACCTCGTTGCCGTCGGGGTCGAGCCCGATGGGGAACGTGTTGATCTCGGCGGCATCGATGTGGTCGAGGTTCTCCTCGACCAGCCGCTTCAATCCGGGCTGCGCCGCCTCGTCGGAGCCGAAGTAGAACTGCTGCAGCCAGTCCTGCTTCTGACGCTCGTTCCGGGCGATCGAGTCGAGGTCTTCCTCGATGCGCGCCGTGAACGCGTAGTCGACGAGCCCGCCGAAGTGTTGCTCCATCAGGCCGATCACCGCGAACGCCGTCCACGTGGGAACCAGGGCCTGGCCCTTCTTCCACACGTAGCCGCGATCCTGCACCGTCTGGATGATCGACGCCCAGGTGCTGGGTCGGCCGATGCCGAGTTCCTCGAGGCGCTTCACGAGTGAGGCCTCGGTGTAGCGGGCGGGCGGGACGGTGGCGTGACCGTTCGGCGTCAGCTCGGCGACCGGAACGGCGTCGCCCACTTTCAGCGGCGGCAGCAACGCCTCCTTCTCGGCCTCTTCGGCCTCGTCGGTGCTCTCGACGTAGACCTGGCGATAGCCGGGGAACGTGATCGTGGTGCCGCTCGCGGCGAACTCGCAATCGGTGGGCGTGGCAGCGGCGGGCTCGGCCGCCTTCGCTGCCAGCCGGACACTGACGGTGGTGCCGTTGGCGTCGGCCATCTGTGACGCCAGCGTGCGCTGCCAGACCATTCGGTACAGCGAGAGCTCCTGGCCGTTCAGCTCGGCCGACAGCGAGTCGGGGCTGCGCAGCGGTGTGGTGGGGCGGATGGCCTCGTGGGCCTCCTGCGCGTTCTTCACCTTCGTGCTGAACTGGCGCGGCGTGGGCGACAAGAAGTTGCCGCCATACGTGCGCTGCACCTCGGACCGCACCGCAGCGAGCGCCTCGTCGCTGAGGACGACGTTGTCGGTACGCATGTAGGTGATGTAGCCGCGCTCGTACAGACCTTGGGCGATGCGCATCACCTGGGCCGCGCCGAGGCGCAGCTTGCGGCCGCCCTCCTGCTGCAGCGTGCTGGTCATGAACGGGGCCTTCGGACTGCTGCGGTAGGGCTTCTCCTCGACCGACCGGACCGTGACGTCGGCAGACTGCAGCGCGTCGACGAGCGCTCGAGCACGGCCTTCGGGAACGACCACGACGTTCTTCTTCGCCAGGCCGTCGGGCGTGAAGTCCTTGCCGGTCGCGACCTTCGTCCCGTCGAGCGCCACCAGGGTTGCGGTGAACGCCGGGCCGGTGGCCGTGAGCAGATCGATGTCCCAGTACGGCGCGGTGACAAACGCGATGCGCTCGCGTTCGCGTTCGACGATGAGCCGGACCGAAGGGCTCTGCACCCGGCCGGCGCTGAGGCCGCGGTTGACGCGACGCCACAGCACCGGCGACACCTCGTAGCCGTACAGACGGTCGAGCAAACGGCGGGTCTCGGCCGCGTCGACCAGCCCGTAGTCGATGCCCCGCGGGTTCGCAACGGCCTGGTCGATGGCCGACTTGGTGATCTCGTGGAACACCATCCGCTTCACCGGGATCTTCGGCTTCAGGTACTCGAGCAGGTGCCAGCTGATGGCTTCACCCTCGCGGTCCTCGTCCGTCGCGAGGTACAGCTCGCTGGCGTCCTTCATTGCCGCACGCAGGTCCTTCACGACGTCCTTGCCGCGGACGGTCAACTCGTACGTGGGCTTGAACCCGTTGTCCACATCGATCTGGAGGCCCTTGCTGGGCAGGTCGGCGACGTGGCCCACCGAGGCGCGCACGTCGAAGGCGTTCCCGAGGAACTTCGAGATGGTCTTCGCCTTGGCGGGCGACTCCACGATGACGAGCGGTCTGGCCATTGGGGGGTATCGCTAGGGGAAAGGGACGGGTGTTGTCAAGCGGCAACGCACATCGGTGGTGGTGGACACGGGTCAACCGAGCAGTCGAAACAGCATCAATTCGATGCGCCGGTTCTTCGCGCGCCCCTCTTCGGTGTCGTCAGGAGCGAGCGGGAACGCCTCGCCCTGACCGATCGCGGTGAGCCGTTCCGGAGCCACTCCGAGGCCCACCAGGTGTGCGGCGATCGCGTCGACGCGAGCCTGCGAGAGTTCGAGATTCGAATCGGCGGGGCCCACCCCGTCGGTGTGTCCGAAGATCTCGAGGGTGGCCGTGCGGTTCGCCACCAGAACGGCGCCGAGTCGGTCGAGGAACTCGATCGCCGGGGGTTGCAGGGTGGTCGAGTTCGGCGCGAACTGCAGCGCCTCGAACGCGTACATCGGCTCTGCCTCGGGCAGCGGGGCGTTGGAGGCGACCACATGTCGGGCAACGACATGATCGGCCCCTGCGCCGGCGATGAATTTCGCCGTGCGCGTGTCGGCCGTGGCCGTGTCGGGCACGGCGCCCTCGAGCACGAACGTGCTGGCTTCGTACGACGACCATCGCACCGGCTGCATGCCCTGCTGGACCCACGTGGTGGTGGTCGCCGGCGGCGACGTCGTGGAAGTCGGTGCCACGGAGGTACTGGGGGGCACGGTCAGCAGGGGCGCCGTGGTGGGCGGGAAGGTGATGACGACCGGCAGGCTGGTCGGCACGACGGCCGTGGGCGCGACGGTGGGCACGGTCGACGTCTGCACGCTGGTGCCACCGCCTTCGCCCCCGGATGCGAGGTTCACGCCGAGCGCGACGGCACCGATGCCGACGAGCGCCAACGCCGCCACGGGAAGCCAACGCGACCGAGCCGGTGGCTCGGGCACGGTTTGCTGTGCAACCCGGTCGGCCGCTGCGATCAGCCGCTCGAGGCGGTCCCGGTTGTCGTCAGTGTTGCTCATCCGCCGTCGGCGTTCCCTCGGAAGTGCTCGCCACCGAGTCTGCCGCGTCGGCGGTCGAAACGGGTGACGCCCCAACCGGGGCTTCCTCGGGCTCGTCGACCAGCGACATCAGCTGCAGCAGGTGCGCCTTCGCCGTGGACAACTGGTGGCTCATCGTCGAACGCTGGCCGCGCAGGTCGGCGAGTTTCGCATCGAGGGCGGCAACTTCGCCGGACGCTCGGTCGACGCTCGCCTGCGCCTCTGCCTCCACACGAGCTTTGTCGGCGGCGGCCTCCGTCGCCGTCTGCTCGGCCCGGCGCGTGGCCTCGGCGACGATGCCCTCGGCATCGATCTGGGCACGCTGCCGGATGGCGGTCGCTGCGGTCTCTCCAGCGGCCAGCGCAGCAGCGGCGTCGGCGGTGGCCTTGTCGGTGACCGAGGCGATGCTGGCCCTGGCCGCGGCCATGAGCTCGTTCGTCTCCTTGCTCCACAGTCCGAAGATGTCGCTCGGCGTGGTCGCTGCCGGAGCAGCTTCCAGGTCGGCGACGCGGGCGCGCAGCCGATCGTTCTCGGCTGCGACCGTCTTCAGCTCAGCTGACAGCTGAGCGACCAGCTGTTGGACCTGCGAGGGGTCGAAGCCCCGCCGCACCAGTTCGAGATCGTTCTCCACGTTTCCGCTTCCCGTCATGAGAGATGAGTGAATGTTCATCGGCCGGATTTTCAAGGTCATGAGGCGAAGTTTCCGAAGTCTTGAAAGAACAGCGGTGTGATTTGCGCCCGCCCCCGTTGGCCCATCGACCGCTACGGTGGACGTCATCGTGCACGACCGCGAACGCGACCAACGACTCGGCTGGACCGACCTCGCGCTGGCACGGTGGCGCGAGATGGGTGAACCGGTGGCAGCAGGTCGGGTCAGTCGGCTCGACCGGGGCTGGAGCACGGTCCTGGTGACCCTCGGTGAACCGCCGTTGCGCATGCGCAACATCGGCGCCGATGTCGCCGTGGGTGACTTCGTGGTCGTCAGCGACGACGGAGAGCGGGTCCTCGAGGTGCTGCCGCGCAAGAGCGCGTTCGTGCGGCGTGCCTCGTTCGAGGGCAACCGCGCCGAAGCACACACCATTGCCGCGAACATCGACGTCGTCATGCTGCTGCACGCGCTCACGTCGCCGCCGAACCAGCGCCGTCTCGAGCGCGAACTCGTGCTGGCCTGGGACAGCGGAGCGCGACCCGTGGTGGTGCTCACCAAGACCGATCTGGTCGACGACCCGTCTTCCGCGGTCGCGTCGTTGCAGGAGGTCGCACCGGGGGTCGACGTGTGCGTGGCGAGCGGGATCACCGGTGAAGGTGTGGACGAGATGCGGCACTACGCCGGCGGCAACGCCACGATCGCGCTGCTCGGCGCCAGCGGGGTGGGCAAGAGCACATTGCTGAACTCGCTGGTCGGGCATCAGCGTCAGGCGACGGCGGTCGTGCGCGAGGGAGACCAGCGCGGTCGGCACACCACGACGGCGTCGGAACTGGTGCCGCTCACCACGTCGGGTTGGCTCATCGACACCCCCGGGGTGCGCGCGGTGAGCCTGTGGAGCAGCGGCACGGGCATCGAGCGGGCCTTTGCCGACGTGTTCGACCTGATGGACGACTGCCGGTTCCGTGACTGCAAGCACGACCAGGAGCCCGGGTGCGCCGTCAGCGCCGCCATCGACGCGGGTGCACTCGACCCCCGCCGGCTGGAGAGCATGACGCGTCTGGTCGCCGAGGAGGCGGTGCTCGAAGAGGAACAGCGCGCCCAGGAGAAGGCGTTGGACCGTCGTGGGGTCCGCAAGCCGAAGCCGAAGGCCTGACCTCGCGCAGTCGGTCAACGCGGCAGCGAGTGGTGCACCTCGACCGCACGATCCAGCCCGCTGAGGCTGAAGCGGTGCAACAGGCGCTCGCCGGTGCACACGACGGTCAGGTCGCCATCCGCCTCGCGGGCGTGTGCCGCAGCGCCGAGCAGCATTCCCAGACCGCTGTCGTCGAGCACCGTGACACCGTCGAGGTCCACCCACAGTCGCTCGCCACGATGCTGGTCCACGGCGTGCCGAAGTCCATCTCGGAACGACGGCAGCGTCGCCAGGTCCACTTCGCCGCTCACCTGCAGCACCGGGTGTGCCCCCACGGAAGTGAGGCGGCAGAGCAGTTCCATGACGGGAGCACGTTATCGCGGGTCGATCGGCGCCTCTGGGTGATGACGGGCGCGCGTCGCGGCGGGAGGCCTCACGGCGTTTCCACCGCCATCACCACCGCGGCCTCGACCGAGATGTCGGGGAGCAGCGCGCCGATGAGCGGCACGTCGGTGGGGTCGACGTACGTGACCGTCGCCCGCACCTGACCGCCGTGCTCGTCGATGGTCACGACCAGCGGCGCCAGGGCCACCGCCGACCGGGCTGCGGCGGCAGCCCGGTCGTGGTCGGTGCTGACGACCGCCGCCCGGGCCGCTTCGCGAGCCGCGAGTTGCACGGCCAGGCGATCGCGGGCGATGACGGCCACCTGCACCACCCCGAGCAGAAGGGTGCACAGGAGTGGCAACGCGAGGGCCAATTCGACGGTCGCCTGCCCGCGATCGCGCCTCACAGCTTGTCGATGACCGCGTCGATGACTCGGTCGAAGAGCCGGCCCACCTTGCCGGCACCACCGCCGGCGGTCGCCCAGGCGACGACCATCAGCGCGACGAGGGCGGCTGCCAGGAGCATGAGTGCGTACTCGGTGGTGGCCTGCCCCTCCTCGTCGCGCAGCGGGTCGGTGGCGTGGGCAGTGTGCCAGAGGTACCAGGCGTGCAGCCGGGCGATGTGATCGTTCATGAGGGCTCCTGTTGCGGTGGGGTGCGAGGGCGTGGTCGGTGCGTGCGTGCTTGGCTCAACGGTGGAGCGAGGTGAGGGCTGCGAGCAGCAAGGGGACGACGGCGAGCAGCACGAACGACGGCAGGATGCACACCACCAACGGCACAGCGAGCCGCACCGGAATCTGGCGTGCGAGCGCGTCGAGGTGGCGGCGGCGGTGGGCTCGGGCATCCGCGGCCAGTCGCTCGAGCACCGGGGCGAGTGGGAGCCCGTCGCGGTCGGCGCCGGCCAAGCCGTCGACGAGCGGGTCGAGCGAGGGGCCGAGCTCGGCCGACAGCATGGGGAGGGCATCGGCGAAGCGGCGACCATGGTGCACCTCGTCGAGCATGCGCGCCGTCGGCTCGCGCAGCACGGGCGCGAAGTGGTGGTGCACGGCACTGAGCGCGGCGACGGGAAGGTGGCCGGCGCGTACGGCGAGCACCACCAGGTCCAGGGCGTCGGGCAGCGCGGCGTCGACCCACCGCGCCCGCCGCCGTCGCGCCCACTCGGCGGCGAACGTCGTCATGCGCTCGCCTGCCGCACGATGCGGCGCATCCACCACCAACCGGCGAGGTTGGCGCCCGCGCCGAGGGCGGCCGACGTGAGGCCGGCGGGAGTCGTGACCGCCCGCCGAAAGGCGTGGCTGGCGGTGATGCTCCACGCAGTGAACCCGAGCGGGACGATCGTCAGCACCCGAGCACTGAGGCGGGCCTGCGCAGCGTGCGCCTGGGCCTCGGCTCGGACCGCGGCTCGCTCTCGTAAGAGGTTGGCGCCGGTCTGAATCGTGGCGGCAACGGCGCCACCCAGACGAGTGGCGGTGACCAGCGCATGGACGACCACTGCCTCGTCCGCGTGGTGCACGGGTCGCTGGTCCAGCGAGTCGATGTCGAGCGGTGGGTGCACGGCGTCGCCGCACAGGCTCAGGTCGGAGAGGGCGTCGGCTGCCGCAGCGCGGACGGAGGTGCCACCACGTACTGTCGCGGCCACCGCGTCGAGGTAACGGGCCCAGTCCGTGGCGGTCGGTGGCTTCGCTCGACCGGCCCGCCGATGGCGCCGAGGCCGACCGTGCGATCGTTGGCGAGACGGTGGTGGTCGGCGACCGAAGGCGACCAGCGCCACGGCTGCCGCGACCAGCGCCCCGGCGATCACCGTCGGCTCCTGCTGGGCGAGCCGACCACCAGATCGCCGCGGACGAGTGTCCGTGCGTCGAGCCGGGAGTGCTCGCGCTGCATGTCGAGTCGGTCGAATGCGCCGACCTCGACCACCTCGACCACCTCGACCACGCGGCGCTGTCCGTCGTCGGTGCGTGCGGTGTGCACGACGATGTCGACCGCGCGCGCGACCTGTTCATGGACTGCAGACAGCGGCCACGACGCCACCTCCTGCAGCACCAGCGACGAGATGCGATGCAGGGCGTCGAGCGCGCTGTTGGCGTGCACGGTGCACAGCGAGCCGTCGTGGCCGGTGTTCAACGCCTGCAGCAGGTGGACGGCTTCGCTGCCGCGCACCTCGCCGACGACCAGACGATCGGGGCGCATGCGGAGTGCGGTTCGCAACAGGTGGGCCAACGTGACCTCGCCGACGCCCTCGGGTGTGGATTCGCGGGTCTCGAAGCGCACGACGTGTGGCTCGGAGC
>JANMFL010000452.1:0-3799 GCA_031377945.1 Acidimicrobiaceae bacterium | reverse complement strand
TGCCGGGGCCACCTTTGAGGACGTCGAAGCCGCCGGAGTCGGTGATGATGTCATTGCCCTCGCCGCCCAGGACCACGTCGTCGCCACCTCGAGCTTCGATGATGTCGTTGCCCTCGCGGCCCCAGAAGGTGTCGTTGTCGTTGCCGCCGAAGATGCGGTCGACGCCGACGGTGCCGTCGTAGACGGATTGGCCGTTGATGCCTGGCGGATCAACGCTGTTCTTCGCCCGATACTCGACTCGGCCGTTTGGCTGAAGCAGGAGGAGACGATTCTCGTCGCATTCCGAGGTTGGAACATCGATCACCGAGCCCGGGCCGGTGATGAAGCTACCCACAGGTGCCGGCCCGGTGATGTCGGCGAGGTGGAACTTGCAGTCAGCCGTCGCGAACGGATCGGCTTTCAACGAGTACGCCCCGGTGTTGCGCATCACCAGCTCCGAGAACGAGTTGCCCTCGAGTTGGCTACGCAGGTTCATGCCCGGTGTACGGGCCAGGTAGTAGAACCGGTCACCGTTTTGCAGGTTGGTCAACTGGTTCTCGAAGACGTAGTTGAACGTCGTGCCGAGCAGGCCACCGAACAGGTTGGTGACCTCGGCCAAACCACCGACCCACAAGTCGATGTCATCGAGCCCGGTGTTCGACGTCGTCCCCGTGTTCGCCCAAGTGCCGAAGCTGAACAAGAAGTCGCTGGCGTCGGGGGGAGCGACGATGTTGTCGCCGACGGTGAGGATGTCACCGTCGGGGCCGGGAAGCTCGGTGCCGTTGACGATCTGCTCGGCTGCGGTGCGTCGTGCCACCAGACCGCCGGCCACGATCGGGCCTGCACCGTCAGGGTCGAGGGTCATGATGTTGGGGTGCGTGCCGTAGGCGGCGATGAAGTTGATCAGCGACTCGGGGTGCTTGAGCGCCTGGCCCCAAGAGACCCAGTTGTCGTACGGGGCCAACTGGCCGTCGTTGGTCGAGGCGAAGATCTGCTTGCGCAGGTTGTTCAGTGACGGGATGCCTTCGCTGCGAGCACGAGCCATGTTGATCGACGGCAGGTCCAACGGCAGACCGAGGAGGTTGTTGCGCAACGTGTTGGTGACGAACTCGTCGATCTCGTTGCCGACCTGGTCGGACATGCCCATGAAGATCGACGTGGCCGCAGCCCTCGAGTCCATTTGGCCTGCAGTGCCGCCGTCATAGTATGACGCCGGGTTCAAGAAACCGTCCAACAACGGTATCGAGTTGTCGCTGCCATCAGGGTTGGTGCGTGCGATGTCCTCGGTCAACATCGAGTGACCGAAGCGGTAGACCGCATGAGCGAACTCAGCCGTGATGGCTGGGTTGACGTCGGTCTGGTTGAACGCAAAAGCCTCGAACGGGTTGATCGCCGGCTGAACCTTGCGGGCGAACTCCTCGAATACGAGGTGCTGGTACTCCATCTCGGTCACGAAGCGCGCGGCCTGGAAGATGCGCTCACCGTACTTGAACGTTGTGGCCGAAGTGGCGTGGTAAGCAGCCGACAGAGCAGCGTTCTCCGGCAGGGCAAGCGTGGCCTCGATGTCGCCGACCAGACGGTCATGCTCCGAGTGGAAGATCTGGTGGATCGCCGTCAACGCGATGTTCTCGTTGCACCGGCCGTCACCACAGATGAAGTGAATGCCGAGCAACTCGTCGTCGTACTCGCCCGGGGCGACCGGGTCGAGGCTGCCACCGGCGACAAGGTCGGCGTCTGGTGTCTTCGGCGACGCCGTCGAACCCGGGCCGGCTGCATGGGCGATGTCGTTGAGGAACGCCGCGCCGACGTGCTTTGCGCCGGCCAGGCTGATGCCCAGGCCACCATTGGCGGCCGGGTCACCCTCTTGCGTGGTGTTGTCGGCGAACATGACCATCGGCATGCCACGGGCCGGGCCCGGGATGAAGTTGCCATATACGTCAGTGGCGATCAACGGGATGTCGTTGACATCGGTGTCGAGCAGGTGGAGGCCAACCGAAGATGCCTGCGTCTTGATCTCCGACCACGTTGCCATGCCGTCGCCGTCCGGACGGCTCAAGAACTTGCCGGTCGCGATTGGTCCGCCGGCGGTGGGTGCATACTCGCGGAGGAAGAACTGGTGCGACGCGTGCGACGTGTACGTCTGGCTCTGGTCGACGAACGGCGTGTCGGTGTTCGGCGCGCTGCGGAACCCGTCAGGACCAGTCACGATCGTGCCGCGGCTCAGGGCCATGAACCGGGAGCCCACCGGCACCTCGTCGCCGTTGCCGGCGATGCCGTCTGGGCCGAGCAGGATCAGCGGGTCGTCGTCCTTCAACGGAACGAACACCGTGCCCGCACCACCATTGGTGATCTTGTCGAGACCATGATCGAAGAACTGACCGAAGATCGTGAACAAACCGTTGAACGGCGGCGAAAGACCGACGTCGGTCGTCACGTTCGGGATGAACAGCGTCTGGTGCTCCGGCACGCAGCCAGCGGGCACATTGGGAGCGGTGCAGACCTGGATGCCCGGGTTGCCCTGAGTACGAACCGGGAACCCGGCCGCAGCGACCGCAGCGGGATTGTCTGATGTCTGGTCGACGATCAGGTTGCTGACTGTACGGGGCTCAGAGTCAACCACGTTGCCACTCGTCTGCGCGTACGAGGTGTTCCCTGGGGGACCGATCGGTCCGAGGTCCGGCAGCACTGCTGGCTCAGCCTCGTTGAACACCGGGGTCGTCAAACGCGGGAACGCCTGATCGGCGGCGCCGAACTTCTCCTGACCGGCCTGCAAGTTGTTGCACGAACCGTCGACGGTACGAATACCAAACGACAACAACGGACTCGGAATCTGGTCTGGGCCGTTGCCCAGCAACGCGCCGCAAGGACCGGTAGCCGGTGTCGTGTTGACGACGTGGGCCTCACCGATCTTGATCTGGTCGAGGATGTATGACAAGTCGGCGGGTGTGATGGTGAACCCCTGGCCGACGACGGGTGCAGCCTGCCCGACCGACGTGACCATCAGGCCGCCCAACAGGGAAACCGCCGCAGCCGACGCCACAACTCGAGTACGCCTGCTGGTGCCCCTTGAACCGATGTTGCGGTCGGACAAACGCCCCAAGACCGCCTCGCGCCTATCACTAAGGCGCGTCGAAAAAACCCTTCGTCCAAACATGTTGCCCGTCCCGCTCTCCGCTGTGAGTTCCCCAGTCCGATGGCCGGAGATCTAGGGGATTAACTTGTCATACTCTTGACGACCAAAGTCAAGAGTCCCTCAGTCTCGAGCCAAAAGATGCACGATTGGAGCCAAAGGCGGACACCTAAAGTCTTAAGCCCAGACGAAAACGTCACGCATCGCGGTTGGGCGAGTTCGGGGAGCAGGGTCTGCCGCGACTGTGGTTGACGGTTGTTGTGGAGGTGACCATGCTGCCTCGTTGGTGACGGCGAGCCCGAACTCGACGGGTGTGAGGCGGCCGAGGCGGCGTTGCCGGCGAGGCCGGTTGGAGGTGTGTTCGACCCAGTGGATGGTCGCGTACGCAGCTCGTCGCGGGTCTCCCAGCGTTGCCGGTCGAACACGTGCCTCTGCACCAGCGAGTTGATCGATTTCATCGCCGCGTTGGTCCCCGGCCGCGGCGACTCGACCCATCGATCCGGACAGGTCGGCCGCTTTGAGCACCGCGACGAAACCCTTGCGAGAAGAGGTCCGTGACCAGACAGCAGAAGCCGCTGGGCCTCCCTGCCGTTCTCGGGTCACCCGTAGGTGGCGTCGAGGGCTGAGACGATCGCTGGCGAAGAACGCGGTCGCCCGACCCAGGCCGATATCCCGAAATCCGCCGCGCCT
>JANMFL010000441.1:0-4070 GCA_031377945.1 Acidimicrobiaceae bacterium | reverse complement strand
GCCGACTGCGATGGTGTCGAGGTTGGTGTAGAGGAAGCCGCCGCCGTTGACGCCACCCGTGGCGCCGATGATCTCGATGTCGACCCCGTCGCGACCGCGCACGCCGAAACGTTCGTCGATCACTTCCTTGGGCAACGCCAGCGTCTCTTTCACGCCGAGCGTGAAGTGCTTCGCATCGGTGTGTTCGTAGAGCCCGGCTTCCTTGGCCAGGAAGCTGTTCACCCCGTCGCACGCGATCACGACATGGGCGGTGAGATCGCCGTCGGGACGGTCGGTGCGCACGCCGGTGACCTTGCCGTGAGCGTCGCGCAGCAGGCCAGTTGCGGTGGTGCTGGTGATCAGCTGTGCGCCGGCGGCAACGGCGTGGTTGGCCAGCCAGTTGTCGAAGTCGGGGCGGAAGGCGGTAGCGCCGTTGTACGGCGGCTTGCCCCATGCCTCGCTGCGGAAGTCCACGGTGAGGGCCTGTGTCTCGGTGAGCAGCATCGTGCTGCGGCGGGTGACCCAGCGCTGAATCGGTGCTTCCTCCCACCAGTTCGGGATGAGCTCGTCGAGGATGCGCGGGTACACGACGCCGCCGTACATGTTCTTGCTGCCGGGGAAGGGTCCGCGCTCGAGCAGGACCACGCTCAGCCCGGCGCGTGCCGCGACGATGGCCGCACACGAGCCCGCAGGGCCCGCCCCCACGACGATGACGTCGACGTCGGGCGTCATGACGGCTCGATGCCGAGTTGTCGGACGAGCTCGTCGAGCGTCTCGTTGGCGTCGGCGACGATCGCCAGGTCGGCAAGTTGCATCATGGGGCAGTGCCCGTCGGTGTTCACGCTGACGACGTGTTCGGGGTCGCCCAATCCGCTCGTGTGCTGCACGGCGCCGCTCACCCCGAAAGCCAGGTACAACTCGGGGCTGACGACCACGCCCGTGGTGCCGATCTGGCGTTCGTGCGGCACCCAGCCACGGTCGGTGATCACGCGGGTGGCACCCATGCTGGCGCCGATGACCGCCCCCACCGCCGCGAGTTGCGCCATGCGCGTGCCGTCGTCGAGGCCCGCGCCGCCACTGATGATGCGTGGCGCTTCGGCCAGGTCGACGGTGGCGGGGTCGGGTGGCAGCACTGCGGTGACGGTGGCGTCGCGCTGCTCGTGGCGGGGTAGGCGGGTGGGTGTGGCGTCGGTGACGGTGGGAGGGGCGAGCGCAGGGTCGACGGCGATACCGCGTACACCGGGCTGGAAGGTGGCCACGAAGTCGGGACCGGGGTGCGTCTGGTGGATCTCGGTGCCGCCCTTGCGGGTGAGCTCGACGCGGTCGGGCACGACGCTGAGGGCGCCGGCGTAGAGCGGGCGGTGCAACAGCGCCGCCACCCGAGGTGCGAGGTCGCGCCCGTCGGGCGAACATGGCATGACCACCGCGGGTTCGTGCGTCAGCAGGGGGGCGAGCACCGCGGCCCAGTGACCGGGTTGGAACTGGGCCAACTCGACGATCGTGACTTCGCGGGCGATGCCCTGCAGGAGCGCCGCCGCCGACATCGTGCCCGAGCCGATGAGGATGCAGCGGCCACCGCACTCGGCGACGGTCTCGTCGCCGCCGGACGGGAGCTGCCCGTCGCGCGTCACCACCACTGCGATCATCGGATGCAGATTAGGGGCTGCCCCGTCGCCGCGCCCCAGCCGCGGCCGGAAGTCCGCGATGTGACCGACGTCCGCTGGACGAACGGGTGCCACCGGGCGGACGATGTTGCCGAACCAATTCGCGCGATGTGCCCAGTGTGGATGACGCGTCGCGACGGCGTGTCGAAGCCCACGGGAGGCGACGCATGCGACACCACCACCACCACCGTTCTTTCGCGGTCGCCGTGCACTGTCTGGCGGCATGTTCGTTCGGGCTCGCGGCGTGTTCCGCCGGTCTGGTCGCGCCGGCGGCGTTACCGACCAGCGGTGCGCCGGGCCCGGCATCCCCGGCACCCCTGGCACCTGCGGCCGCCTCGTCGATCGCGCCCGCGATCCCCGCCGTGCCGACCGCAATCCCCGCCGTGCCGACCGCGGCCGCGCCACCAGGCGCCGGCGAGCCCACCGCCGTGCCCGCGTCGCTGATTCCGGCCAGTCCGATCGACTCGACCACCGTGCTCACACCGGGTGGGCCGTGGACCCGCGTCGACGGCGCGCCGGGCATCGCCACCGCGGGTCTGTTCTACGAGATGTCGTCGCGGGTGTGGGTGTACCTGCCGGTCGCCGAGGACATTCCGAACGGCATCCTGTGGACCCTCCGCGACGACACGCTGCCTATCATCGAGGCATACCTGCGCGCCCAGGCCGTTCGGCTTCGACCCGGAGCGAACGTCGTGCTCCGTCCACAGGTGCTCGGCGACGACCGCACCGAGGTCACGGCGCTGGTGGCGGACTGTGTGGCGTCGGTCGACGATGCCGCGACGCGCACCGGCTGGGGTGCCGTGTTGGAGCGGCGCGGCAGCGACTGGGTCGTGGTGTCGTCGGGACCGAGGGAGGACGCATGTTGGTTCGGCTGATCCGTGTCGTCGTGGCGGTGACCGCGTTGACGACGGCACTCCCGCCCGTGCAGGTGCCAGGTGCGCGTGTCGTCGACCTGCGCGACACCGCGGGGAACATCTCCCGTCACACGACCATCCCGTCCGGTTCCGTCTTTCGTCGCCACGGTGGTGGCGGCTCGGCGTGCACCTACGTGGCCGTCTCCGCAGGCGTCACGTCCGATGGCCAGCACGTCGAACGCGGGCAGACCGTCGCGAGCAGGCGGTGGTTGTTCGTCGAAGGGCTGCCCCAGTCGATCGGCGAACCCACGCCGACCGACCCGGGCCAGCAACTCGGACCGCTGTCGCAGGCGGTGCGTTGGTTCACCGTGTTCTGTGACTCGACGCAACATGCCGTCGGTGTCGTCGCGGTCCCCGCACGCGACCCGATGTTCGACCCACATCGACGGCTCGACGAGCTGCAGCAGGGGCTGCACCTCGTCCGTCCGGTCGTCTACCGCAACCCGGTGGTCGATCGCTGGGGCGGGCTGATCACCCGTTACCCAGCATGGCTGGCGGTCACGCCGTCGGCCTGGACTGCGCAACGGTCGAACGCCGTGCGCTGGCGTGGCTGGACCATGTATCTGCTCGCCGATCCCGTGTCGCTGGACTTCCAGGTCGACTTCACGCCGGCCAAGGATCGGCCGTCACCGGCGTTCCACGGCCGGGTCGCGTGCATCACCCGCGATGCCACGGTCGCCCGCGACGCTCGCTCGGTCCCGGCCCTGCCGGCGCTTCCAGCCCAGTCGTCACCAGGGGTCAACGGCAAGTGCCGTTGGACCCCGCCCGGCCCCGGCACGGTGCGCATCCAAGCGCGACTGACCCACCGCATCACCTTCTGGGCGAACGGCTACACCGAGCGGCTCGCCGACTACGTGTGGACCAGCACGACCTCCACGTTCCGTGTCGGCGAGTTGGCGGTGGTCAACACCAAAGGTTGACCACCACCTGAAACCGCCCGCCCCGGGAACCCCCTTGCCGCCGCACGCGGGCTGGGGTAGACCCACAGGATGACGATCGCTGAGCCCCGTCCCGCCACCGCCGGTGGGACGCACATCGTGCACACTGCGTGCACGCTCGACTGTCCCGATGCCTGCTCGCTGGCGGTGACGGTCACCGATGGCCGCATCGTGAAGGTCGATGCGGCACCCGAGAACCCGCTCACCGACGGGTGGATCTGTGCGAAGGTCCGCCGCCACGCCCAACGCGTCTACGCCCCCGAGCGGGTGCTCACACCGCTCATCCGCAACGGTCCCAAAGGCGCCGGCGAGTTCCGGGCCGCGACGTGGGACCACGCGATCGAGGTGATCGCCGGCCGAATGCGCCGCGCCATCGACCGGCGCGGTGCGGACTCGGTGGTGGCCTTCACCTACAACTCGTCGGCGGCCCGTGTGCAGAAGGACAGTCTGACCGAGGCGCTCTTCTCCACCATCGGAGCGACCATCGTCGAGCACACGATCTGCGCCCACACCATGGGCGCCGCGTGGGACAGCGTCTATCGCGGCATGGCGTCGGCCGACCCGGGCGACGTGAT
>JANMFL010000418.1:0-4864 GCA_031377945.1 Acidimicrobiaceae bacterium | reverse complement strand
CCTTGGGCACCCACGAGATGGCGAAGTCGACCGCACCGGTCGCGAGCGTCTTCTGCGGCGGAATGTCGACGCCGCCCTCGACGATCTCGACGTCGAGACCGGCCTTGCTGTAGAAGCCCTGATCGACGGCGGCGAAATAGCCGGCGAACTGCGCCTGGGTGACCCACTGCAGTTGCAGCTTCACCTTCTCACCCGTCGGTGCGGTGCACTTCGCGATGTCGACGGCCAGGCCCGAGCCTGCGCTGGAACCGGTGCCACCAGTAGTGGTCTCGGTGCTCCCGCCGCCGTCACTGTCGTCGCTGCCACAGGCGGCCACGAGCACGCCGGCGAGCGTGAAGGCTGCAGCCAACTTTGCTGCACGTCCGTATGCCATTGTCCCTCCCCTTTTCTTGTTTTGTTTGCTGGTCACTTGGAACGCGCCCGCCGCCGCCACGGGACGACGAGGTACTCCAAGAGATTGGAGCCTGCGAAGAACAGCAGGCCCACGAGTGCACCGCCCAACACATAGGCGAACCCCAATGCCTTGTTGGACGAGTTCAACGTACCCGAGATCTTCGACCCGAGTCCGTTCTGCGTGCCACCGAAGTACTCGGAGACGAGCGCGATGATCAGTGCGAGGGGTGCAGCGGTGCGCACACCCGTGAAGAAGAACGGCATCGTGTTCGGCAGGCGGACCTTCTTCAGCGTGTCGAAGGGCGATGCCGCGTACGAGCGCATCAGTTCCATCTGCGTCGCGTCGTTCTGTCGGAGGCCCTTGGCGACCTGCACGAACACGACGAAGAACACCGAGATGGTGACCATGATCCGCCGTGGGATCTGACTGTCGAGGGCGTACATGTTGTTCAGCACGCCGACGATGACCACGGCCGGAATGGCGGCAATCGTGATGGCCAGCGGGTTGACCAGTTCGCTGACGATCTGGAAGCGGTTGGTGAGCACCGCCACGCCGAACCCGAACAGCGAGCCGAGCACCAGGCCGACGAGCGCGTTCATGCCCGTCACCAGACTCGCCCGCCACACCAGGTCGAAGTCGTCGATGAACGACGACCAGATGTCGGTGGGCCGCGGAATGACGAACGGCTGCACATCGCTGACGATGATCCAGGTCTGCCACGCGACGAGGAACAGGACGCCCAGCAGGACGGGCGGCAGCACGAGGGCGACGAGATGGCGGATCTTCAGGTTCATCGATCCTCGATGCCCCTGGCGTGGTCGGCCATCTCGATGCCGCGCAACGCCTCGCGCACCTCGGTGACTCGAGCGAAGAACTCGCCGGCTTCACGAGTGAGTTCGTTGCGATTGCGGCCGAGCGCGACGTCGACGGTCTGGGTGACGCGGCCGGGTCGCGGCGACATGACCACGACACGGTCGGCCAGGTACACGGCCTCGGGAATGCTGTGCGTGACGAACACGACGGTCGTGCCAGCCGCCGCGCAGATGCGCAACAACTCGGCCTGCATGTGCTCGCGCGTCATCTCGTCGAGCGCACCGAACGGCTCGTCCATCAGCAGCAGCTTCGGGTGCGACGCCAGGGCGCGAGCGATGGCGATGCGCTGCTGCATGCCGCCCGACAGCTGCCACGGCATGTGCTCGGCGAACTCGGGCAACTTCACCAACTCGAGCATCTCGTGGGCGCGTTCGCGCCGACGAGCCTTGTCCCAGCCCTTCAGTTCGAGCGGCAACTCGATGTTGCGCTCGACCGTGCGCCATTCGAACAGACCGCTCTGCTGAAACGCCATGCCGTAGTCCTGGTCGGCGCGTGCCTGCTGGGCGCTCTTGCCATGGATGGTGATGCTGCCCGACGTCGGTTCGAGCAGGTCGGCCATCAACCGGAGCAGCGTGCTCTTGCCGCAACCCGACGGGCCGATGAGCGAGATGAACTCGCCGGGTTGCACGACCAGGTCGATGTCGACCAGGGCGTCGACCTGGTTCGGATTGCCCTGGTTGAAGATCTTGTTGACGCCGCTCACGACGACGGCGGACGCGCTCGATTCGGGCACGGATTCGGGCATGGATTCGGGCATCAGACGGCCTCCGGTGGGCGGTTGCGCATGAGCAGACGATCGATGCCGAGCACCACGGCGGCCATCACCAGGCCGAGGGCGGCGGCGCCGAACACGGCGGTGTACAGCTTGGCCGGGTCGGAGGTGGCCTCCTGGCCGTACGAGAGGATCAGCCGACCGACGCCGAAACGCACGCCGAGCGAGATCTCGGACACGGTGACGCCCACCACGGCGGCGGCACCGGCGAGGCGCAGGGCCGGCGTCAGGAACGGCACGGCGTTCGGGAAGCGCAGCTTCCACAACGTCTTCCACCATCCGGCCGCGTAGGAGTCCATCAGCTCGAGCGGCGCGTCGGGCGTGTTCTGCAGACCGCGCAGCATGCCCATCGCCACCGGGAAGAACGCCAGGAACACGCCGAGCAGGACGGCGGCAAGCCAGGTCTTCTCGGCCAGATCGCGGCTCTGGTACGCCATCAGCGAGAAGATGAGCGGTGCCAGCACGATGATCGGTACGGTCTGGCTGATCACCAGGTATGGCAGCAGCGCACGCTCGAAGACCTTGAAGCGGGCCATCAGGACGGCGAGCGCGATGCCCAACGCCGAGCCGGCCAGGAACGCGAGCAGTGAACAGCGGAACGAGTACCAGGCGGCGCGCATGACGACGACGAAGACGCTCTCCTCGCCGCCGCGCACTTCGGGCTCGCTGAAGCGCGAGAACATGTCCCAGATGTGGGGCATGGCCCGATCGTTGGTGCGCGCCAGCACGCGCATGCCGAAGATCTGTCCGCCGTCGGTGGGGCCGACGGCCTTGTAGCCCTCCCACGCCAGCGCGACGAGGAGAAACGCGAGCAGGAACATGCTGACGCGGCGGCCGCGTCCTGTCACTGCGCTGCCCTCACGACTTCGCCGTCATGGTTTTTGCGGGCACATGGTCGGCGATGGCGGGCAGCACCTTCTCGCCATACTGGGCCAACGTGTGGTCCTTGTCGTCGTGCTGGAGGTAGATCGAGAACTGGTCGACGCCGAGGTCCTTCAACTGCCGCATCCGCTCGATGTGGGTCTCGACCGGGCCGACGATGCAGAAACGGTCGACGATCTCGTCGGGTACGAACTGCGTGTGCGTGTTCCCGGCCTGACCGTGCTCGTTGTAGTCGTAGCCCTGGCGGCCCTTGATGTAGTCGGTGAGCGCGGCGGGCACCGCGCTGGTGTCGTCGCCGTACCGGGCGACGATGTCGGCCACGTGATTGCCGACCATGCCGCCGAACCAGCGGCACTGTTCGCGACCGTGAGCCAGGCCCTCTGGCGTGCCGTCGGTGACGTATGCCGGCGCGGCGATGCAGATGGTGATGTCGTCGGGGTTGCGACCCGCGGCCTCGGCCGCGCTGCGCACCGCACCGATGGTCCACTCGGCGATCGACAGGTCGGCGAGCTGCAGGATGAACCCGTCGCCCACCTCGCCCGTCAGCGCCAACGCCTTCGGGCCGTAGGCCGCGACCCACACTTCGAGCTCGCTCTTGGCGGCCCACGGGAAGCGGATCTCGCTGCCCTTGTAGTCCACGCCGCGGCCGTTGCCGAGCTCGCGGATGACATGAATGCTCTCGCGAAGGGTGGCGAGCGTCGTGGGTGCGCCGTTGGTGACGCGCACCGCGGAATCGCCACGGCCGATGCCGCAGACCGTGCGGTTCCCGAACATCTCGTTCAACGTCGCATACGTGCTGGCCGTCACGGTCCAGTCGCGCGTCGCCGGGTTGGTGACCATCGGCCCGACCACGATGTTGCGCGTCTCGGCCAGGATCTGGCTGTAGATGACGTACGGCTCCTGCCACAGGATGTGGCTGTCGAACGTCCAGACGTACGTGAAGCCGTACTGCTCTGCTCGCTTGGCAAGATCGACCACGCGCGCCGAAGGCGGCGTGGTCTGCAACACGACCCCGAAATCCACGATGTGTTCTCTCCTTCAGCGGTTCTGCGGGAAACCGAGGTCGACCGTGCTCTTCGCGGGGTCGGGCCAGCGGCTGGTGACGACCTTGGTCCGGGTGTAGAAGTTGACGCCCTCGGGACCGTACATGTGTGTGTCGCCGAACAGGCTGGCCTTCCATCCGCCGAAGCTGTAGTAGCTGACCGGCACGGGGATGGGCACGTTGATACCGACCATGCCCACCTGAACGTCGAACTGGAACTGGCGAGCGGCGCCGCCGTCGCGGGTGAAGATGGCCGTGCCGTTGCCGAACTGGTTGTCGTTGATGAGCTTCAGGCCGTCCTCGTAACCGTGCACGCGGGTGACCGTGAGCACCGGTCCGAAGATCTCGTCGTCGTAGCAGCGCATGCCCGGCTTGGCGTTGTCGATGAGGGTGGGGTTCAGGAAGAAGCCGTCGGCCGGCAGCTCGCCCGTGGTGCCGTCGACCACGACCGTGGCGCCCTCGCCCGCAGCGCCCTGGATGTAGCCCTTGACCTTGTCGCGGTGCTCGCCCGTGATGAGCGGGCCCATCTCGTTGCCGTCCTCGCTTGCGGGGCCGACCTTGATGGCCGGGATGCGGTCCTTCAGCTTGGCGACCAACTCATCGGCGATGGCCTCGCTGGCCAGCACGACCGAGATCGCCATGCAGCGCTCGCCGGCCGAGCCGTACGCGGCGCTGACCGCCGCGTCGGCGGCCATGTCGAGGTCGGCGTCGGGCAGCACCAACATGTGGTTCTTCGCGCCGCCGAGCGCCTGGATGCGCTTGCCGTTCTTGGTGCCGTTCAACTTCCCGGGCATGGTGCCCATGTGGATGTTCGCCAACGCGCTCGCGTGTGGCAACACGTTCATCCTCAAGCCCAGCGAGAAGGACCCCTCGACGAGCATGTTCATCGCCGAACTGCTGA
>JANMFL010000398.1:0-2135 GCA_031377945.1 Acidimicrobiaceae bacterium | reverse complement strand
GGCGTGGCTGCGCAGAAACCCCCCGCCCTGACCCCCGACAACACCGCCCGCAACTGCCCCCCCCTGTTTTCGGGTCGGGATGTGGGGCTTTTTCGTCTCGCACCCCGAGACTAAACAGCCCCACATCACTGGGCCGACCCGTCGGCAGACCACGTTGCGACGACTCGCTTGATGCGCTCGGCGGCCTTCGCCGGTTGGTTCGTCAGCTGTCGCCACGTCACGTGCGCGGTGACGAAGCCAGCGGCCACGAGGTCGGCATCGCGGATGCGGTCGAACTCGAACTGATCACGGTCGAGGCCGTGCGCGGCCCAGCCATCGCACTCGATGACGATGTTCGTTCCGCGTACGCGGAAGTCGACTTCGTACCCGGCGACCATTGCATGGAACTGCATGGGTGGAAGGTCGTAGCTGCGGATGAGGTCGCTCATCACTCCCTCCAGTGCACTGTCGGGCGGCAGCTCCTCGCCCAACCAACGTTCGAGGGCTTGTCGGAACGCCGCCGTGCCGCGGCGCCCGCGTCGCGAATGCCGAACGAGCGCCGACCTCAGGGCCGACGGCGACGCCGCCTTCGTCGACAGCACGGTGATCATGGCGCCGAAGACCGCCTCCGGATCCACGGCGCCGAGGTCGAGCAACATCCTCATCGGGTTCGTCGTTGGCACCCCTCGGCGGATCACCGGCCGGAGGTCGAGCAGATCACGCGGTCGATGGATGATCACGCCCTGGGGTAGCGAGTGCCGGCGACGTGACGCGATCATCACGTCGAGAGGGTCGTCCTCGGGGCGCTCGACGTCCCACAGCGACGCGGAGGTTCGGTGTGACGTCATCGCATCGGGACCGGTCGCCCAGACGGCGGCCAGTCCGCGTTGCTCGAACGTCGACGGCGAGCCGTGCACGCGGGCGACGTTCGGGTAGAGCTGCTCGAGCTGATCCGAACTGATGGCCCGGTACCAGGCTGCACGACTGATGCCCAGGCGCTCGGCGGCCGGCCGCGAGATCAAGCCGTGGTGGCGGCTGGCGAAGGAGTCGACGACGAGCAGTTGCACGCCCTCACTGGTCACGGCGACGGAACGCAATCGGCAGAAATCTGCGACGACGGCTGTTCCGGGGCGATTTCGTCTCGGCTTCCGAGACCAAAACGCCCCAGAAGCGTTGTTGAAACGGATCAGCCCCAGAAGCCCGGCGGGTAGCCTGCGGGGCATGGCTTTCCCCTTTCCGGCCCTCGACGGGTCCGCTCCGAAGACCCAGCAGTTCAACGACACGCCCGAGTTCGGCATCGACACGTCGAAGCGGTACAGCGCGACCATGAGCACCAGCATGGGTGAGCTCGTCATCGCGCTCGACGCAGTGAACGCTCCCATCACGGTCAACAACTTCGTGTTCCTCGCCGGCTATCACTACTACGACGGCATCATCTTCCACCGCATCATCAATGGCTTCGTCTGCCAGGGTGGCGACCCCACCGGCACCGGCCGTGGCGGCCCCGGCTACCGCTTCCCCGACGAGCCGGTGAAGCAGCGCTACCAGATCGGCTCGCTGGCCATGGCCAACGCCGGCCCCGACACCAACGGCAGCCAGTTCTTCCTCATCAGCGGCCCCAGCGGCGCCGGCCTGCCCCCGCAGTACAACCACTTCGGTCAGGTCGTGAAGGGCCTCGAGATCGTCGACGCGATGCAGCAGGTCGACACCGACCGCGCCGACCGCCCGAAGACCGACGTGGTCATCAACTCGGTCACCGTCACCGTCGCCGACTGACTGCGGTGGCCTCGGAGCGACTCTCGCTCGACCAGGCGCGGCGTGTCGCGCTCGCCGCGCAGGGCTTCGCCGATCCACGGCCCACGGGTCGCGTCGATCGCCGCCACCTGCGGCGCGTGCTCGACCGGATCGGCCTCATCCAGATCGACTCCGTCAACGTCCTGGTGCGCAGTCAGGAGTTGCCGTTGTTCGCGCGCCTCGGACCGCATCCGCGGTCGCTCATCGCGGACGCCACGGCTGCCGGCGAGCTGTTCGAGTACTGGGTGCACGAGGCCAGCCACGTGCCCACTGAACATCATCACCTCCATCGGTGGCGGATGGCTGCAGAACACAAGTGGCAGCGGTACTGGACGATGACCCAACGCCGCCCGGGCTTCCTC
>JANMFL010000352.1:0-4056 GCA_031377945.1 Acidimicrobiaceae bacterium | reverse complement strand
GGCGTGGGCTGACCGCCTCGGCGACACCTGGGTGTTCAACCCCGGACGGCAGATCGGACCGATTCCCGCGCACATCGAGATCGACCTCGACGAGATGCGCGCGCAGTGGTGGTCGCTCGCCGGCGCGGAGGAGATCGACCTCACCCTCCCGGCGGCCCCCGTGAGAACGGCGGTCTAGTACTCGGGGTCGGGGTCGCGCAGGGAGCCCGGTCGAGCGGGCGGCGCCTGGCGTTGCGCCAACTGCTGCAGCACACCGCTGACCATCGCCAACCCCGGTGCCTCGCCGTACTGATGGCGCAGGTCGGCCAAGTAGGTGGTGACGAACGCGAGCCGTTCGGCCAACCCCAGCGCGACGAGCCGCAGCACCGCAGGATCGGATTCCAGGAACGCCGCACCGTCCTCGGCGTGCCGAAGCGTCACCGGAGTGATGGCCACCACCGACGCGGTGTGCACCGACCCGGTCAGTGTGGACATCTCACCGATCAGCGCGCCGGGGTGGGTGATGGTGTTGACCGGAACGTCCCCTTTACGGACTTCCAGACTCCCGTCCACCAGCACCCACACCGAACCACCGCTCCCACCTTCGGTCACCACCGCGTCGCCCGCGTCGAGGTGCACCTCGGGCAGATGGGCGGCCAGGGTGAGCAGATCGGTCACCGGGCCAGGGTACGACAGGTCGCGTGAACGGCGGATGACGGTCGCGTCCGACGCTGTCGGCGGTCGCCTACCATCGCCGAGTGGACGAACCCGAGCGCGTCATCCGGCATCGTCCGCTGCGGTGGTGGCCGCTCGTGGCCGCGCTGCTCGGTGCGCTGACCGTCGTCCTGTGCCTGCTCACGTCGTGGGGTGGCATCTGGGGTTCGCATCCCGCCTACTGGCTGACCTTGCTGGCGGTGCTGCTGCTCTCGGGTGGCCTCGCATTCTGGGGGTGGTGGAACTCGCCGGCCACGCCGCAGAAGCGTTTCCGGGTGTGGGGCACGCGCGCCGTGCTCGTGATCAGCACCGGAATGACGATCGTCGCGCTCGTCTACCTGCGCCCGCTCGCCGCCGATCAGGTGGCGATCGATGCGATGCGCACCGACGTCGACGTCACCGTCATGGACTCCACCGGGCAGATACGTCTCCAGCCGTCGACACCGCGCTCGACGGGGCTCGTCTTCTACCCCGGAGCGAAGGTCGACCCGCGGGCATACGCGCACATCCTTCGCCCCCTCGCCGAGGCCGGGTATCCGGTGGTGATCGTCAAGTTCCCGTACAACCTCGCCGTGTTCGGCATACGCGCGGCGGGCGATGTGATCGGCGCCGACGACCTCGTCCGACACTGGGTGGTCGGCGGACATTCGCTCGGCGGCGCGATGGCCGCCACGTTCGCCACGGACCCCCGCGACGAACTCGACGGGCTGCTGCTGTACGCCGCGTACCCGGCCGGATCGATGGCCGATCGCACCCGTTTGGACGTCACGTCCGTCTTCGGCACCGAGGACGGGTTGGCCACGGTCGACGACATCGAAGCGTCGAAGCGGAACCTTCCCTCCGACTCGTTGTTCGTCCCCATCGAAGGCGGCATCCACGCGTTCTTCGGCGACTACGGCGCCCAGAGCGGCGACGGCACACCGACCATCTCGCGCGACGACGCGCAGCGGCAGATCGTGGCTGCCACGCTGGAGCAGCTCGAGCGCATCGACCGCGCCGACTGATCGTGCCGTGAGGGACACCTCACGCCCGTTACGGTGCTGCCATGACCAGTGGGCTTCCCGTGTTGTTCTTCGACCGCGCGCTTCCCGACGAGTTCCGCGACCTCGTCGACGGTAGGGCGATCGCCGTCGGACCCGAGTCCGACCAACTGGCCGACGCCGACGCGGTGATCGCGGGCATGCACCGCTGGGATGCCGCCGCAATGGCTGCGGGGCCGCGGCTGCAGGTCATCTCGCGGTTGGGTGTGGGCTACGACACGGTCGACGTCGCTGCCGCCACGGCGGCCGGAATCACCGTCTGCTATGCCCCGCAGGCGCCCACGGTGTCCACCGCCGAGCACGCGATCGCGCTGATGCTCGCGGTCACGAAACGACTCGATGCCGCGCAGGCTCGTGCACGAGAGGGGCTGCCCGGTGGTCCGGCGACGGCGCTCGAACTCGATGGGCGCATCCTCGGTCTGCTCGGCTACGGCCGCATTGCCCGACGGGTGGCCGTCGTCGGAGTGGCGCTGGGGATGGACGTCGTGGCCCACGACCCGTTCCTCCAGGAAGAGGACGGCGTCGCACGTCTCGTCGACTCGGAAGAGCTGTGGTCCACGAGCGACGTCGTGTCGCTGCACGCGCCGGCGCTGCCGTCCACCCACCACGTCGTCGATGCATCGACCTTGGCCACCATGCGGCCGGGGAGCTATCTCGTGAACTGCGCCCGGGGTGCACTGGTGGATCAGGACGCGCTGTTGGCCGCACTGGATCGCGGCCATCTGGCCGGCGCCGCGCTCGACGTCACCGAGCCCGAACCGTTACCGCTCGGACACCCGCTGCTGAGCCACCCGAGTGTCATCGTCACCCCGCACATCGCGTCCAGCACCTCAGCGGGTCGCCGCCGGCTCTATCAGCACGCCATCGAGCATGCGCTGGCGACGCTGGGCGGCGCACCGACCAGTGTGGTGCCCGAACAGTTCTGACCTCACCTGGTGCTAGAACGAACGCCATGAACCTTCGTGAGATGTGGTCCGACGGGCAAGCGACCCTGGGAGCGTGGCTGTCCGCTCCGACGTCGGCCGGAGCGGAGACGGCGGCCCGCGTGGGCTTCGACTACGTGTGTGTCGACAACCAACACGGCGCCGTCGACTACCAGATCACGGTCGGCATGGTGCAGGGCATCCTCCTCGGCGGCTCGCGCCCCATCGCTCGCGTGCCGTGGAACGAGCCGGGCATCATCGGCAAGATGCTCGACGCCGGCGTGGAGGGGGTCGTGGTGCCGATGGTGAACAGCGTCGCCGAGGCCGAGGCCGTCGTGCACGGCAGCCGTTACCCACCGCTGGGCGAGCGCAGTTTCGGGCCGGTCATGGCCGGTATGCGCGCCGCGGGCTATCACACGACGGCGAACGACACCGTGGCTGTCATCCCGATGATCGAGACCGTGCAGGCGCTGCGGAACATCGACGACATCCTGGCCGTGCCGGGGGTCGACGCCATCTACGTCGGCCCGGCCGATCTGTCGCTCAGCCTGGGTCTGCCTCCCGGCAACAACGACGATCGCGCCGAGTTCACCGAGGCACTGTTGGTCATCACTGCTGCGTGCCGCAAGGCCGGCGTGGTGCCGGGCATCCACTCCACCGGCGACCTCGCCGGGCGCCGCCTCGAACAGGGTTTTCGCATGATCACCGTGTGCGGAGACCTGCTGGCGATGCGCACCAGAATGACCGACGAACTCGCCCAGGCCCGTGGCGCGCAGAGCCCGAAGAGTTCGGGCGCGATGTACTGACGCGGGCGGCCGATCACACCGCCGGGGTCGGCTGCCAGGTGCCGTCAGCGGCAGCGCTTCGCACTGCGGCGTCGACCAACTGCTGCACCCGTGCGCCAGTGGCGATGTCGGGGTCGACCGCCCGCCCTTCGGACACCGCGCTCGCCCACCCGCGAGTCATCGCCTCGGTGCGACGGAACACGTGACGGTACGTGTCGTGGACGCTGTCACGTGGCGCGCCGTCCCACAGCTCGTCGGGCACCGGCAGCGGCTGGGCCGGTCCGGTCTGACCGGCCTTCAGCCCACGCACCTCCTGCACGGTGTCCCAGTCGATGCGGGCGTGCAACGTGCCGTCGCTGCCGTGCAGGTCGATCTCGTGCACCTGCCCGAACGGCGTGCCCTCCCACGCCACCGCGCTGATCTGCAGCGTCGCCGATGCGCCCGATTCGAAGCGCACCGAGATGACCGAGTGGTCCTCGGCCCGCGTGTAATCGGAGCCGTCGGGGCGGGCGTCGCGAGGCACGAACCGACCGCTGTTCGCGCTGACCGCGACGACCTCGCCCAGCAGCCAGCGGGCCATGTCGAGCCAATGCGAGCCGAGGTCGCCGATGATGC
>JANMFL010000337.1:0-5249 GCA_031377945.1 Acidimicrobiaceae bacterium | reverse complement strand
GTCGGCCGTCCAGTCGATGACCGTCCCGAACGCCATCTGTGCGCCGCTGTAGTGCGGCAGCGAGACGTCGACGGTCGAGTAGGCAGCAAGGGTGAGGCCCGAGCAGTCGAACGTGGTGGGTCCTGCCGTGTTGAACTTGTAGGGCTTGCCGATCTGCGCTCGGGCGAACGCGATGACCTTGGCGACGCCCGCCGGAACTGCGGCCGCAGCCTTGCCATTCTTGCCTGCCGCAGCAGGAGTGGCGGTCGGCAGTTTGCCGCCGGCCGGCACCTTGAGTGGCAGACCCGGGTAGATGAGGCTGTTCGCCGTCATCTGGTTGGTGGTCAACAGCGCGGCGAGCTTGACCCGCAACTTGCTGGCGATCCCCGAGAGGTAGTCGCCGGCGAGCACCGTGTAGGTCGCTGGCTTGGCCGCAGGCGTCGCAGCGGGTTTCGTCGTGGTGGCCTGCGCGGGCGCGGGCGATGCGACGGCCAGCACCCGTCCGTCCGCCGGGACGCTGAGGCGCATTCCTGGCCAGATGAGGCTGTTCAGCGAGAGCTTGTTGGCCACGAGGAGCGATTTCGTGGACACGTTCAGCTTGGCAGCGATCCCGGTGAGGTAGTCGCCGGCGACGACGGTGTACAGGGTCGAGGGGCGAGCCACGGTGGTCGTGACCGCGGCTGTCGCCGCTCGAGCCGTACCCGGAACGGCGAGCTGCATCCCCGGCAGGATCAAGCTCGACGTCGTCATCCGATTCGCAGACAACAGATCCTTCAACGTCACGTTGAGCCTCACCGCGATTCCGGCGAGGTAGTCACCGTTGCGAACTGTGTAGGTCGAGGTGAGGGTTGTCGCCGATGGAACCGCCAACACGGGCGTGGCCAGGGCACTTGCTCCCAGACCGAAACCCAGGCATGTGGCGACAACGATGCGGTGCAGGCGAAGCATGTCACTGTCATCGGTACGTTGAGGATGAGACTTTACGTTTCCTTGACAGGCGCTCGCGTCGCGCCTGGTCACGGCGGAGAAAAATTGTCCAGTACGCTCGCCACGTGAGCCGCAGCAATCGGGGACGCACCGGACGCACCGACCGTGGGCGTTCCCGTCAACCGTGGCGGCAACTCGTCAATCCGTACGCGCCCATCTGTCCACTCACCGACGACCACGTCGAGCACCTCCACCGCTCGTCGTTGCGACTGCTCTGCGAGACCGGCATGCGGGTGCTCGACCCTGGGGCGAGGTCACGATTCGCCGCTGCCGGCTGTGCGGTCGACGATCTCATCGTCCGGCTCGACCCGGACCTCGTCGAGCACACCGTTGCGCTGGCACCGTCGACCTTCACGTTGCAGGCCCGCGATCCCGCGAAGTCCCTGGTCATCGGTGGGGACCACGTGTGTTCAGCTCGGTCGGAGGACCGGCGTTCGTGTCCGACCTGACGAATGGGCGGCGGCCGGGTACTGCCGCGGAGCAGGCCGACTTCCTCCGCGTCGTCCAGCAACTCGAGATCGTCCACCAGGAGGGTGGTGGCCCGTTCGAGGCGATGGATCTACACCCAGCCACACGCCACCTCGACCTTCACCTGTCCGCGGCACGCCTGTTGGACAAGAACTGGCAGGGCATCGGACTCGGGCGCGAGCGGGCTCACGACAGCATCGAGATGGCGGCACTCGCGTTGGGCACGGACCGAGACGGGCTCGCCCGGTCGCCGGCAGTGTTGACCATCATCAACACGAACACGCCGCTCACACTGGACATCCCCATGGCCGAAGGAATGACCGAACTCGCCCAGGCAGGTCAGGCGATCTGCATCACACCGTTCACCCTGGCGGGCGCAATGGCGCCGGCGACGCTGGCCGGGGCGTTGGTCCTGCAGAACGCGGAGGTGCTGGCCACGGCGACGTTGGTGCAGCTCATCCGTCCCGGTTGCCCCACGGTCTACGGCTCGTTCACCTCGAACGTCGACATGCGCAGCGGATCGCCGGCGTTCGGCACCCCCGAGTACACCAAGGCGGCCCAGGCGAGCGGGCAACTGGCCCGCCGGTACGGCCTGCCGTTCCGTTCTTCGAACACCACGGCGTCGAACTCGGTCGACGCGCAGGCGGTCTACGAGAGCGCGATGTCGCTGTGGGGGGCGGTGATGGGCGGAGCGAACCTCGTCAACCACGCCGCAGGGTGGCTGGAGGGCGGGCTCACCGCCTCGTTCGAGAAGCTGATCATCGACGCGGAAATGCTGCAGATGGTGGGGGAATGGCTCCAGCCGATGGTGATCGACGACGACGAGATGGGACTCGACGCCATCGCCGCGGTGGGTCCCGGTGGGCACTTCTTCGCGTCGCCACACACGATGGCGCGCTACGAGCACGCCTTCTACGAACCCCTGGTCAGTGACTGGCGGAACTTCGAGACTTGGACCGAGTCGGGTTCGGTCGATGCCACGCACACGGCACAGACGATCTGGCAGCGCCTGCTCGACGAGTACGAGGCGCCAGCGATGGATGCAGCGGTCGATGCGGCGATGGTGGACTACGTGGCCCGCCGCAAAGAGGTCCTCCTGGCCTGAGTCAGCACTTCGCGGTGGCCCGCAGGATGGGGTAGGGGTTCACGGCGGCGCCGCCACCGGGATGGATCTCGATGTGCAGGTGCACCACGGTCGTCAGGCCGGTCCTGCCCGCCGCCCCGATGGTCTGACCGGCGCTCACGGGTACGCCCAGGCCGATACCGTCCGCAAAACCGGCAAGGTGGCCATAGAAGTACTTGGTCCCGTCCTTGGCCGTCAACCACAGTTGGTTGCCGCCGCGAGAGCCAGGAAAGTCCTTGCGCATCCGCGTGATGCGTCCATCGGCAACGGCCAGTACCGGGGTCCCACGCGAGGCGAAGATGTCGGTGCCCTCGTGGTGTCGGCCTCCGGAGCGCGGTGCACCCCACGTGTTCCAGAACATGCACGTCCGGGGGAGCGGGAACGACGCCAGGACCTGCACCTTCGGGGTCGCCGCGCGGCGCAGCGCCGTCATCGTGGCTCCGTCGACGATGCCGGTGGCCTTCAGCCCGACCCATCCCTGGAAGCGGGCGACGGCGTTGCGGGTGGCGACGCCGTACTGCCCGTCGGCTCCACCTACCGGGCGGGCGCCTGCGGCGATCAGTCGACGCTGCAGCGCGGCGACCGTCGGGCCGCTGTTCCCCGGTTTGGGCAGCGTGTTGGCCGTCGTGGTGGCCGTTGTGTTGGCCTGCGCCGATGCGGCGCGCTGCGTCAGCACCGCCGCGGTGTAGGCGTCGAGCGCTCCGGTGGCCGGCAGATGGTGTGCCCGTTGGTACGCCTGCAGCGCGGCGGCAGTGGCCGGGCCGAAGCTGCCGTCGGCACCACCCTTCACCTTGACCCCCAGCGATTGGAGCGTGCGCTGCAACTGCTGCACCGCCTTGCCAGATGCTCCCGGCGCCAGATGCGGCACCGGCTCGACGAGACCGAGCGCGACCGCCGTCGCTTCATCGACCGTTCCCGAGGCAGGCAGCCCCTTGGCGTTCTGAAAGATGGTGACCGCCCTCGCAGTGGCGTTCCCGAACCACCCGTCGGCGCCGCCGGCGACGCGCACCCCGGCCCGCTCGAGCAGTTGCTGCAAGCGTTGCACCGTCGCCGACTGATCGCCCTTCACGGGCAGCGACGACCTCGCGGCGTGCGCCGCTGCTGGTGTGGTGAGCGTTGCTTCGAGGGCTGGGCCCGCCAACGCAATGGTGCAAGTGATCAGAAGGCAACGCCGAAACCGTGTGCCGACGTGAAGCATGTGCTGTCTCCTCGTTCGGCCCGCTGGTCGGCCACCGTAGACCCGTTCCGATCAGAAGTGCAGGCGCGGTCGCATCGTGCGAAGATGCCGATGGCACGAGAGGGGTCGTCGATGGGCGAGGGCAACAACAAGCATCACAACAAGAAGGGCCAGTCCGCTCCTGAAGCCAGCGAGGAGCAGGCCAAGCTGACGGCGATGCTGGCGGTGCTGTACGAACACCGCGACGAGCTCACCCGCATGGCGACCGAGTTGCCGGCCCTGTTGCGCGAGACCGGCCAGCAGATGCACGACGCCGGGACCCGCGCGCAGACGGCGAGCGGCTATCTGGCAGGCGACGTCCGCGAGCTCACCGGCCACGCTGCCGACATGCTCGAGGCCTCGAAACACCAGCTCCTGACGGTGCTCCACGCCCTCGAGAAGGCCGGCGGGATGCTCAAGAATCTGCCCTTCATCGGCGACATGGGCAAGATGATGGGCGACCAGCTCGGTGCGATCGGCGACGTCGCCGACAATCTGGACCAGGTCGGACAGAAGGTCCGCGGGCTGGGCGACCGCCTCGGCGACGTGGGCGACGATCTGCACCTGATGGGCGCCAGCCTGCTCGGTGGGGGAGCCGGCCTCGGGCGCTACGGCGCCCCGGCACCCGTCAAGAAGGCCGCGGCGACGAAGAAGGCACCTGCGAAGAAGGCGGCACCTGCGAAGAAGGCCGCGCCGCCGAAGAAAGCACCCGCGAAGAAGGCCGCGCCGCCGAAGAAAGCCCCCGCGAAGAAGGCCGCGCCACCGAAGAGGGCACCTGCGAAGAAGGCACCCGCGAAGAAGGCACCGGTTCGGCGGGCTGCGCCGCCCGCTTGAGGCTCGCTTGATCGTCGCTCGTTCGATCCGTTCACAAGCTGAGGTGTCGTTGATCCGTTCCTGATCGACCGTCGTCACGCTGCAGTCCTTCATCACACGAGCAGAGGACCCTGCATGCCTACACGAACACGACGAATCCTCACGGCGGCCACAGTCGCCCTCGGGCTCCTCGTCGCCCCGATCATCAACGATGCGGCGAGCGCCGCGGTGGTGCTGCCGGCGCCGACGAAGGTGGCCGCAACACGCGCCGTCGCGTCGCCCAACGACTTCACCGTGTCGTGGGCCCAGGTGAACGGAGCGGTCGACCATTACAACGTCTCGGTGCTCTACGGCGGCACGGACCACGTCACCACGGTGCCCGCAGGGCAGACCAGCCTGCAGGTCTCGGGCGTCGATGCAACAACCGTCTACAAGGTGACGGTGTCGACGCGCGACGGCGCGGGCGTCGGAAGCACGTCGGGCGTGGTGACGTTGAACTCCCTCATCCCTGGTGCGCCGCGCTCGACCACTGGCGCACGCAACGCAGCGGGCACCGCGGTGACCCTGGCCTGGACGGCGCCCGCCTGGATCGGCCACGGCGCCTTCAGCCACTCTCGAGTCGTCCTCGTCCTCCTCATCGACGGAGTGACGGTCGCCGATCTC
>JANMFL010000324.1:0-7234 GCA_031377945.1 Acidimicrobiaceae bacterium | reverse complement strand
GCCGCACCGTGAACGCGATCGAGCAGCAGTCACCCGGTAGCAAGGCAGCGTTCTACTTGAACTTTCTGGACAACATGTCCCCGCTGCTGGCAGGCGGCACGGCCGCCGCCACCGATTCACTGCTCAGCTGTGTGTCGTGCGGGGCCCCGACAACAGGCGATCTGTGCGCCTTCTGCCGCGTGGCAGACAAGGCGCGCGCACACGAACCGGTACCGGTGGAACTGGTACTCGGCAAAGGAAGAGGACGAAAATGAACCGACTGCTCGACTACGGCGACAAGGTGTTGTTGCTGGACAACAAGCAGCGCAGATACCTCATCACCCTCGCCGAGGGTGCCGAGTTCCACACTCACGCCGGGCTGGTGCCGCATGCCGAGATCGTCGGCAAGCCCGAGGGTGTGACGTTGAAGAGCACTCGCGGCGCGTCGTACATCACACTGCGCCCCACGCTCGAGGACTTCGTGCTCGAGATGCCACGCGGTGCGCAGGTGATCTACCCGAAGGACCTCGGCCCGATCTGCATGCTGGCCGACATCGGACCCGGTGTCCGCGTGCTCGAGAGCGGCGTCGGTTCGGGCGCGTTGAGCATGACCATGCTGCGGTACGGCGCCGAGATCGTCGGCTACGAACTTCGTGAAGACTTCCTGAACCGGGCCCGCACCAACGTGAAGGCGTTCCTGGGCGACGAGCCGTTGAGCCGCTACCACACGCAGCTGCGCGACTGCTACGACGGCATCGACGAGCGCGATGTCGATCGCGTGGTGCTGGACCTTCCCGAACCGTGGCGCGTGGTGCCCCACGCCTGTGAGGCGCTTCGACCGGGCGGCATTCTGGTCGCGTACACGCCGAGCATCACTCAGGCCGCCCAGACCCGCGAGGTCATGGCCAATCGCGCGTGGAGCGGTACGCGCACGCTCGAGGTGTTGCACCGTGGATGGCACATCGAGGGTCAGGCCGTGCGGCCCGATCACCGCATGGTGGCCCACACCGGTTTCCTGACCGTCGGCCGCTTCCTCGGCTGACCGGGTCAACCCGGAGCGGGCGCTCGGCGGCCCGAGCCAATGGGCGCGAAACGTCCAAAATCTGGGTCACTCCGCGCCCGTGGGTGCGAAACGGCCCAATACTGGGACGAATCGCGCCCAACCCCGGACGCGACGAAGGCGGCCCGCGAGGGCCGCCTTCGTGCAATTCGTGTGCTCAGCGAGCGATCAGGGCTCGATGAAGATGCATTCGCCGGGGCACTCCTCGGCCGACTCGATGACGGCGTCGAGACGATTGTCGGGAATGTTGGCCAACCCCTCGGCCCCCTGGGGGAGACCCTTGGCGGTGGCGTACACCTTGTCGCCCTCCTTGACGTAGGCGAGGCCATCGTCGAGCAGGGTGAAGACGTCGGGGGCGATCTCCTCGCAGAGGCCGTCGCCGGTGCACAGATCCTGGTCGATCCAGACCTTCATCTCGTCGTATCTCCTTGTTGTAGGGCTGAGACAGTGCGAGCATACACAGCACCATTCGCGGAAACGTGGTTTCACGCAGTTGTGGCCTTGTGTCGCTGGGCACGGGTGTTAGGTTCCCGACATGAGCGACGGAAACGTCAACGAGAACGAGTCCCTCCTCCAGGCCAACCTCACGTTGTTGGAGGAGGAGATCTCGCAACTCCGGCGGAAGCTGGTCGACGCCCCCAAGCGGCAGCGAGCCCTCGAGGAACGCCTGCTCGAGACGAAAGGGCAACTGGCCCACGCCGTCTCCCAGAACGAGAAGCTCAGCTACACCCTTCGTGAGGCTCGTGAACACATCTCGTCACTGCGCGACGAGGTCGACAAGCTCAGCCAACCGCCGGCGGCCTATGGCGTGGTCGTCGGCAAGAACGACGACGGCACGGTCGACGTGCTCACGAGCGGACGCAAGATGCGGGTGAGCTTGCACCCCGACGTGGACCACGACGAGCTCGCACGTGGCGCCGAGGTCGTGCTCAACGAGAGCTTCAACGTGGTGCAGGCACGCAACCCCGAGATCGTCGGCGAAGTGGTCACCATCAAGGAGATCATGGACGACGGCGTGCGGGCCCTGGTGGTCGGCCGCGCCGACGAGGAGCGCGTGTGCGAATTGGCCGACGCACTGCGCGGCGTCCACCTGCGCAGTGGCGACTCGATGCGCCTCGATGCGCGCAGCAACCTGCTGCTCGAGAAGCTCCCTCGCCCGGAGGTGGAGGACCTGCTCCTCGAAGAGGTGCCCGACATCACGTATCAGGACATCGGCGGACTGGACACACAGATCGAGGAGATCGCCGACGCCGTCGAGCTGCCGTTCCTCTACAGCGACCTGTTCGCCGAGCACCAGCTTCCGGCGCCCAAGGGCATCCTCCTCTACGGCCCTCCCGGATGCGGCAAGACGCTCATCGCCAAGGCGGTCGCCAACTCGCTGGCCAAGAAGGTGGCCGAGAAGACCGGCGGCGAGAAGGGCCGCAGCTACTTCATCAACATCAAGGGCCCCGAGCTGCTGAACAAGTACGTCGGCGAGACCGAGCGGCAGATCCGCCTGGTGTTCCAACGCGCCCGCGAGAAGAGCGAGGAGGGGTGGCCGGTCATCGTCTTCTTCGACGAGATGGACAGCATGTTCCGCACCCGTGGCTCGGGTATCAGCAGCGACATGGAGAGCACCATCGTTCCGCAGCTGCTGGCCGAGATCGACGGTGTCGAAGGGCTGCGCAACGTCATCGTGATCGGGGCGACGAACCGCGAAGACCTCATCGACCCGGCCATTCTCCGCCCCGGCCGACTCGACGTGAAGATCAAGATCGAACGCCCCACCGAGACTGCCGCAGAGCAGATCTTCTCGCGCTACCTCACCGACGAGATCCCCATCAAGGCCGGGTCCAGTGTCCCCGACATGATTCGGACCACGGTGGCCGAGATGTACCGCATCGACGAGGCGAACCAGTTCCTCGAGGTGACATATCAGAACGGCGACAAGGAGATCCTGTACTACAAGGACTTCTCGTCCGGCGCGATGATCGAGAACATCGTCCGCCGGGCCAAGAAGTTGGCGATCAAGCGCGTCATCGCCGGCGGTGAACGCGGCGTGTGCCTGCAGGACCTGCTCGACTCCATTCGGCAGGAGTACAAGGAGCACGAGGACCTGCCGAACACCACGAACCCCGACGACTGGGCGAAGATCAGCGGCAAGAAGGGCGAACGGATCGTGTTCATCCGCACGCTCGTCAAAGGACGCGAGGCCGCCGACCGCGAGGGCGGTCGCGCGATCGAGCGAGTCGCGACGGGCCAGTACCTCTAGTTGGCGCTCGGTCGCACGAACGTGTGGCTGCGCAGCAAGGTGATGTGCTCGGCGGGAACGGCCTGCGAATAGAGGAATCCTTGTGCGCCTGGGCAGCCGATCTGGCGAAGTATGTCGGCCTGCTCCGGCCGCTCGACTCCTTCGGCGGTGACGGTGATGCCCAGCGCGTCGGCCAGTGCGACGATGCCGGTGACCAGCCGTCGACTGCGCTCACTGGTCGCCAGGTCGGTGACGAAGCTCCGGTCGATCTTGAGCACGTCGACGGGATACTCGAGCAGGTAGGCGAGCGAGGCGTAGCCGGTGCCGAAGTCGTCGGCGGCGATCTTGATGCCACGTTCGCGTATACCGGTGAGATTCGACCGCGCGGTCGCAGTGCTGCGCAGCAGTGCAGTCTCGGTGATCTCGACGCAGAGCTGGGTGGGGTCCGCTCCCGTGCGGCTGAGGGCGTCATCGAGCGCGTCGAGCAGCCCCGACTCGGTGAGTTGAAGGGCGGAGACGTTGATGCGAACGATGAGCGGCCGCAGCCGCCGATCGGCGTTCCACATCGCCGCCTTCGTGCACGCCTCGAGCATCACCCAGTCGCCGATGTCGAGGATCAGTCCCGTGTCCTCGGCAAGCTCGATGAAACTGCCGGCCACCAGCATGGTGCCGTCGGGGTGGTTCCACCGGACGAGCGCTTCTGCGGCGCTCATCGTTCCGGTCACGAGGTCGATCTCGGGCTGATACCACACCGTCAACTGTTCGCGAGACAGCGCGTGGCGCAACTCGCCCTCCAGCCTGAGCCGGTCGGTCGCTTCGGCGCGTAGCCGTTCGTTGAAGACCGAGACCCGGTCGCGTCCTTCGGCCTTGGCGACGTACAGCGCAGTGTCCGCTTCGCGGATCAGGTCGTCGGCGACGGTGTCGGTCGTCGACACCGCGACGCCGACGCTGGCTGTCGCGTACAACTCCGAGCCCATCACGAGGAACGGGTCACGGAAGGCCTTGACGAGCCTCCATGCCGCGTGCATGGCCTCGGAGGGATCCTCCAGATCGCGCATCACGACCACGAACTCGTCACCACCCGGGCGAGCGATCAGGTCGCCGCCGCGGACGCTCAGCTCCATCCGCTCCGCAGCGAGTTGCAACAACACGTCGCCGAATGCGTGCCCCAGCGAGTCGTTGACGTCCTTGAAGCGGTCGAGGTCCACCATCAGCACGCCGGTGGGGCGCTGCGACCGGCGACCCGACAGGAGCGAACGGTTGATCTCCTTGAGCATGCCCATGCGGTTGCTCAGACCGGTGAGCGTGTCGTGCGTGGCGAGCCGGACGAGTTCCTCCTCGGCCAGTTTGCGGTCGGTGATGTCGCGGCTGGTCGCGACCAGGTGCGTGATCACGCCCAGGGCGCCGTGCTCGGCGACGGCGCTGGTCTCGTACCAGCGGTGGCCTTCGGCGTTGTCGATCTCGAACTCGTAGCGGACCGGCAGACCGGTGTCGAGCACGGCGTGATGTCGGACGTCCCAGTCGTCGGTGAGGGACGTCGGATAGCCCATCTCCTGGTAGGTGTGGCCGACCCACTGCGACGCCGGCGGCGCCGACAGGTCGTCGAGGCGGTGGTTCACGTACCGGACTCGGAGGTGGCGGTCGAGGCGCAGGGTCGCCTCTGTCGAGTTGTCGAGCACGACGCGTAGGAGCGCCGCGTGCTCGGCAACTGCCTGCTCGGCGGCGACTCGTGGTGATGCGTCAATGATCTGCGACACCTGGTGGCGAACACTGCCGTCGTCGTTGCGGACCACCCCCACGGCGAGGTCGCCCCACATCGTCGTGCCATCGGCGCGCCGATAGCGCTTCAGCAGCCGGTAGCTGTTCAGTGTGCCCGCCAGCAACCGCTGCTTGATTGCCGCGTCCATGCTCAGGTCGTCGGGATGGGTGATCGACTGCCAGGTCGAGCCGACCAATGCGTCGCGGCTGGTGCCGATCATCTCGCAGAAGGCAGAGTTGACCACCAGGAAGGTGCCGTCGGGCTCGGCCAGACACATGCCACTCGCCGAGTACTCCATGGCCAGCCGGAACTGCTGTTCCTCGGCGAGCGCAGCGTTGGCGTCGCGCAGTGCGGTCACGTCGCGTGCGGTGGCGTAGAACAGCAGTCCGTCGGGCGTTGCGCGCGCGACCCAGTCGAGCCAGCGGTAGTCCCCAGCGGCGGTGCGAAACCGGCACGTGTAGTCCACGGCCATCGAACAGCCGGCCAGGAGCTCGGCTGCCTGCGCTCGTGTGGCCTCCACATCGTCGGGGTGGACGAACTCGAGGTAGGGCTGAGACGTCATGGCTTCGGCCGTGTGGCCGAGCACTCGTTCCCAACTCGGATTGACGGCGGTGAAGTACCCGCTGCGGTCCGCAATGACGAGCAGGTCGAGCGAGATGTCCCACCATGTGTCCGCGACCAACCCCGGGACATGCGGCGTGCTCCCCAGTTGTGCAGTCACAACGCTCCGTGCCGACGGGATGGTCCATCTCCGTCCCGTTCACTGTGGGCGTTCGTACCAGTGTTGTCCACCGCCATAGGTCCTCACGGGCGGCATTTGGCCAGTGTCAGGTCGGGTCGTTCCAGCGACGCATGCGGCTGGCTGGCTGGTAGTTCGGTCCGGCCGTCGTGTCGACCCGGCGCAGGAGCAGCTCGCACGGGGGCTCGAACGTCTCGGCGAACCAGTGCGCCCGCGCTTCGCCGAGCAATTGCCACGGCATCACCGTGAGCCGATCGGTCGCGTCCTCGATCCGCTGACGCAGCTCGATGCCCGAGGTGTTGATCGTCCGGTCGTGCGCGAGTCCCTTCGACCGCAGGGTCTCCCACCCGGCATCGAGATCGGCTTCGCTGGTGCCGCGCGACTTCGCCAGCCAATCGTCCTCGTACCCCAGCCAGGCGTTGTGAAGGATGCTCGCCTCAGCGTGGGTCAGGCCTTCGGCGACGACGATCGCCCAATGGGTGTCGCCGCGCCACTCGCGCAGACAGTTCACGGCGTGCCATCCGGAGAGCAGCGGATCCTCCGAGCGAGCCATGGCGAGGTGGGCACCGAAGAACGTACGACCGACGAGCGGCAGTTGCTCGACGATCGGCCACAACAGCGGGCCGAGTTCGCACAAGGGCTCGATGATGTCGCTCGCGTGGTCGCGAAGGCCGGCGACGACGGCTTCGTCGCGGGCCTCCCAGAACTCGCGGAAGCGTTCAGGCGTGCCGAGCAGGTCGAACGCGCCGCGAATGGCCGGCGGGCTGATCGAACCGAACGCGGCGACGACGGCGTCGGGCCCCGCTCCAGCGAGCGGTGCACAGCGCGCGGCCATGTAGCCCAGCGGGCCGGCGAGGCCTTCGGGCAGGCCGAGGTCGGTGTAGCGGCGCACCGCACCGGGGTCCCAGAAGATCCATCCGATCGTGGTCTGCACCGATCGCGCGTTCCTGTGGGTGATGGCCGTCCAGTCGGGTTCGTACGTCACGTGGCGAGTCTCGCGCCTCGCTACTGTCCCGGTGGGGGAAGGGGACATTCATGAGGAACCTGTTGCTGTCTGCCGCGATCGCGGCGCTCGCGCTGGGCGCCTGCTCGGACGACGGAGGTGTCGCGACCACCGACTCGTCGGGACCGGGCACGACCGTCACCGAGCCGTCCGAGACCATTCCGCCCGAGACCATTCCGCCGGAGACCATCGATCCGGGCGCGGCCGGAGTGCTGCTCGCGTCGGCCGCCAGCCGGAGCGTGCTGCCCACGGTCGACGGGAAGCTGCTCTACCTCGCCGCTGCACCGGGCTGGGCCGAGCCGGTCGACCCGAACGACATCGGGGTGTTCGTACCCAAGTGGGACCAGGGCGTCGTCGACGTCGGCAACGGCGAGGGCGACGGCTCGTGGGTGCACGACGACCTGCGCACCACGGCGCTGGTCCTGCAGAGAGCGGGTACGCAAGTGATCATGATCACGGCCGAC
>JANMFL010000273.1:0-3376 GCA_031377945.1 Acidimicrobiaceae bacterium | reverse complement strand
AATCGTGCGTTCAACACGGCGGTGACCGCTCGCTTGGGGCCGTTCAACTTGGCCGACAGGTGGTGGCTCAGCGTGACCGGCCGGCCCGTCACCCGACGGATGACGTCGGCGGCGGCCAATTCGTGTTCGGGGTTGCGCACGCTGAACTGCGCGGTGACGGCGAACGCTTCGACCCGGTCCGCCACTGCCGCAACGGCCGCGGCGAGCTGGTCGAGGTCGAGCGGGGCCAGCCGACCACCGTGTGGGTCGTGCCCGCCGGCGAGGATGATCGCGGGGTCGGCTCCCAGTGCCTCACCGAGGCCGGCCCGCTCGAGCACGTCGCCGTCGAAACCGATGATGACCGCACCCACCGGCCGGCCCTTGCCCTCGACCAGCGCGTTGGTGGCGAGCGTGGTGCTCATCGACACCAGTTCCAGCCGCGACGGCACCATCGAGGCCGTCGCGAGGACGGCGTCGATGGCGCCACAGATGCCGATGGACAGCTCGTGATGGGTCGTCGGCGACTTCGCCTTGGCCACCACGGTGCGGGTGGCCTCGTCGTAGAGGACGGCGTCGGTGTACGTCCCGCCGGTGTCGATGCCCAGAAGCATCCGGCCACGCTACAAAGCGGCCGGTCGAACCTGTCTCATCCGAACCAGGTGTTGAAGAACGCCTCGAGCTCGGGCGAGTACGGGCCGCTCTGGCCACAGATAGCCACCTGACCGTCGGTGCCGGCGAGCACGAGGTAATCGCCACCCTCCTCGAACGACACTCCGTCCAGGGCGGGCGAGGGCATGCCGCCCGTCGAGACGACCACCTGGTCTGCGGTGCCGTTCGCGTACCACTTGGCGACGTCGAGCGTGACCGACTCGGCGGAAACCGCCACGACCGTGCCGCGGAAGGCAGCGGAGTCGGCCGGTGGGGTGATGTCGTTGAGCGCAATGCACATCGACATCATCGGATCGCTGGCGGCGAGCGAGTACCTCACCGAGGTGGGGGCCGGGTCGTCACTGCGCAACGCCACGAAGGCGAATGCACCGGCAGCGACGACACCGAGCGCGCCGAGGGCGGCGAACAGGGTGCGGCGCGGTCGGCGCGACGGCTCGGGGACGGTGGCGATTTCGTTCGCGTTGGTCGGGTCGGTCTGCATGATCTGCTCCATGAGTGCTGCGGCCTGCGGGCCGTTGACAGGGTGGATGGAGGCACCACGTGCGGGGTCGAGGTCCCTCAGTCGTTCCTGGAGTTCGTCCGGGTTCATCGCTGGTCTCCCTTCGATCCGAGCGTCGTGCTTCCAACCTCTGTGTGTCCGCCCGCGGCCCGATTCTTTCGGGCGATCGCGTCGGCCAGTCGGCCCTTGGCGCGATGGATGCGAATGGAGGCGGCGTTCGGCGTGATGTTCAACGCAACCGCGATCTCGCGCGGGGCCAACTGCTCCCACGCCCAGAGGCGCACCAGCTCACGATCGTCGACATCGAGCTCGTCGAGCGCCGCTTCGAGCACCGGGTCGTCGGTCGGCGGCGGGTCCACCCGTTCGTTCATCAGTCGGTTCACCACGTTCACCTGGCGGGCGTCGCCGCGTCGTCGGTTCGCCAGGCACCTCCGGGCGATGCCGTAACACCACGGCAGGGCCAACCCGTCGGGCGCCTCGTCGAGTCGTCGCCACACGACGAGCAGCGCGTCGGCGACCACGTCGTCGGCGTTGGTCGGGTCGGTGCGTCGCCGCGCGTAGCGCTGCAGGGGCTCGTAGACCTCCTGGAACACGTCCTCGAACCGACGTCGGCGATCGCTCATGTGAGGTCCATGTCCGGCTCGGGCCGGATCCTTTCGTCGTTCGTCACAGCAATTGGCCACGGCATCGAAGAGGAATGTTGGTACAACTGTGACGGTGACTACGACGATCGCGCCTCCGACCCGGTTCCGGTGGGATCGTCTCACGTACTCGTCGGCCCTCGGCTACTGCCTGCTCGTCGCGGCGCTCAGCGTCGGCGTGGTGCTCGGCGAGTTGCGCACCCAGTTCGGGCTGAGTGGCGTCGTGGCGGCGCTGCACGGCAGCACCTTCGGCATCGGTCTGCTGGCCGCGGGTGTGTGGGGCGTGCGCGTCGTCGACCGGCTGGGTCGACGCTCCACGCTGCAGTACTCGGCGATCGCCATGCTCGCCGGCGTCGTACTGCTCTGCCTCGGGCCGGCCTGGCCCGTCACCCTGTTCGGCACCGCCCTCTCGGGCCTCGGCGGAGCGATGTTGGTGATGGTCATGCCCGGCCTCATCAGCGATCACCACGGCGAGCACCGGGCGACGGCGTTCGCCGCCGTGAACGGCGCCCCGGGCCTGGCCGGACTGCTGTTCAGCTTCGTCATCGGTGGCGCGCTCGCAGCGGGACTCAGCTGGCGTGGCCCGTACCTGGCGATCACCGCCGCGTTCGCTGCGGCCCTCGCCATCGTGGCGTGGCCGGTCGACGTCCCCGAGGGCGACCGACAGGCCGACTTCTCGTTGCGACCGCTCTCCGACCCCGAGGTGCGCACTCCGTGGCTGCACATCGTCAACGCCGTGCTCACCGAGTTCACGGTGGGCATCTGGGCGGTCACCTACCTCCACGAGGTGGGGAAGGCCTCGTCGGGGCTCGCCGCGGTCGTCGCCAGTGTGTTCGGCATCATGATGTTCGTCGTCCGCCTCATCCTCCCTCGTCTGCTCGCCCGCTTCGGTGAGGGCACCATCATGCTCAGCTTCCTCACCGTCGGCGCCGGCGCGCTGATCATGTGTCTCGCCCCCGGGCTGCCCCTGAAGGTGATCGGCCTCACCATCGTCGGCTTCGGCGGCGGTCCGCTCTATCCGCTGACGGTCGACAAGTTCTACGGCCGGGCCGGCCACAAGCTCGATTCGGTCAGCATGGGCGCGTTCTGTGCGCTGGCCTCGGGCATGGCGGTCACGCTCGGCCCGCTCGCACTCGGTTTCCTCGCCGACCAGGTCGGCCTGCGATGGTCGCTCCTGGTCGTCCCTGCGCTCGCCGCGATCGGGGCCTTCACACAGCGCCCCCGGGGCGACTCCCGCACGTTCCGTTCATATTGACGACATCAATATCGTGCTACGTTCCGACCCATGAAAATTGGAGCGTTCTTCTTCGGCGGCGTCGAGATGTCCGACGCCGGTGCCGGACTTCCCAATCCGATGGACCGCAGGTACGACAATCAGGCGTGTTGGGACGCGACGTTGAGCTACATCGACGCCGCGGTCGAGGCCGATCGCCTCGGCTACGACAGCTTCTGGACGACCGAACACCACTTCCAGTACGAGGGTTACGAGGTCATCCCCAACGGCATTCTCATCAGCGCCTGGATCGCCGCCCGCACCCAGAACATCCGCCTCGGCGCGATGTTCAACGTGGTCCCGCAGTGGAACCCG
>JANMFL010000245.1:0-6540 GCA_031377945.1 Acidimicrobiaceae bacterium | reverse complement strand
TTAACGAGGAGCGCGCGAAAGCGGTGTAATTGGCGAGACCTTCGAGCGTGTAGCCCGAATAGGAGCCGGTGCGCTGGCCACTGCGACGCTGCTCAAGGACCAACGCCTCGTGCGCACCGTACAGGGCTACGTGTGGGTGGTGCTCGTCGGCGCCGTGCTGGCGGTCGTCGTCATGCAGCGGGCGCTGATCACCCGCGACTGGAGCATTGCCTACGTGCAGAAGGTCGGCTCGTACGACACGCCGGCGCTGTTCAACTTCACCGCGATGTGGAGTGCGCTCGAGGGCAGCATCCTGCTCTGGCTGCTGCTGCTCGCCATCTACACCACCATCGTCGCCCGCCGCTATCGCAGCCGCATGGCCGACCCGTTGGTGGCGTGGGCGCTGGTGGTGATGCTTCTCGTCACCGCGTTCTTCTTCTTCCTCGCGCTCGGCCCCACCGACGCGTTCCGCGCGGGTGGTGTGCCGAACTTCGACCAGTGCTGCGCAGGCCCGAACCCGTTGCTGCAGAACCACGTGCTCGTGCTGTTCCACCCGCCGATTCTGTACTTGGGGTACGTCGGTTTCACGGTTCCCTTCGCCTTCGCGATCGGCGCGCTCATCACCGGCCGCGTCGGCGAGGGGTGGCTGATGGAGACCCGCCGCTGGGCGCTGTTCGCGTGGGGGTTCCTCACGCTGGGCATCGTGCTCGGCAGTTGGTGGAGCTACGAGGTGCTCGGCTGGGGCGGTGTGTGGGCCTGGGATCCGGTCGAGAACGCCAGCTTCCTGCCGTGGCTCACCGGGACGGCGTACATCCACTCGGTGCTCGTGCAAGAGCGGCGTGGCATGCTGCGCGTGTGGAACCTCAGCCTGCTGATGGCCACGTTCTCGCTCACCATCCTGGGCACGTTCCTCACCCGCTCCGGTGTCATCAACAGCGTCCACGCGTTCAGCGACGGCACCATCGGTCCGTACCTGCTCGGGTTCTTCGGCCTCATCGTCGTGGTGTCGTTGGGCCTCATCGCCTGGAGAGGTGACCGGCTGCGGTCGCCCGGTGCCATCGACTCGCCCATCTCGAGGGAGGGTGCGTTCCTGGCGAACAACGTGATCTTCACGCTGTTCGCGTTCGTCATCCTGCTGGGCACCGTCTTCCCCCTGATCGTCGAGGCCAAGGACGACCGGCAGATCGCCGTCGGCTCGCCGTTCTTCGACACCATGGCGCAGCCGATCGGCATCGCGCTGCTGTTCCTGATGGCGGTGGCCCCGGTCCTGCCGTGGCGCAAGGCCAGCACCGAACTGTTGCGCGAGCGTCTGTTCTGGCCGGCGTGGTGCGGTGCCGGCGCGCTCCTGCTCGCCATCCTGCTGGGCGCCACGGGGTTCGCTCCGCTGCTGGCCTTCGGCCTGGCCGGTTTCGCGGGCGGCTCGGCGATGCGCCAACTGGTGCTCGCCACGCGCCGTCAGGGGTACCGCGGTCTGCTCGGTCGTGCCAACGGCGGCATGATCGTGCACCTCGGCATCATCCTCATCGCCGTCGGTCTGACCGCGTCGAACAGCTACACCAGGGCCGGCGAGTTCACGATGAACAAGGGTGACGTCGTCGAGTTCGCCGGGCACACGTTCGAACTGGAGGACGTGGTGGACTTCACGGGCCCCGGCACCGTGGGCGTGAAGGCATACGTGATCATCGACGGCGGCCAGGCCTACGCGCCGGCGATCACGAAGTACACCGCGCAGGGCATGGACGTGGCGACACCCAGCGTGAAGACCGGTGTCATGCGCGACATCTACCTGACGCTCGAGAACGGCTCGAAGCCGAGTACCGGCGTCGCCAAGTTGAAGATCTTCATCAAGCCGATGATCGTCTGGCTGTGGGTGGGCGGCCTGCTGTGTGGTGTCGGCACCGTGTTGGCTGCGTTCCCGGGCAAGTACCGGCGCAAGCCCACCGATCCGGTGTCGGCCCCGGTGCCGTTGGAGGAGGCCGCCAGTGGCTGAGCCCGTCGTCGACCCGACTTCGTCTACTCATGATTCGTCGGCGCCTGATTCGTCGGCGCCTGATTCGTCGGTGCCGCGCCGGGTCGCCCCGTTCGTCGTCCTCGGCGTGCTCGTCGTGATGATCGCCCTGTTCGTGGTGTTGGCAGGAAGTTCGTCGGGACCCAAGGACGAGGTCGGGCTGGTCGAGAGCCCGCTGCTCGGCCGTGCCGCGCCCACGGTGCGCAGCACAACGCTCGACGGCACGCCGTTCGACCTCGCCCGCCGCAAGGGCAGTTGGGTGGTCGTCAACTTCTTCAACTCCACCTGCGCGCCGTGCCGGGCCGAGCACCCGGCGTTGGTCGAGTTCGTCGAGCAGCAACGAACGCTTGGTGCCGAGGGTGCCGAGTTGTACACGGTGTTGCAGATCAACGACGACGTCGACCGGGTGAAGTCGTTCTTCCTCAGCCGCGGCGGCGACTGGCCGATCGTGCGCGACGACGACGGCACGACGAACGTCGACTTCGGCGTGGCGCTGGTGCCCGAGACGTTCATCATCGACCCGAATGGTGTCGTCGTGGTCCGCTGGGCCGGTCAGATCGATGCCGAGACGCTGGGCCGTCTGGTGCAACAGCAGCGCGACCTGTACGAGTTGTCATGAGTCGCACCAGTTCGTGGAAGCGTTGGCCGGGCTGGCTCGCCCTGCTCCTGGTCGTGGGTGGCCTGCTCGCGTTCGGCACGCTGAAGGACAGCGGCCCGCTCACGCCCGAGCAGCGGGTCGAGGAGATCACCAAGCGCATCGCCTGTCCGGTCTGCGATGGAGAGACGGTGTACGAGAGCGCCAACCCGTCGTCGGTCGCCATCCGCGCCGAGGTGAAGGCGCAGGTGGCGCAGGGCCAGAACAGCGACGACCAGATCGTCGCCTTCATCGTGCAGCAGTTCGGCGCGCAGACGCAGCTGGTGCCGAACGCAACGGGATTCAACTCGTTGGTGTGGATCCTGCCGGCGGTGGCACTGGTGTGCGCCGGGGTGGGTCTGTTCTTCGCCTTCCGCAGGTGGAAGCACAACGTCGATGCCGTACCCGACGACGAGGACCGTGCCCGCGTGGCCGCAGCGTTGGCCGAGGAGGACGAGCCTGCGGTCGACGACGCGCCTGCGGTCGACGACGCGCCGGCGGTCGCGGACGGCGAGCCTGTGGTCGAGGGCGACGATGAATCCTGATCGTCTGGCAGAGCTGGAGGAGGAGCGCCGCTTCCTCCTCGCCAGCATCCGCGACCTCGACCGCGAACGCGAGGCTGGCGATGTCGACGATGCCGACTTCGTCGCGTTGCGCGACGGCTACATCGCTCGCGCCGCTGCTGTCATGCGCGAGATCGAGGATGGTCGCAGCTCGCTGCCACCGAAGGTGCAGCGTCCCTTGTGGCGCCGCCTCGTCGTTCCGGTCGCCACGGTCGTGGTGGCCGTCGGTCTTGGCGTGGCGGTCAGCCATTTCGCCGGCCAGCGCCTGCCCGGGCAGACGCTCACCGGTGGGCAGCCGACCGACGAGGTCACCCAGTTGCTCGCCGAGGCCCGGGCCAACCTCGGTACCGACCAGGCTGGCGCGTTGGCTGCGTATCAGCGGGTGATCGAGATCGAGCCCGAGAATCTGGAAGCGCGCACGTACATCGGCTGGCTGATCGTGCTGAACGGTCAGCAGGCCGGCGACGACGCGCAGGTGCAGCAGGGCATCGACCTGCTGCGCGAGGCGGCGAAGCTCGACGACACCTACGCGGATCCGCACTGCTTCATCGCCGTGGCGAGCGCGCGCTTCCTTTCGACGCCGGATCAGGCGACGGCAACGGACGAGGCGCAGGCCTGCCTCGACCGCAACCCCCCGGCCAACATGCGCCCCATGGTGCAGGGTCTCATCCAGGGCTAAGCGATCAGGCGTCGGGCGGGGGCCAGGCGGTGGCGCCGGTGATGGTGCCGGCGTCGTCGCGGGTGAGCACCCACACGCTTGCCTTGCGCCAATCGGGCTCGCCGACGATGTTCGTGCCGCGTCGCTGCAGCGCGCTGATCGTCTCGGGAATGACGTCGCCGTGGCTGCACACCACCGAACCGTCGGGAAGTTCGCCGAGCAGCTCGAGCGCGCCGGTGAACCCGGTGTCCTCGCCCAACCGTTCGTCGGCCCGTACGGCGCCGCCGATGCGTTCGGCCAACGGCTGGAGCGTTTCGATGCAGCGCAGGTGCGGCGAGCTGACGAGATCGCCGGTGGCCACGTCGGCCAGCCGGTCGGCGAGTGCCACGCTCTGGACGCGACCCTTCGACGACACCGGGCGGAGTCGGTCGTCGCCGGTCCATTGGCTGCGGCTCCCCGCTTTCGCGTGGCGCACGACGTAGAGCATCAGATCTCGGCGATCGCCTTCATGTGGCGTGCGGCGAGCTGTCGAACCAGCTGGATGAAGATCACCGACACGACGATCTGCAACACGCCGGCCCCGAGCACGATGCCGAAACGGTCGCTCAGGTTGTCGGCGATGTCGCTCGAGCCGTTGTTGCGGATGACGCTGACGGCGCCGGCCGCGCCGAGGGCGAACCCGAGGACGACGGCACCGAGGGTGGCGACCAGGTGGGCGACGACGATCGTGCCGTTCGGGCGACTCTTCCAACTGGGGTCGAACGCGGGCGACTCGGGGTCGCTGCCCTTCCACAGTTCACGCCACATCAGGAACGGGAGGATCCCGAGCGTGCAACCACCGAGGATGTTGATGGCGATGGTCCAGCCGACGCCGAACGTCTGCGGGGTGCGGCCGAGGGCTCCCAGGTTCTTGGCCATGCGTGCGGTCCAGACGATCTGCACCACCAGCAGCGCGATGCCGATGACCGACGTGATGACCGCGATGGCACCGTAGAGGCCGAGCTTGCCGTCGAAGTCGTTCAGCGTGATGTTGCCGTCCTGCACGTCGAGCGCCGAGCCGCGCAGGGTGAGCTGGAGGATGAGGCCGAGGACCTGCAGCGCGATGACCGCGCCGAGCAGCCCGACGACCCACTTGGTGATCCCGCCGATGAACTGCACCGGGCCGCGAGCACCGCCCTGGCCGCCGTACGCGACATACCCGGGGGGCGGGGTCAGGCCGCCGGGCGGCGGGGGCGGGATGTTGGACGGGGGCGGCGGAGGCAGGTCGCTCATGGTTGGTCACCTTATGCGCGGCCGCTTCGCCTGGCGCGTCCATCGGACTCGGTGCACACTGTGCCGATGGGCTTCTTCGATCGCAATCGTTCGGAACTGGTCGACAAGGGATACGACCCCTCGCGGTTGCCGCCCGGTCAGTACCTCACCGACCGGTTTCCGGTGCTGCACGTCGGCGACGTCCCGACCTATGGGCCGGGGGAGTGGGACCTCACCATCACCGGGTTGGTCGACCGACCACTCACCGTCGGTCTGGACGACCTGAAGGCCATGCCGGCCGTGACGCTGACGTTCGACATCCACTGCGTCACCAAGTGGAGCAAGTTCGACACGACGTGGACCGGTGTGCGCGTGCGCGACCTGCTCGAGCAGGCAGGCGTGCAGTCGGCGGCCACGCACGTGGTCGAGCACGCCGAGTACGGCTACACCACCAACCTGCCGCTCGCCGACATCGTCACCGATGAAGCGATCGTGGCGTATGCGTTCGACGGTGAGGACATCGAGCCGATCCATGGCGGTCCTGTTCGCATCGTCGTGCCGCACCTGTACTTCTGGAAGAGCGCCAAGTGGGCCCGCTCGCTCGAGGTCCGCGACAACGACCAACCCGGCTTCTGGGAACGCAACGGCTACCACATGTACGGCGACCCGTTCACCGAGCAGCGTCACCGGGGCGACTGACCGCCGCTGGACACGTCGCTCCATATCGGGCAAGCTCGTTCATGTCGCGCAAATCCCACCGTTTCGGTCGTTTCGCCGCGACATGAACGAGCGGAGGAGCACTCAGAGCTGCCCACATGGGCGGTCGTGGTACGACGCCCGGTCGCCGAACGCCGCCGGCTCGGTCGTTCCTCACCGCGTACAGTTGCGGCGATGTGGAAACGACGTACGGCCTCCCCGACACCAGCAGCAGTCGATGAGACGGCGCGTCGTGCGGCGCGCGACGCCGACCGTGTGCACTACGACGCGTTCGCTCGATCGGGAATTCGGCTCGAGTTGTTCGAGCAGGCGTTGCGGTTCTTCCCGACCGGGTCGGTCATCGACCTCGGTGCCGGCCACGGTGCGTTCTCGCTGCTCGCCCACTCGTTGGGGTGGCGCACCACCGCGCTCGATGCGCGCACCGAGCGGCTCCCCGAACTGCCGCCGGATGTCACGTTCATCCACTCCGACGTCGAGGCGGCGACGTGGGACCCTGCTGACTACGACGTCGTTGCATGCCTCGGGCTCTACTACCACCTCAGTCAGCCCATGCAGCACTCGTTGCTCGACCGGATCGCCGGTCGACCGCTCATCCTCGACACCCACTTCGCCACGACCGATGGTTCCGGGTGGTTCACGCGGACGGGCGCCCTCTCGGAGTTGACTCGACTCGGGAACGAAGACGGGGCGTACTACCCCGAGGTACCCCATCTCGACGCCGACTCGCGCA
>JANMFL010000243.1:0-7134 GCA_031377945.1 Acidimicrobiaceae bacterium | reverse complement strand
CCACCCAGCTGGCGTTGCTGGTCGTGTTGCCACTGGTGGCGCTGGCAGCGGCCCAGCTGTACCTGCAACTGCGCGTGCACGCCGAGGGGCTCGACCTGACGTTGGCCGCGGACCGAGCGTTCGGGCCGGTCCGATGATCCTCGCCCGCGTCTCGACGTGGTCGTTCGCTGCACCCGAGCCCACCGATCCCGGGGTGCTCGGCACCGTCGCGCAGGACCCCGACGAGGTGCGCGAGCAGGCCTGTCGCATCGTCTCGGCGAACCGGTCGGTGTGCGCGCCGCCGACCACGCCGAAGCCACCCGGCGAGCCCTCGGGTGGGTTCGACCTGTCGTTCCTGGGTGCCCTCTTCTGGTTGCTGCTCATCGCCCTTTTGGTGCTGATGGTGGTGATGGTGGTGCGCGGGCTGGGCTCGCGTTCGACGTCGCTCCGGCACGACGAGGACGAGGACGACGACACCGAGCTCGACGAGCTCGAGGTCGCCGCCGTCCTCGTGGACCGGCGTCGTGAACCGATCGACTGGCGCAAGGAGGCCGAGACCCATCGCGGGGCGGGGAGGTTCCGCGATGCGCTGCGGTGCCGCTATCGGGCGCTCGTGGGCGACCTCGCTCGGCGTGGGCTGATCGACGAGATCCCGGGTCGCACGACCGGTGAGGAGCGGGCGCAGCTGCGCACCGTCGACCCCGGTGTCGCACCGCAGTTCGATGCCGCGGCCGATCTGTTCGACGATGCGTGGTACGGCCATGTCGACGTCGGTGTGGACGGTGACGACCGGTTCCAACAGTTGGAGCGGCAGGTTCTGCACGCCACGGGGAGTCGACGGTGAGCCCGCGGCGCGCCACCGCCGAACCGGGCACAGGCGCCAGGACGGCGATCGGTGCGTTGCTCGTGGTGCTCGTCGCGGTGGGGATGATGCTGCTCGTGCGGGCATCACCCGACACGACGCCGTTCGACCCGCGCAGTGAGTCGGCCACCGGCACCCGCGGTCTGGTCGTGCTGCTGCAGCGTTTCGGCGCCGACGTCGACGTGTCACGAACGATGCCGTCGGGCGGCGACGCCCGGCGCGTCCTCGTGTTGCAGGACCGGCTGAACGACGACCAGCGAGGCGAACTCGCCCGGTTCGTGCGCTCCGGCGGGGTGGTGGTGATGGCCGACCCGGACAGTCCGCTGGCGGGCCCGCGAGGAACGGGCGTGATCGAAGGCACGGTGCCCATCGGAAACGTCTCGGTGACCGACGAGAGCAACGTCCTTCCCGGCCGGTGCGACATCGGCGCACTGCAGCACCTCCGCGGACTGTTCGTGCCCGATGGCGTCGAACTCGTCGCTCAGGGCGACGTCTCGTGTTTCGGCGATGGCGTCGATGCCTTTGCGGTCGTTCGGGCCGACGGCGATGGATCGATCATCGCCCTCGGTGACAACGAGCTGTTCACCAACCGGTATCTCCGATTTGCCGACAATGCGGGTCTCGCGACCGCGTTGCTCGCCCCGATCGACGGTGCGGCGGTGACCATCGTGCTCGGTGCCGAGGCGCCGAAGACCACGGCGGACATCGGCACCGGCGACACGACGCTGCTCGAGCTCGTGCGTCCCGGTGTCTGGATGGCGCTCACCCAATTGGTCGTGGCGTTCGCAGTCCTTGCGGTCGCTCGCGCGATCCGTCCCGGTCGGCCGGTGCGCGAGCCCGACCAGGTCCCCATCGCCGGCAGCGAACTGGTGGTGGCAACGGGTCGCCTGATGCAGCGCGCCCAGCACGCCGAGCGGGCCGGGTGGCTCTTGCGTGGCAACCTTCACCGCGACCTGTGCGTGCGGATGCGGTTGCCGCCGAACACGCCGATCGACGAACTCGACGCCGTCGTCGCATCGCGCACGACGGTGCCCGCCGGCCACGTGGAACACGTCCTGCGGGGCGACCCGCGCGACGCGCAGGAACTGCTCGCACTTTCCCATCGCATCCACGAGATCAGGGATCTCGTCCTCGAAGGAGCCTCCCAGTGACAGATTCGTTCTCACCGCCCGAGCACCACCACTCCGCAACGGGCTCGGGGTCGGCGGGCCGGGCCCCGCTCGACGCGATCCTGGCGGTGCGCGCCGAGGTGGCCAAGGTGGTGGTCGGCCAGGACGGTGTGCTGACCGGCGTCATGGCCGCATTGTTGGTCAACGGCCACGTGCTGTTGGAGGGTGTGCCGGGTGTGGCCAAGACGCTGCTGGCGAAGAGCCTGGCGGCCTCGTTCGACATGCAGTTCACCCGGTTGCAGTTCACCCCCGACCTGATGCCCAGCGACGTCATCGGGCAGCAGTTGGTGGGGCAGACCGCCGAGGGACTGAAGTTCGAGTTCCGCAAGGGTCCGGTGTTCACCAACCTGCTCCTGGCCGACGAGATCAACCGCACGCCACCGAAGACACAGGCCGCACTGCTCGAGGCGATGGAGGAGCGCCAGGTCAGCTTCGACGGCACGACGCATCCGCTGCCCGACCCGTTCCTCGTGATCGCGACCCAGAACCCCATCGAGTACGAGGGCACCTATCCGCTTCCCGAGGCGCAACTCGACCGTTTCCTGTTCAAATTGACGATGGGCTACCCGTCGGCCGAGCAGGAGATGGACATGCTCGAACGTCACGACCGAGGGATGAACCCGCACGACGTCGTCGCCGCCGGCGTCCGTGCGGTCGCGAGCGCGGCCGACCTCACCGCGGGCCGGCGCGAGATCGACGCGATCCGGGTGGATCCAGCGGTGCGTGAGTACATCGTCAGCCTGTGCCGGGCGACGCGGCAGTCACCCGCGTTGCAGTTGGGCGTGTCGCCCCGCGGCACCACCTGGCTGCTGCACGCTTCGAAGGCGTGGGCGTGGCTCAGCGGCCGATCGTTCGTGACGCCCGACGAGGTGAAGGCGGTGGCCAAGCCGTGCCTGCGCCACCGCGTGATGGTCCGTCCCGAGCTCGAACTCGAGGGCACCTCGGCCGACACCGTGCTCGACGGCATCCTCGCCACCGTCCCCACGCCACGCTGACCGAGCTCTTCGTGCGCCGCCCCGCCTACCCCGTCCCGACCGTGTGGTTCGCCGCGCTCGTCGCGCTCACCGGGGCGGCACTCTTCTTCTGGACCGGCACGGTGTGGTGGGCGCTGCTGGCGATCGAGGTGTTGCTGCTCGTGCTGTTCACGGTCGACGCCCTGATGTGCGTGTCGCCCAAGCGCATCGACATCGTCAGGGAAGCGCCCGATGCGGTGACGATGGGTGAGGATTCGGTCATCACGTGGGTCATCGGCAACCGCTCCGGTCGGACCGCGCGGCTCACGATGTCCGACGCGTTGTGGCCCAGCCTTGCCGCGGAACGGCGGAGCGTGTCGGCGCGGCTCCCGGCCGGGGCGCGGTCTCGTTCGCGAGCGCCGTTCCGACCGACACGTCGCGGCCGATTTCCGCTCGACGACATCACCGTGCGCGTGCAGGGCCCGCTGCATCTCGCCAGCCGGCAGTCGACGCGGTCGGTGCCGGGCGGCATTCGGGTGATGCCTGCATATCCCAGCCGCGACGAGATCGTGCGGCGCATTCGTCAGCCGCGAGTGCTGGAGGTGGGACTGCGTTCCATCCGAGCAAGCGGTGGTGGCACCGAGTTCGATCAGTTGCGCGACTACCGCCCCGATGACGACTTCAAGCGGATCAACTGGCCGGCCACCGTGCGGCTGGGCCGGCCGATCGTGCAGCAGTACCGGGCCGAGCGGAACCAGAACGTGGTGCTGCTGCTCGACAACGGCCGCGTGATGGCCGGCACCGTCGGGGGTGTGCCGAGAGTCGAGCATGCGATGGACGCAGTGCTGGGCATGGTGCAGGCGTCGTCGAAGCTGGGAGACCGCGTCGGGCTGATCGCGTTCGACCGGCAGGTGCGCGCGATCGTGCCTCCCACCAACGGCAAGGGACAGCTGGGCCGAGCCGCGGAGGCGATGTACCAGCTCGAGACCGAGTACTCCGAGAGTGCGTATCAGGTGGCCTTCGCGACCGCGACGTCTCGATTCCGACGGCGTTCGCTGTACGTGGTGCTCACCGACCTGGTCGAGGCCGTGGTCGAACAGGCGTTGCTGCCTGCGTTGCCGATCCTGACGAGGCGACACCTGGTGGTGATCGCTGCGGTGCAGGACCCGGCGGTGCTCGGGTGGGCCGCAGGGGGACGTCATGAATGGGCGGGCGATGCGTTCCGCGAAGCGGCTGCAGTGGGCGCCATGCAGCAGCGGGCGCGTGCGGTGGCCCGGCTCCGCGCCGCGGGCGCGGTCGTGGTCGACGCGGCGCCGGGGCGCCTGGCGGTCGAGTTGGTCGACACCTACCTCGAGTTGAAGGCGAGCGGAAAGCTCTGACGCCGGACCCGAATGGCAAAGGTGATCGTCCATCCCCAGAACAACAGGAACATCCCCGCCCCGATCCCGATGCGCACCGCGGTGGGCCATGGCCGACCGGTGACGAAGCCTTCCACGATGGCCGCCATCAGGAAGGCGACCACCAGCCCGATGAGCACGCTCCCGGAGCGGCGTGCCTCTTCCACGAACGCCTGAGTGCGCGGTCGATCGCCGGGGTCGATGATCGACCACCCGATGCGCAGCCCTGCGGCTCCGGCGACGACGACAGCGGAGATCTCGAGCATTCCGTGGGGCAGGATCAGCCCCCAGAACTTGTCCCATTGTCCGACGTGGGTGAACAGCCCTCCGGCCATACCGACGTTCGCGCCGTTCCACACGAGCAGCGCGACCGTGACGACGCACAACAACGCGCCGGCCGCGAACGCGAGGAACCCGACGCGGATGTTGTTCAGGAACACCTGGGTGGCGAAGTTCTGCGACGGCTGGTTCGAGTAGTAGTCGGCGAAGTCCTGGTCGATGTACTGCTGTGCGGTGGCGTCGGGTGCGGCCACGTCGAACGCGGTCGGCGACACCGCGAGCCAGATCTGGAACACGGCCCACGGTACGACCGTGAGGAGCGCCGCAACGGCGATGTATCGACGCAACTGATAGACGGCAGCGGGGAACGTGACCGTGGCGAACTCGGTGAGGCTGCGGCGCACCTCGGCGTCGCGCTGCCCGTAGAGCACACCGTGCGCGTCGGCGACGAGCAGGGTGAGTCGGTTCACGAGGAGCGAGTCGTCGGCGTAGGTGACTCGTGCGTTGGCGAGGTCGGCGCCGGTGCGTTGGTACAGGTGGACCATCTCGTCGAGTTCGTCCGGTGCGACACGGCGAATGCGGCGCGCCAACTCGGTGAGGGCCTGCAGGCGAGCCCACCCGGCTTGCCGGCTGACGACGAATGCGTCGATGTCCACTGCGGCCTAGGGTACTGATTTGGATGGCCTAGGGTACCGATTCGGATGGCCTAGGGTACCGATTCCGATGGATGGCATCATCACCCCCGAGGCAGTGGTGCTCGAGGTCGAGACCGCCGGCGTGTCCGCCAGAGTGATGGCAGGGTTGCTGGATCTGATGGTGCAGTTCGGCGCACTGTTCGCCATTGCCGTGGTGTTCGGCGCGTTGGGCATCGTCGATGGCGATTCGGGCGGCCGGACCGTGTTCGCGATCGTGTTCGCCGCGGTGATCATGGGCTATCCGGTGGTGCTCGAGACGCTGTGGCGTGGCCGAACCGTCGGCAAGAAGGCGATGGGGCTGCGTGCCGTCACCGTCGAGGGGGCACCCATTCGGCTGCGTCACGCCATGCTGCGCATGATGGGAGGGCTGGTCGATCGGTTCTTCCCGCCGATTGGAGTGACCGGCACCCTGATGATCCTGGGTACCCGTCGGCATCAGCGAGTGGGCGACCTGATGGCGGGCACGGTGGTCGTCCGCGACCCCGACCGCACCGTGCTCCCCCAGGCGGTGTGGTTCCCGGTGCCGGTGGGGTTCGAGGTCTACGCCGCGAGCATCGACCCCACCGCGATGACCGACGAGCAGTACACCGTCATCCGCGCGTTCCTCATGCGGAACCGCGAGCTCGGCCCCGAGGCGCGCTATGCGATGGCGCTCGACCTGGCCGATCGGGCCTCGCGGACGCTGCAGCACGCTCGTGCGGCCCACGTCCATCCCGAGGCGTACCTGTTGTGCGTCGTCGCCCGGTACCAACGGCGCACCTTCCCCGCGTACCAACCGTCGGCCTGGGTGGCGCGCGCCTGAGCGCTGGCGGAGTCCCTAGCCTTGGCCGGGTGAGCACGTTCACCTACCTCGATCATGCGGCCACCACGCCGATGCGCCCCGAGGCGGTCGCGGCGATGCTGCCGTTCCTCAGCGAGCAGTTCGCGAATCCTTCGGGCTCGCACCGCTTCGCTCGTCAGGCCCGCGCGGCGGTCGACGACGCGCGTGAGGTGGTGGCCGGTGTCGTGGGTTGCGAGCCGGGTGAGGTGGTGTTCACCAGCGGTGGCACCGAAGGCGACAACACGGCGGTGTTCGGCACGATCGCCCGACGCGGCGGGGTCGCCGTGTGCCCTTCCGCCGAGCACCACGCAGTCCTGGCGCCCGTCGAGCACTCGAACGGTGTCTCGGTCGCCGTCACGTCCACCGGAGCCGTGGATCTGCAGTCGCTGGCCGATGCATTGCGCGCCACGGCCGACGTCACGGTCGTCAGCGTGATGGCGGTGAACAACGAGGTCGGCACGGTGAACGACATCGCCGCCGTGGCGAAGGTCGTTCGTGAATGCGCACCTGGTGCGACGTTGCACACCGATGCAGTGCAGGCACCGTGCTGGCTGGACCTGCGCACCATCACGCCACTCGTCGACCTGCTGTCGCTGTCAGCCCACAAGTTCGGCGGCCCCAAGGGTGTGGGCGTCCTCGTCGCTCGCTCCGGTGTGGCGTACGCGCCGATGGTGATCGGTGGGGGACAGGAGCGCGAGCGACGCAGCGGCACGCACAACGTGCCCGGCATCATGGCGCTCGCGGCAGCGCTGCAGCACACCGACGCGGACCGCGACGCCGAACAGGTGCGGCTCGCATCGCTGCGCGACGGCCTGGTCGACACGCTCGTTGCCGAGCTGCCCGGCGTGCACGAGACGGTGCCCCGCGAGCACAAGGTGGCCGGCTCGGCTCACGTCTGCATCGAGGGCATCGAGAACGAGGCGTTGCTGTTCCTCCTCGACGAAGCCGGCGTCTGCGCCAGTGCGGCGTCGGCCTGCGCG
>JANMFL010000204.1:0-2938 GCA_031377945.1 Acidimicrobiaceae bacterium | reverse complement strand
CGACTGGGGCGACGTCGGTGAAGACCATGCTCGTGCCGGTCGTGGTGAGGCGCTCGACGGCTCGCTCGAGCTTGTCGGGGTACCACACGTCGTCCTGGTCGGCGAGTGCCACGAAGGCGGGGTGTCGGTCGCGTGCGAGCGCCAACCCGCGTTCGAAGTTCCGGTAGAAGCCGACCCGCTCGTCGTGGGCGACCAGTTCGAAACGGTGGTCGGCCGCGATCTCGCGGCGGATGGCGGCGACGTGCTCGTCGCCTGAGCCGTCGTCGGTGACGATGCACACGAAGTCGCGCAACGTCTGCTCGCGCAGCGACTGGACCTGTCGGTGGAACAGTTCGGCCGCGGGCTGGAACGTGGCCATCACCACGACCACGAGCGGCGGTGGCGGCGTCGCTGCGACGAGCACGGGCATCGGCGCGTGCGCGACGGGTGTGCGGGCGAGGATCCGTGGCTCGGTGGCGTCGACGCTGGAGGGTCGGACGAGGAACCACCCGTCGTTGCTCTGGAACGGGTCGAACGACTCGCCGGTGGGCTGCCACAGGCCGGTGAGCCGCCGTGGTGCCCACGGCGCGGTCGAGGTGGGCTCGGCGACCATTCCACAGGCGACGTCGGCGCCGTCGAGCACGAGGTGTTGGAGGGCCTCGAGCCCGACGGGCGTGAGCTCGGCAGGACGGTCCACCACCCCGACCGACGCTGCCGTCGACGCGCGCATCGCAGCCAGTGCCGCGACGCGATCGGGAACGCGGACGATGGTGACCTCGCCAGCGGGCGTGGACGCGGGCGCGACGACGTCGATGTCGCCGACGACCACGATGTCGGTGCTCGCTGCGGCGACGGCAGACGCCCAACTGCGGGTGGGCGGCACCGGTGCGATGGAGTTGCTGTGCGTGAACGCGTCGCGACGGGTGCGCGCCGGCAGAGCGGTCGGCACCGGTAGCTCGGTGAGCGTCGCCGCCACGGCGACGAGACCGGCCACGGCGTCGCTGAACGGGTGCGCCGTGAGCGCCTCGTACGCATTTCGGCGCAGGCGTCGGCGTTCGGTGTCGTCGGCGAGGAGATCGTCGAGCGCGTCGGCCATTCGGCCGAGGGGCGCGGCGACGAAGTGCTCGCCCGCGAGATAGGGGTCCGAATGGGTGGACGGTTCGGTGAGGACGACGGCCCCGGCCAGCGCGGCTTCGGTGAAACGCAGCCACTCGAAGTACGGCTCGCCGCCCTGGTGGATGTTCAGCAGGACTTTGGTCGATGCGAGCAGGTTGCGCTTGTCGTCGCCGGCCACGAACCATCGCGACGAGCCGGTGTTCGGCGCGGTGTTGTCGCCCAGCACCAGGTGTGTGCGATGACGGCCGAGCGTCGGCGCCAGCTTGGCGAGCGCGTCGAGACGGCGTGCCTTGAAGTTGCCCATGAACAGCACGTCCGGGCCGTCGAGGTTGCCGTCGTCGGCGAAACGGTCCCAGCGCGCGGTGTAGCCGAACGGCAGGTGGTGGGCGTCGATCCCCAGGGCTCGGAACGCGTCGACCGCCCGTTCGCTGAAGTCGAAGAGCGCGCCGAGGTGTCGGGCGATGGTTGCGTTGCGGTCGAAGAACGGCGACCCAGGCTGCTCGGCGCCGATGCCGATGGTGCGCTGCGCGACTCGCGGGTCCTGCAGCCACGCGTCACCCTCGAGGGTGACCCATTCGTGCGGCGGCAGCATGACGAACACGTCGCGCTCGTCGACGGCCAGCGTGTGCGGTTCGGCAACCAGCCGGGCCTCGACACCGATGCCGTCGAGCTCTGCCACGAGGACGTCCGACAACTCGGCGAAGAAGGCGTTCTGGAATGGCGAGAGCAGCACGTTGAGACGTGGTGTTGCAGCGGTCATCGGTTGAGATCTGACTCCTCGGACGTCGGCATCCTAGACTCGGCCGAATGGAACGGCCCTCCCGCTTCGAACACACTCGCTTCCTCGGCGACAAGCGCACGCAGTTGGTGTACGACCTCGACGAGTGGACCGATGGTGCCGTCATCGACGAGATCGTCGACAGCGAGGTGGGCATCTGCTTCGGGCCGGACACGCTGGCCGAAGCACGGAACCGCGGCTATCGCCTGGCCGCGCCCGGTGCGACTCGCCGGCATCGCAAGCCTCGGGCCTGACCTGCCGTGAACGGCAGCTTCCGCTCCGGCGCGTTGACGCTGCAGCGCTATCTCGTCGTTCCTGCCGGCCACGCCGGGCCCCTTCCCGGGCTCATCCTCTGCCATGGCTTCCCGATCGGCCCGCTCGACGCTCGGCGCAGTGCCGGCACGTTCCCCGAACTGATCGACCGTGCCGCGAACGAGCTCGGTTGGGTGGCGATGACCTTCACGTTTCGCGGCTGTGGGGCGAGTGAGGGCGACTTCTCGTTGCAGGGTTGGGTCGACGACCTGCGCGCGGCGATCGATCACCTCATCGAGGAAGCGAGCCCGTCGAGCATCTGGTTGGTCGGCACCAGCACCGGTGGGTCCATCGCCACGTGCGTCGCCGCCGACGACCCGCGGGTCCGTGGTGCGGCGCTGCTGAGCCCGCGAGCGGACTTCGACGACTGGGCAGCGCAGCCGCGCCGCCTGCTCGAGCACGCCCGTGAGATCGGCGCGATCCGCTCGCCGGGGTTCCCGCAGCAGTTCGACGACTGGGCCCGCGAGTTCCGGCGGTTCCGCCCGGTGGACGCAGCGCGACGGTTCGCCCCGCGGCCGCTGCTGGTGATGCACGGCGACGACGACGAGAGTGTTCCCACGGCCGATGCGCGGCAGCTGGTTGCAGCCCACGGTGCAGCCGAGTTGCGGGTCATCACCGGTGCAGGCCACCGCCTTCGTCACGACCCGCGGGCCGTGGCCGTGTTGCTCGGCTGGCTCGACCGGCAGCGGGTGCTCAGCGCAGACTGAACTTGCTGTGCCACTGCCAGGCGGAGCGGATGATGTCGTCGAGCGA
>JANMFL010000141.1:0-4939 GCA_031377945.1 Acidimicrobiaceae bacterium | reverse complement strand
CGTCTCCCCCGGTGAGTTCATCCCGATCGCCGAGCAGAACTCGGAGATCCTCAACATCGGCGCCTTCGTTCACGGGCGCGCCGCGGAGACGATGAACGCGTTGCGGGCGAGTCGTGTGCTGCCGATGAGCAACTTCCAGATCTCGGTCAATGCATCGCCGAACGAACTGGCGTGGCCAGAGTTCGCCAAGAACATGCTCGCGCGCATCGCCGCCAACGACGCACGCCCCGAGTGGTTCGCACTCGAGATCACCGAGACCGCCTGGCTGCAACGCGACGAGGCGGTGCGCGAGAACCTGCGTCTGCTGCGCGAGGCCGGCGTCACGTTGTCGCTCGACGACTTCGGTACGGGCTACTCGTCACTCGAACGCCTCCGCGACATCCCCGTGGACCGGGTGAAGATCGACCGTCGCTTCGTCGCCGCACTGAACGACGACGACCGCAGTGAACGAATCATCGCCACCATCGTGTCGCTCGCCGACGAGTTGGGCATCGACACCGTGGCCGAAGGCGTCGAAACCGCCGAGCAGGCGCGACGGCTGCGGGCGCTCGGGTGCCGTTCTGCGCAGGGCTTCCTGTTCGCCCCGGCCGTCCCCGACAGCGAACTGCAGGCAGTGTTGCGCGACCTCTCGAACGTGGCCGACCACCGCGGCTGGTGACCCCCTCGACGATCGGCTCGACGATCGGCTCGACGATCGGCTCGACGATCGGCGCGACGAGCGGCGGGACGCGCCGCGCGATCAGCGCAAGCGCATCGCCACTTCGTTGGCGAGCAGCCGCCCCTGTCGCGTCAGCCGAGCCGTGCCGTCACGAACCTCGACCAACTCGTCGAGGCCGTCGAGATCGAGTGCCTCGGCCGGAACGCCACCGCGCATCCGGAGCCGCAACTGCAGGCCCTCGACGCGCCGCGTCTCGTCGTCGAGCGATTCGCCGGCTGCTTCGCTGGGCGCGCCTTCCTCGACGGCAGCCAGATACCGCTCCGGCGTGCGCAGGTTCCACCAACGGCGCCCCGAGCGGTGGCTGTGCGCAGCGCAACCGATGCCCAGATAGTCGCCCTGTTCCCAGTAGAGGATGTTGTGCCGACACTCGTGCCCGGGCGTCGCCCAGTTGCTGACCTCGTAGTTCGCCCTTCCCGCAGCCACGAGCAGGTCATCGGCAAGCTCGTACTTGTCGGCCAGGTCATCGTCGTCGGGGTGCCGGTGCGGTTCGTCGAAGAGCGGCGTCCCGGCCTCGATCGTGAGCGCATACGCCGACACGTGGGGTGGATCCAGCGCGAGTGCGCCCTCCAACGTGGTGCGCCAGTCGGCGAGCGACTCGCCGGCGCCGCCATAGATGAGGTCCATGTTGAACGTGGGGATGCCGGCGCTGCGGACGGCGGCCACGGCTCGCTCGACGTTGGCGGGCAGATGAGTGCGACCGAGCGCCGTCAACACGTGGGGCACCATCGATTGCACCCCGATGCTCACCCGGTTCACGCCAGCGGCCGCGTACACCGCCATCAGTTCATCGGTGACGTCGTCGGGGTTGCACTCGACGGTCACCTCTGCACCCTCGGCGCGGGGAATGTCGCCGAGCACCGCGGCCAGCAGGTGCGGGTCGACCAGCGTCGGCGTGCCGCCCCCGACGAACACGCTGGTCACCCGCGGCAGCGAGGCCCGCTCGATGTCGAGACGAAGGGCGCGCATGTAGCGCTGCTGCAGGTGATGGCGGTCGGTCCACGTCGCGAATGCGCAGTAGTCACATCGCTGCGCGCAGAACGGGATGTGGACGTAGACCCCGAAGCCCACTAGGCCGGGCGATAGAGCAGATCGAGCGCGTCGAGCCGCTGACCGACCTGGTCGACCGGCACGTCGAGCATCGCCGCGATGGCGCGGGTGTCGTCGCCGCGCACGGTGATGACCTTGCCGTTGAAGTCCTGACGCTGCACCTGAATCATCTTCAGGAACCGGGTGAGCATCTCGAACGGCTGTCCGCTGAGTTGGCTCAGCTTGAGCAGGTCGACAGCCAGCTTCTTGCGTGCTTCGGCGTCGCCCTCGGCAGCCGGTACGGCATCTTCGCGAGGCAGCAGTTGATCGACCGGCACGTTGTAGAACTTGGCCAGGCGCTCGAGACGCGGCACCGAGATGGCGCGCTCGCCACGCTCGTACGCACCGAGCACCGACGCCTTGAACTCCTCCTGCGACGTGGCCTCGACCTCCTGCAGCGAGAGTCGCTTCTGGCGGCGGATGACGCGCAGTCGTTCGCCGACCTTGCGGCTGTACGGCGAGGAAGCGACATCGTCGTCGAATTCGCGCATGCTCATGTGCCCTGTCTCCTGACCCCGGCTCCCGCCTGGAATCCTCTGCTCCGTGGTGGCTCTACCGCACAGTGTGGCATACCGTGACGCGAATCACAACGGTCTGTGAAAACTCAGCACGCTCCGTGGATTTTCGCAGGTCGTGTCAAAATGCCACACGCCGCGGCGATGGCGGCGGTCTCGACCCGCAGCACCGTGTCGAGCAGACGCACGTGGGGCACGTTCACCGCCAACTCGTCCGCCGAGAACCCGCCTTCGGGACCGATGAGCACGACGTGAGCGGTGCTGTCGGCGACGAGGTCGTCGGCCGCAGCCGGCTCGGCCAGCACGGCACCGTCGCGGCCGGCCGCCTCGGCGAACGACACCGGACCGAGCACCACGGGCAACCACACGCGGCGGCTCTGCGATGCTGCTTCACGAGCAACTCGCTGCACGCGCGCCAGTTGCTTCGCACCGCGCTCGCCCTCCCAGCGCACGACGCTGCGCGAACAGTGCATCAGCACGATCTCGCTGGCACCGACCTCGGTGAGTTTCTGCACCATCCACTCCGCGCGGTCGCCCTTGGGGATGGCCGCGACGACGACGCACGGCGTGGGCGCGGGCTCACGGTGCACCGTCCCCGTGGGCACGAGCGTGCCGCCGCGAGCGATGGTGGTGCGCCACCCTCCCCCACCGTCGCTGACGGTGACCACCTCGTCGTCGCGCAGTCGCAGCACGCGGAACAGGTGGTGCAGATCCTCGGGTGACGGATCGGGCGCGTCGACCGAACCCACGAACAGGTGCGCCGCGCTGGATCGCAGCGCCGGGTTCACTGGAACGCCGACTTGATGCGGGCGAACAGACCCGACTCGCTGTGCAGTTCCTCGCCTCGAGCCTCGGCGAACTTCTTCAGCAGCTCGGCCTCGAAGTCCGACAGCTTCGTCGGCACCTGGACGTTGACCCGCACTCGAAGGTCGCCACGGCCGCGACCCTGAAGGCGCGGCACACCGCGCTGACGGAGCACGAACTCGCGCCCCGGCTGTGTGCCGGGCGGCACGACGATCTCCTCGTCGCCCTCCAGCGTGGGCAGCAGGAACTTGGTACCCAACGACGCCTGCGCGATGGACACCGGCAGGTCCGCCACCAGATCGTCACCTTCGCGCCGGAACCGTTCGTGTGCCGCGACACGCAGATGCACGTACAGGTCGCCGGCGCTGCCACCGCGGGGTCCGACCGCGCCACGACCGGTGAGGCGCAGGGTGGAGCCAGTGTCCACGCCTGCCGGCACGTCGACCTGGTAGGTGCGTTCGGTGATGGTGCGGCCCTCGCCGTTGCACTTCGCACATGGCGTGACGACGATCTGCCCGAGGCCGCCGCACTTCGGACACGCCGACGAGGTGACCATCTGCCCGAGCATGCTCTGGCGGACTCGCTGCACCTGACCCTGGCCGTTGCACTCGCTGCACACGACCGGCTTCGTGCCTTCACCGGCACCCGAGCCACCGCAGTCGTCGCAGCGCAGCGCGGTGCGAACGTTGACCGGCACGGTGGCCCCGAACACGGCCTGTTCGAACGCGATGTCGGCGACGACCTCGAGGTCCTGTCCGCGTGGCGGGCCGGCAGGGCCGCGGGCGCCGCCGAAGGGACTCCCGCCACCGAAGAAGGCATCGAACAGGTCACCAAGGCCACCACCGCCCGCGCCGAAGAAGTCGCCGGGATTGCCGCCTCCTGCGCCGCCAACCCCCTGCTCACCGAAACGGTCGTACCGCGCCCGCTGCTCAGGGTCGCTGAGCACCTCGTAGGCGCGGGCGACCTGCTTGAACTTCTCCTCCGCAGCGGGATCGCCAGGGTTGGCATCGGGGTGGAGCTCGCGAGCGAGGCGCCGATAGCTCTTCTTGATCTCGTCCGGCGTCGCCGACCGACCGACGCCGAGCAGCTCGTAGTAGTCAGCCATTCGTGGCACCGCCATCGCTCAAACGGCGACCCAGGCGGTCGCTCACGGCCTCGACCGTAGCCAGCGCCTGCGGGTAATCCATACGCGTCGGGCCGAGGACGCCCACGGTGCCGACCTGCTCGCCGTCGACCACGACCGGCTTCACGACCACCGAGCACGCGGCCAACGGCTCGATGCCGTGCTCGGTGCCGATCGCCACGGAGAGCCCACGGTCGAGGATGTCGCGGACCAGCGTGACCATCACGTACTGCTGCTCGAGCGTGCGCAGTACCGACCGCACGGTGTCCACCGTGTCGAACGCCTGCGCCATCGACGAAGCGCCACCCACGAAGACGGACTCCTCGGTGTCGGGCCGCAGCGATGCGCGTGCCGTGTCGCACAATGCGTCGAGCTCGCGGTCGCCCGTCGCGGGAACCCCCGCCACGGAGCCGTCGAGCGCTCGGCCCGTCATGTGCGCCTGAAGGTGTGCCGTCACGGCGGCGAGGCGGACGTCGGATGTCTCGATGGGAAGGTCGATGACCTCGTTCTCGACCTGGCCGTTCGACAGCACTGCGACGACGGCGGCCGATCTGGCTGAAAGGGACACCACCTGCACCGAGCGGACGATGGCCGACTGTGCCGGCGGACCGACCACCAGTGCCGCATGGTGCGTGACCTGCGCGAGCAGATTGGTGGTCTGGTGGAGCAGTTCCTCGAGACGACCGTGCGCGG
>JANMFL010000130.1:0-10433 GCA_031377945.1 Acidimicrobiaceae bacterium | reverse complement strand
CCGAGCTCGGCCAACGCACCGTTGATCTGCACGGTCAGCACGCCCACCAGAGTCTGCTGTCGTCGTCGGAACAACGCGATGCGTTGGACCGCTGGTGCTCCACCGATCTGGCTCCGCTGCGCGGTGCTCGCGCTCGACTGTCCGAGATCGACGCAGCCCTCGCCGCGCTCGGCGGCGACACTCGTTCAAGGGCGCGGGAGGTGGACCTGCTGCGCTTCCAATCCGTCGAGCTGCGCAGCGCATCGATCAGCGGGCCCGACGAGGTCGCCGACCTCGAGGCCGAACACGATGTCCTCGCCGGGGCGGTCGAGTACCGAGCGTTGGCCGAGGCGGCAGTCGCGGCCCTCGCCGAGGACGGCGGGGCCGGGGACGTGCTCGCTGCGGCATTGCGCACCATCGCAGGGCAGGCACCGTTCGTCGACGCGGAGGTGCGATTGCGGTCGCTCGTGGCCGAAGTGGGCGACGTGGCCGCCGAGTTGCGGGCTCAGGCCGAGCGCATCGACGAGGACCCCGAGCGGCTCGCTGCCGTGCGCGAGCGGATGCAACTGTTGCGCGACCTGCGACGCAAGTACGGCGACACCCTCGCCGAGGTGCTCGCGTTCCACGACGAGGTCGAAGCACGGCTGGCCGAGTTGGAGGGGTACGAGGAACGCGTGGCTCAGTTGGAGGCCGAGCGGGAGCAGGCCGCTGGGCACGAGCGGGCCGTGGCCGCCGCTGTCGGCGCAACCCGCCGAGCGGGCGCAGGAGCGCTGGCCGCCGAGGTCCAGCGCCACCTGCGCGAGTTGGCGATGCCGCACGTCGAGGTCGCGGTGACCGTGGGCGCGACCGACCCGGGCGACGATGTCTCGTTCCTGATCGCCGCCAACCCCGGGGCGCCGCTGTTGCCGCTGTCGCGTGTCGCCAGCGGAGGGGAGTTGGCGCGCACGATGCTGGCGCTGCGCATGGTGCTCACCGAAGCGCCCGACACGCTCGTGTTCGACGAGGTCGACGCCGGCATCGGCGGCGCGGCTGCGGTGGCCGTCGGGCGCAGCCTGGCGGCACTCGGGCGTCGGCATCAGGTCCTGGTCGTCACTCACCTCGCTCAGGTCGCCGCACTGGCCGACACACACGTCGTGGTGCGCAAGCAGGTCGCGGAGTTGCCCACCGGAGCGGTGACGCTGGCCACCGCCACGACGCTCAGTGGTGACGATCGAGTGGACGAGGTCGCACGTATGCTCTCGGGCGACGCGGCGGCGACGGCAGCTCGCCGTCACGCTGCAGAACTGTTGGGCGAACGAAGGAAACGAACGGACGCGTGACCGACACGGAACTCGACTGGGGGGTGAGTTCCGGGATGCGCAGGGACACCGCGGTCGTCACCCTGTGCACCCTGGTGTCGAGGGTGTCGGGCTTCGGTCGCGTACTCGCCACGGCTGCCGTCTTGGGAAGTGGCCTGTTGGGCGACGTCTACCAGACCGCCAATCTGCTGCCGAACCTGTTGTTCGAACTCGTCGCCGCGGGGGTGTTGCAGGCCGTACTGCTGCCGAGCTTTGTCGCGGCGCGGCGCTCCGGTGGGCGTGCGCTGCTGGGGGAGGCGGTACAGGCCGCGAACGGCGCCACGCTCGCTGCGCTGACGTTGATCGCCGGACTCGGCATGGCGTTGTCGCCACTGCTCACACGCCTGATGGTGGCGGCGGACCCGAGTGACGTCCAGTCCGCGGAAAAGCTCGACCTGATGATCCCCATGGTCCTGGTGTTCGTGCCCCAACTGGTCTGCTACGGCCTGGCCACCGTCACGAGTGCGGCGTTGAACGCTCGGGGACGCTTCGTCGCTGCCGCCCTCGCTCCGGCGGTGAACAACGTCATCGTCATCGGTGCGTGTCTGTGGTTTCGGGCGTCGCGCAACGGGCAGGTCGCCGACCTCGACCTCACGCCGGGGCAGTTCGCGATTCTCGCCGGTGGCACGACGGTGGGTGTCCTGGCGTATGCGCTCACACCCGCACTCGTGCTGCGACGCGACGGGGTGGCGTGGTTGCCGCGCTGGCGTCCGGCGCATCCGGCGGTGCGTGCGATGCGAGCATCGTTCGGATGGGCCACGTTGTCGATCGTCGGCACCCTGGTGCCCACGGTGGCAGCGCTCGCGTTGGGAAACGGCGCGCCCGGCGGTGTGGCCGTGTTCGTGTATGCGTTCGCATTCTTCGTCCTGCCCCATGCGCTGGTGGCCGTGCCCGTGGCGACGACGCTCGCCCCGCGGGTGGCGGACCGCTGGCAGGTCGACGACCTCGAGACGGTGAGGAGCTCGATCACCTCCGCAGTGCGTCTGATGGTGCCGCTGCTGGTCCTCGGTGGCGTCGGGATGGGTGCTCTGGCGTGGCCGTTGGCCCGCGCCGCAGCGTTCGGGCAGACCGCGAGCCAGGGAATCGCGCCGATCGCGCATGCGTTGGCGCTGTTCGGACCCGGGCTGCTCGGCTACGGCCTCTCGTTCGTGATGATGAGAGTGCTCTTCGCGATCGGCGACGTGCGCCGCGCCGCCCTCCTGATGATCGCAGCAGCGGCGGTGGGGGTGATCTGGATGTCGCTCGCCTCGGCGTGGGCGGCGCCCGCAGATCGCGCTGCGGCGCTGGCCACGGGGTACGGGGCGTCGCAGACCGTGGCGGCGGCCCTGCTCACGACACGGGTCGTGCGACGGACCGGGTCGATGGGTGCGCGTGTGCTGGCGCGGGTGTTGCTCGAGGCTGCCGTGGCCGGCGCGGTGGCGCTGGCGGTGATGTTGTGGGTGACGAATCGTTTCGACACCTCGCGGCAGGACTCGGTCGAATCGCTCCTGCTCGGCGGCGCCGCTGGGGTGGTGGCGTTCGCAGTGGTGGTGGCGTCAGCTCGCCGCAGCGAGCTGCTCGGTCGTCGAACGCGCCAGACGCTGTGACCGACGGCGCTCGAGCATGCCCAGGAGCCAGGCGCCGAGGCCGATGATGATGGCGCCGCCGAGTGCGTCGAGGAAGTAGTGGTTGCCGGTCACCACGATGGCGAAGAGCGTGATCACGGGGTAGAGCAGACCGAGCACCCGCGCCGTGCGAGTCCGCGCGTAGCGGTAGAGCACGATGCCACACCACACCGCCCAGGCGAAGTGCAGGCTCGGCATCGCCGCGTACTGGTTGGCGACGGCCTTGGCCACCGGCGAGTGGTAACTCCACAGCCCACCGAACTTGTTCAACGTGTCGACGAAGCACTTGCCGATCGAGTACCCGTCGGGGCCCGGCACGGGGATGTTGTCGTTGCACTTGTACAGGCGAGGCGGCGCGAGCGGAAACGCCCAGTAGCCGATCAGCGCGAGTGTAGTGGTGAGCCCGAGCAGGTTGCGCATGTGCCGATAGGCGTGATGGCGCTTGCGGTACATCCACACCAGCAGGCCCACGGTGATCAAGAAGTGGAGCGTGCCGTAGTAGATGTTCAGCGCCTTGATGAACCATCGTGCACCCAGGAACGCCTGCTGGATGGCCTGCTCGTGGAAGATGCGCAGGTTCTGCTCCCAGCCGACGAGCCGTCGCGCGTTGCCGTAGGCGCGGTTCGTGACCCCGCCGTGATCGGCCAGGCTGCGAATGGTCTGGTAGACGTAGTAGAAGCCGATGACGATGGCGGTTTCACGCACCCAGCCGTAGCGGGGCGGACGGACGGCGGCCTCGCCCATGCCCTGGGGAGGGCTTTCCACATCCGAAGTCACCGTCACCCGATCAAAACTAGCCTGCTACATTCGACCGAGCCGTTCGCGGCGTTCGTATGCGCTCGTTTTCGCGGTCACTCGGCCGCCGTCCCCATCTGCCGGCCATCCTGGTTGCCGTCGTCGGCTCGCTCGTCCACCTCGTGTGGAGGCCCCCGAGCAACGACTTCGCCGTGCAGGACTTTCGTATCGAACTGTTTCGTCGAGCGCCCTTCGCGATCTGGAACAACCAGTGGTTCGCGGGCCATCACACGCCGTCGTATTCGTTGATCTCGCCGCTCCTCGGGAGCATCGTGGGTGTTCGGTTGCTCGGTGTGATCGGGGTGGTCGCGGCCTCGTGGGCGGGCTCGGTGCTCGTGCACCGCGTCGCGGCGCGCACGCCCGGCCTGCGCGCCTCGATGGCTGCCTCGCTGTTGTTCGCCGTGGGCTGTTCGGCATCGTTGTACGGGGGCCGGTTGGCGTTCCTGTTGGGCGTGGCGGTCGGCACGGTGGCACTCCTCGCGGCGCTCGACCGACCCGTCTGGTGGACGGTCGTGCTGTCAGCGCTCACGGCTGCGGCGAGTCCGGTCGCCGGCGTGTTCATCGCGGTCATCGGCTGTGCGGTGTGGTGCTCGGCGGCGCTGCCGCGTCGGCAGGGCGTCGCGCTCGCAGGTGGCTCGATGGCCGTGGTGCTGGCGGTGGCCGTGCTGTTTCCGGAGGGCGGCACGTTCCCCTTCCCGTTCGGCGGACTGGTGAACGTGTTGCTGGTGACGGGCGGCATCGCCGCGATCGGCTGGCGGTACCGCTTCATTCGCTGGATGTGCCTCGGCTACGCAGGCTTCTGTCTCGTGTCGGCACTGCCGCAGACACCGATCGGCGGCAACGCAGCCCGCCTGGCTGCGCTCGGCGCGCCGGTGGTGGTGGTGCTGGTGGCCGAGTTCCGTGGTGCGGTGCTCGGCGCGCTCGTCGTGCCGTTGGTGGTGCTGCAGTGGGCGCCGGTGTCGATGATCTTCCGCACCGATCTGGATCAGGCCGATGCCGCGTTCTTCGCCCCTGTGATCACCGAGGTGCGTCGGGCCGACGGGCCACTTCGTATCGAGGTGGTGCCGGTCAAGACCCACATGGAAGCCGACACCGTGGCGCTGGAAGTGCCGATCGCTCGTGGCTGGCATCGCCAGATCGACCGCGACGTGAATGCCTTGTTCTACGACGACTCGGAGGGCGCGATGCTCGACCCGCAGGACTACCTGAACTGGTTGGAGGAGAACGCGGTCGGCATGGTTGCGATCGCCGACACGGACCTCGACGAAGGGGGAGTGCTGGAGCGAGCGTTGCTCGAGACGCCGCCCGACTATCTGCGCCTCGTCCACGAGGACCCGATCTGGCGCATCTTCGTCGTCGAGCCGGCGCCGCCGTTCGTGGTGGGTGATGGCGTGATGGGTGATGGCGTGATGACCGACATCGGCATCGATGATTTCTCGTTGATCGTCGCCGCTCCGGGATCGTCGGTGGTCCGCGTCCGCTTCTCGCCGTGGTTCCAGGTGGTGGCCGGCGATGCATGCGTCGCAGCGGCCGATGACGGGTGGACGCTGGTGCGCGCTCGCAGTGCCGGATCGGTGCGCATCGCCGCCCGTCTGTCGGTTGGCGCAGTCGTCGATCGCGACGGCGACTGCTGACGATCTGTCGAGCATCCGCGCGCGCGGCGTTGCACGCGGTATGCTGCGATCCCGTTGTCAGTTCACCTGAAACGGAGGTCGAGAGCGATGCCGAAGCACATTTTCGTGACCGGAGGCGTAGCCAGCTCCCTCGGTAAGGGTTTGACCGCATCGTCGCTGGGGCGACTGCTGAAGCTTCGTGGCCTGAAGGTGACGATGCAGAAGCTCGACCCCTACATCAACGTCGACCCTGGGACGATGAATCCGTTCGAGCACGGCGAGGTGTTCGTCACCGACGACGGCGGCGAGACCGACCTCGACCTCGGCCACTACGAGCGGTTCATCGACGAGCCGCTGACGCGCAATTCCAACGCCACGACGGGCAGCATCTACCAGGCGGTGCTCGCGGCCGAGCGCCGTGGTGACTACCTGGGCAAGACCGTCCAGGTCATCCCGCACATCACCGACGAGATCAAGCGCCGCATCGGTCGGGTGTCCACCGACGACGTCGACGTGGTGATCACCGAAGTCGGTGGCACGGTGGGCGACATCGAGATCCTCCCGTTCCTCGAGGCGTTGCGCCAGATGCGCAGCGACGTCGGACGCGACAACATCTGCTACATCCACGTCACGCTCGTGCCGTTCATCGGTCCGTCCGGTGAGCAGAAGACCAAGCCGACGCAGCACTCGGTCACCGAGCTGCGCAGTCGTGGCATCCAGCCCGACATCATCGTCTGCCGCAGTGAGGCGCCGCTCAGCGACAACCTCAAGCGAAAGATCAGCAACCTGTGCAACGTCGACGAGGACGCCGTGGTCAACGCTGCCGACGCTCGCAACATCTATGAACTGCCGCTCATCCTGCACGACGAAGGGCTCGACACGGTGGTGTGCAACGTGCTGCGCATCGATGCGCCCATCGACCTGCAGCCCTGGCAGGACGTCGTCGACAAGGTCGAAGCCGCCACCAAGCCGGTGAAGATCGGTCTCATCGGCAAGTACGTCGACTACCAGGACGCCTACCTGAGCGTGGTCGAGAGCATCAAGCACGCCGGCTTCCACCACGGTGCCAAGGTCGAGATCGATTGGATCCAGGCCGAAGAGGTGGAAGGTCTGCTGGCGACCGCCCGACTGCAGGACCTCGACGGGATGATCATCCCGGGCGGCTTCGGTGATCGAGGCTTCGAAGGCAAGATCGCAGCCGCCGGGTTCGCCCGGGAGAACGACATCCCCTGCCTGGGAATCTGCCTCGGGCTGCAGGCGATGACCATCGACTTCGCCCGCAATGTGATGAACCTGACCGGCGCGAACAGCACTGAGATGGACCCGGCCACCCCGCACCCGGTGATCGACCTCATGCACGATCAGCGCGATGTCAGCGACAAGGGCGGAACGCAGCGTCTCGGCGCTTACTACGCCATTCTCGAGCCGGGCAGCAGGGCACATCAGGCCTACGGTGAGCCCGTGGTGAGCGAACGGCACCGTCACCGTTGGGAGCTCAACGCCACCTGGAAGCCGCGCCTCGAAGCCGCCGGGCTGCGGTGCAGCGGCCTGTCGCCTGACCGGCGCCTCGTCGAATTCATCGAACTCGACGATCACCCGTTCTGGGTGGCCACGCAGGCACACCCCGAGTTCAAGAGCCGCCCGGATCGCCCGCATCCGTTGTTCCGCGAACTGGCCGCCGCCGCGCTGGCGCGACGCGAGTCGCGATCGCCGGTGCTGCGCGCTGCGACGCCTTCGGTGGCGTGACCGATTCTGATCGCCCTGCCTTTCGGCACCTCGGTGACCGGAAGGTTCACCAGGGCTACGTGTGGCACGTCGCGGTCGCCGAGTTCGAGTCGCCGGACGGCGAGGTGTTCACGCGCGACATCGTCCGCTCGCCCGGCGCAGTGGCGGCCGTGCCGCTGCGCTTGCGCGACGACGGCACGCCGTACGTGACGCTGGTTCGCCAGTACCGGCCGGCCTTCGACCAGTGGGTGCTGGAGGTGCCGGCCGGGATGCGCGACGTGGTGGGCGAGGCGCCCGTACTGACCGCCTCGCGCGAGCTCGTCGAGGAGGTCGGGTTGCGAGCCGGTCGACTCGAGTTGCTGACCGAGTTCTACCCCTCGGTGGGAATGACCGACTCGACGCTGCACCTGTTCCTGGCGACCGAGCTGGTGGAGGTCGACCGCGACACCCACGGCCCCGAAGAGGCGCACATGGAGGTGCTCGACGTCGACCTGGCGGAGGCCGTGGAGTGGATCCTGCGCGGCGAGATCCATGACGCCAAGACGGTGATCGGGTTGCTCATGGTCGAGCGACGCGTGGCTGCCGGCGACGTCGGATCCTGATGGCGATCGAGCGCACCCTGTCCGAGCTGCCGCTCGAGGCCGAGGACTTCCTTTCCTGGATGGTCAGTGAGCGCGGCCGCTCGGCGAACACGCTCGCTGCGTACCGCCGCGACCTTCTCGGCTACTGCACCTGGCTGCACGGACACGGCCTGACGGTCCTCACCGTCGAACGTGTGCACCTCGATCGGTTCGTTCAGCAGCGTCGAGCCGACGGAAGCGCGGCGTCGAGCGTGGCGCGCCAGCTCGCCGCGATTCGAATGCTGCATCGGTTCATGGCGGAAGAAGGCGTGCGCGTCGACGACCCGACGGCCGATGTCGAGGGTGTGCGGGTCCCGGCAGGTATCCCGCATCCGTTGACCGAGGACGAGGTGGTCGCCCTGCTCGCGTCGGTGACCGGTGCCGACCCGATGGCGCGACGGGATCGGGCGTTGCTCGAGTTCCTGTACGCGACCGGTGCGCGCATCAGCGAGGCGTGCGGGCTGTCGTTGACCGATCTCGACCGTGACCACCGGGTGGTGCGCCTGTTCGGCAAGGGTGCCAAGGAGCGGGTGGTGCCGTTCGGCCGCAGTGCGGCGGCGGCGATGGACGACTGGTTGGCCAACGGGCGCGAGCACCTCGAACCGGCGCGCTGGGCGCGTCGCGGCGATCAGGAGGCCGTGTTCCTGAACTCCCGCGGTGCGCGCCTGTCGCGGCAGGCGGCATGGGCGGTCGTGCGCAAGTACGGCGAACTCACCGGTCTGGCAGCCCAGCTGTCGCCGCACGTGCTCCGCCATTCGTGCGCCACCCACCTGCTCGACCGCGGCGCCGATCTGCGCATCGTGCAGGAGATGCTGGGGCACGCCTCGATCTCGACCACCCAGGTGTACACCAAGGTCAGTCAGGAGCGACTGTGGCAGGTGTATCGCCAAGCTCACCCGAGGGCCGAGCGCGCATGATCACGATCGCTCATCTGGCTCGCCGTTTCCGTGGTTCGCTGTCGCTCGCTGAGCCGGCATCCGACGACGTCGTGTGGGCGCAGGCGCAACTGTTGCCGAGCGAGACCGGGCTGTGGAGTCGCATGGCGGTGCAGGACCGGCGACACTCCATCGAGGTGGCCCGGCGGTTCGTCGCCCTGCGTCCCAAAGCAACGCCGGCCGAGATGGCCGGGGCCATGTTGCACGACGTGGGCAAGCAGGTGGCCGGGTTGGGCACGTTCGCCCGGGTGGCGGCAACGTTGGTGGGTCCGCGGACCACACGGTTCCGTCAGTACCACGACCACGAGGCACTCGGGGCGTCCATGCTGGCCGCCGCAGGCAGCGACCCGGTGACGGTCGAGTTGGTGCAGGGCCGGGGGAGTGCCGCCGCCGACCTCCGCGCCGCCGACGACGTGTGACGGAGCATCGAGGCCTGATCGCCGCCGGCTGATGCCCGCGCCCATCGGCAGCTCCGCGCTGACCGAATCCTCGTTCGTGTCACGCCCTGACCGGCAAATCTCCGGTCAGGGCATGACTGGAACGTTGTTGCGAGGCCAGAAACCGGGAGTGTCCGGGGAAGGCTGGTTAGGCGGGGGTGAGGCCGAGATTGGTCTGGGTGCGGGCCAGGGTGGCCGCAGCGACGACGCGAGCCTTGTCGGCGCCCTTGCGCAGCAGCGACTGCAGCTCCGCAGGGTCGGCCATGAGCGCCGCGTAGCGGGCCTGGATGGGGCGCAGCAGCTCGACGACCGCGTCGCCCGTGTCGCCCTTCAGCGGGCCGTACTGGCGGTACTTCGCGGCGAGTGCCTCGGGAGCATCACCGGTGCAGGCGGACAGGATGTCGAGCAGGTTGCTGACGCCCGGCTTGGCCTCGCGGTCGTAGCGGACCTCGCTGTCGCTGTCGGTGACCGCCCGCTTGAACTTCTTGGCGATGACGGCCGGGTCGTCGAGCATGTTGATGAGACCTGAATCGGTGTCGGCCGACTTCGACATCTTCGAGGTGGGGTCCTGCAGGTCCATGACCCGGGCGCCGGCCTTCGGCATGACGGCCTTCGGGAGCTTGAACGTGTCGCCGAAACGGTGGTTGAAGCGAATGGCGATGTCACGGGTGATCTCGATGTGCTGGCGCTGGTCCTCGCCGACGGGCACCTCGTCGGTGTCGTAGAGCAGGATGTCGGCCGCTTGCAGTGCGGGATAGGTGAACAGTCCGGCGCTGACGAAGTCGGCTTCACGCTTGGCGCTCTTGTCCTTGAACTGGGTCATCCGGCTGAGCTCGCCGAAGCTGACCTGGCATTCCATGATCCAGCCGAGCTGGCTGTGCTCGGTGACATGACTCTGCACGAACACCGTGGCGACATCGGGATCGAGACCGACGGCGAACAACATGGCAGCGAGTTGCAGGGTGTTGCGCCCGACGACGCCGGGGGTCTCGGTGATGGTGAGGGCGTGCAGGTCGACGATGCCGTGGAAGGCGTCGTTCTCGTGCTGCCCGGACACCCAGTTCCGCAGCGCTCCCAGGTAGTTGCCCAGATGGACCTCACCGGTGGGTTGGATGCAGGAGAGAACGCGTGCCACGGGCTGCGAGGCTACCTGCGCGGAGCGGTACGATCGCAGGCGTTATGGCTGTCGACGTCTCCACCTCCGTCTACGAGGGACCGTTCGACCTGCTGTTGCACCTGATCCTCAAGGAACAGGTGGACATCTACGAGGTGTCGCTGAGCCGCATCGTCGACGCATATCTGGAAGAGGTCGAGCGGCTGCAGTACCTGGACCTCGACGTGGCCACCGAGTTCCTGCTCATCGCCTCGACGTTGGTGGAACTGAAGGC
>JANMFL010000125.1:0-8302 GCA_031377945.1 Acidimicrobiaceae bacterium | reverse complement strand
CGGCTCGAGGAAGTGGCCGAAGAGGGCGGCGTGAAGGGCAAGATCGCCGACATCGCCCACAAAGTCATCGACAAGCTCGACAACGACTGATCCGGCGTGTCGTTCCGTCGCCCCGCAGCGGTCCTTGCCGCCACCTCCGTCGCGCTCGTGGCGATGACCACCGTGGCGATGGCGGCCGGCCAGACCACCGTCACCACCGCGCCGACCACCGTCCCGACGACCGCGCCGACCACCGTCCCGACGACCGTCCCGACGACCGTCCCGACGACCGTCCCGACGACCGTCCCGACGACCGTCCCGCCCACCGTGCGTCCCACCGTCCCGCCCACCAGCACGACACCGAAGCCGGTGGGTCTGGCCATGGCTCGCGACTCGGTGCCGTCGGCAGGCTGGTTCCACGTCACGGGGGTGAGGGTGCCGAAGGGCACGTCGATCATCCGCTATCGCAACGCCGCGAGCGCCGTACAGGTGGGCCTGGCGTACCACTCGGCCGGCGCACTGTCGTTCTGGTTCCGTGCCCCTGGCGCGCCGGGCTCGAAGATCACCATCCGCCTCGAGGCGCTCGACGGGTTCGCTCGCCCGATCGCGACGCTGGGCAGTATCACGCTCATCACCGGCAACGCCATGTTGCCGTTGCCGAAGAGCTCGGGGTCGGGTCGTCGCGTCGTCGTCCACTCGGATCAGCAGCAGCTGTGGCTGGTCGAGGCGGATGGTCGGGTGAGCGGCACGTTCCTGATGTCGGGCCGACGCATTCGGACGGCGTCGGGCTACGACCAACCCGGGGTGTTCCGGGTGTACTCGAAGAGTCGCACCATGCGCTACTGCGAGGGCACCTGCGGGTATGCCCACGACATGGTCCGCTACCAGCGCACGCGCAGCTCGGTGGGCACGCACAGCCTGCCGCTCGAGCACGGCAGGGCTGTGCAGGGCACGAAGGACCTCGGTTGGCCGTTGTCGCACGGGTGCAGCCGTCTGGCCGATGCGACCGCCCATGTGCTGTACGCCTGGGCGCCCATCGGCACCGTCGTCATCGTGCTCTGACGCGCTCGGGGGCGCCGTCGGCGTGGGACCGACCGTACGAGCGCCAGCGTCAACTTCTCCTGTGTGACCGCGCGAACTGAGTTCCGACGGCCACTCTGCGTCGATGGGTCCCATGACCTCGACCACGGAGTCGTACATCGTCGTACGACCATCGTTGTACAGGCGATGACTCATTGATCTGACTCGTATGAAGCAGGCACAGTGAGTGCAGGAAATCGTCACGACGGGCACACACAGTGGCGTATTCCCTACAGCGGGAAACAGTCATCAGACGGGAGCACACGACCATGTCACGGTCAACCATCACGGCGCGCCAGCGGCGCGCTTCTTCGGCGGAGCGCACCACAACGGTGTCACGCCGCACCAAGGCCGCGGCGGTCGCCGCGGCCACCGCACTGTCGCTCGGCGCCCTCGGCGTCTGGGCCACTTCGGCCGGTGCGGCAGCCGCAGCGGTGCCGGTGTTCCCCGACAACATCGTCGCCTTCCCCGACCGCGACTTCGTGTCGGTGGAGGGCTACGAGGAGTACGCAGGTCAGGAGGCCACCCTCGAGGTGTTCCGACCCGGCGTCGGCACTGTTGGCGCAGCCAAGGCCATCGTCGCCGCAGGTGGCGTCGCCTTCGAGGTGAACCACCCCGGCGGCTCGTGCTGGGGTGCAGGTTTTGCGCCGCTCATGCAGGTCACCCCCGACCTCATTCCGGGCGACGAGGTGACGGTCAGCATCGGCGGGATCGCGCTCGACACCACGACCATTCAGGACCTCCATGCGTCCAACTCGGTGCTCCAGGCAGACGGTGTGACCATGCTCGTCGCTGGCCGGATCGCCGGCCTGGATCCGGCCCAGATGGAGCAGCGCGTCATCGAGCCTGCACTGGTCGACACCGCCGTCGGTAAGCGCGACGTCCGCGCCGTGCTCGGCGGGTTCCAGCCAGGACCGAACGGCGCGTATCAGTCGAAGCTGGAAGTGGATGTGGCGTCCAACACCTTCCTCGCCACGTATCTGTTCGACGATCCCGCCGTGGCCGCGATCGCCGCTGCCGCAACTGGCGAGCGCGCCATGGGTTGGCAGTTGGTCGATTCGAACGCCAACCGCCAAGGGCTCACCATCGCCGAGTTCGGCGAAGCGGGCGGCCCGGGAGTCGGCGGTTGCCCCAATGGTCCCCTGCAGAACGGCCCGCCTGGACCGACCAACACCACCGCCGCACGCGTGCCGGGCGCCACCTCCATCACGGTGAACTGGACCCCCGCACTTGCGATTCCCGGCGGTCAGCCCATCCTCGGTTACCGGGTATGGGCCGTCGACACCACGTCGGTGAACGGCGAGCAGGTCGAGATCGGCCGCCGCATCGGCAACCCCGCGGCCATCGGCACCACCATCACGGGCCTCGACCCGCTGCGTGAGTACACGGTCGTCATCGCCTCGGTCAGTTCGGTGGGCGAGACCTTCCCTGCGGTCCCCGCTCTCGTGGTGCACGACACGGTCGCTCCGGTCATCACCGCATCGCCGGCCGGCGGCAGCTACGCCGTCGCACAGTCGGTGACACTCACCGCCAACGAGCCGGGTGTCGACATGTGGTACACCACCGATGGCAGCGATCCCATCGACGCGAACACCGCCAGCTCGACCGCCACGGCCATCCACTACACAGGCCCGATCAGCGTCGCAGCCAGCGGAACGGTCACGTACGGGGGCTTCGACCCGTCGAGTAATGCGTCGGCGATCGCCACCGAGAGCTACGTGATCACCAACCAGCCGACGGCAGCGAAGACCGACATCCTCACTGCCGTTCCGGCGCTGCAATCGGTGATCCTGACGTGGGCGGCCGCCGACCCGGTGTCGCCCGCCACTGCCATCAGCGGGTACGAGGTGAAGGTGTACGACTCGTCGTCGGGCAGTGCCGTGGCCGTTGCCACGGTGCCGTTCCCCGGCGCCGGCACGTCGGGCACCGTCACCGGCCTCACCGGCAACCAGCAGTACTGGTTCACGGTGGCGGCAATCAACGACATCAACCCGGCACCTGGTCCCGAGTCGAACCGCGTCGGCCCGATCACGGCGCTCGGCCCGGTTGTGGCAGATGCCGGCCCCGATCAGGCCAACGTGGTGCGCAACACCACGGTGCAGCTGAACGGCAGTGCATCGACCACCGGCGCCACCATCACCTACCAGTGGGTGCAGCTGGCGACGGCCCAGGGCGTCGAAGTGATGGCTCCGGGTCCGAACCTGCGGACCATCGCCAACCCCACCGCGGCGAGCACGACGTTCCTGCTGCCCAGCTACACGTTCGGGCAGAGCTCGGGACCGTTGTACTTCCAGCTGACCGTCACCGACACGAGCACGGGCGAGATCAAGTCCGACCGGGTGACGATCACTCCTCGGAACGACGTGGTCACAGTGGCCAGCGCCCGCTGGAAGCAGAACGACTTCCGGGTGACCGGTACCGGCGCCATCGAGGGTGCGATCATCACCGTGCGCTGGACCGTGAGCAACGTGACCAGCTCGGCGACGACCACGGTCGTGGCCGGTGCCTGGGACCTGCGTCTGCGCAACGGTGCAGCGCCCGCCAACCCCGGACCTGCCACCGTCACCGTGACGTCGAACCAGGGCGGCACCTTCGGGCCGTTCAACGTGGTTCGCTGATCGCCGGCTGACGAGCCGGTTGCGCCCGGCTCGGACGATGCCCGCCGACCTCCACCCCGAGGCGGCGGGCATCGTCGCGTCAGTTCCGCATCGGGTCAGCTCCGCCACTCCACGGGCGCAAGGGGATCGTGCGCGTAGCTGCAGTACGTACCGGTGCGGATGCGCTGTTCGAGATGTGCCGCGGCGAGCGGGTGCTGATCGGCGAGTCGACCCAACGCATAGCGAATGGAGCGGGCGACGGCGGTGCGCGCCCGCTCGGCGTCGCTGCCGGTGGTGCGGTCGCGTCCACCCAAGCCGACGGCGCGTTGGAGTTCGGCGACGAGGAAGTCGCGGTCGCGCTCGGCGAGTTCGCGTCGGATGGGGTCGTTCGCGCGTACCGCATCGTCGATGTCGTCGTCGACCTCCGCAAGCCGACGGCGATAGGCCGCACGGGCCTGCTCGTCGAGCACCACCATCCCGGATGCGCCGCGCGACACGGTGCCGTCGGTGTCGGCGCCGTCGTCGACTGCGGTGCCGCGCGTTGTGCCCTGCTCGGCCTGGACCAGGTCGAGCACGTGGAACTCGCGGCCGGGCGCGGCGAGCAGTCGTTCGACGTATCGAAGGCCCTTCATGTCGCTCACGGCCACGGTGATGCCGCCGAGCGAGATGCTGCGGATGCCGCCATCCACCTGGAACAGTGCGAGTGTCGGACTGGAACTGGTCGCGGCCACAGTTCCGCCGCTCGGGAGGGCCAGGTGCTCGTCGAGGCGTCGCACCCAACCGTGGGCGCCGAACTCCGCGAACGCCGCCCGGGCGGCGCGCCACTCGAGCAGCGCCCCCTCGGTGTTGCCGTCGCGGTGCCGTGCCTCGGCCAACACGGTGCGGGCCACGGCGGCCTCGAAGGGTGCGCCGACCTCGGCCCAGATCGCGGCGGCTCCTGTCGCGGCGGTCTTCGCCGTACCGAGGTCGTCGGTCAGCAACGCAGCGCGAGCAGCGGCCAGCAGTGCGTCGGCCTGGAGCGACACGCTGTGGAACACGTCGGCGATGCGATGCAGCGCGGCCGCGGCCTGCCCGGCCACCGTCGCATCGCCCGCTGCTGCGGCGATCTCGGACTGTGCGGCGAGGAGCGGCACCAGCCGAAGGTCACCGATCGGTGGCCGCTCCTTCCATGGCATCTCGAACGGATGGGCGATCTCGTCGGCGATCAGTGCAGCCGCGGTTGCCGTGTCGCCCTGCGCCAGGCGCAGCAACGCCAACCCTGGCTGCGCCGACCACATCCGCTCGTGCGCTGCGGTGAACGACTCCTCCGCGCCGTCGAGGTCGCCCATGCGAAGGCGGATGTTGCCGAGTTCGACGAGCGGCCAACCGAACTCGCGTCGCATCCAGGGCCGCAACTCGTCGCACGCGAGCAGCGCCTCCTCCTCGGCGCGGTCGCACGGTCCGGACACTCGCAGCATCTCGGCCCGGTGGACGCGACAGCGACCGTGCACTCCGCCGAACGCGGCACCGTGCCGCCACCGTTCCATCACTTCGGTCCACTCGATCGCGCGCTCGTTCAGCGCCAGCCCGCGGGCGGCGCAGATGAGCTCGCAGTACATCATCCCTGCCGTCAGCGCATCGACGTCGCCGGACATGAGCATCGACGCGACCTCGTCGAGTTGGTCCATCCCGTCGTCCACCCGGCCTTCGAAGATGGTGAGACGCGCCGCACACGTTCGACCGATGACGACGGCCGGCGTCACGCCGAGCCGCGTTCCCAGGTCGATGGCCATCGTCGACCATCGGCGCGCCGCCTCGGCGTCGCCGCACAGGAATCGCTCGTAGCTGCGAACCGTGGCAACGAGCGCGTGCGATGGCGTGTCGGTGTGCCCCACGAGCAGCCGCTCGGCACGTCGTAACCACCCACGGACCGACGCCATCAGGCCGGTGTCGATGAGCAGGAACATCGACAGCATCACTGCGGCACGGGCAGCGTCCATCTCATCGCCCTCGGCGAGTCGCAGCTCGTACAGCGCCTCCCAGGCCTCGAGGCAGCCTTCAAAGTCGGCCGCGCCGTACCGAGCATGGGCGCGCAACTCCCAGGCCTCGGCCGAGGACGCATCGTCGTGCACGTCGGCCAGCAGCTGCAATGCGCCGTGCCAGTCGCCGCGGTCCACAGCGGCGCGTGCGAGCTGCAGGTCCGTGCTGTCGCTCATCGTCCGTCGTCCCTGGCTGTGCGTCCCACCTGTTGCATTGTGACACCCATTGTCACGCCTTCTCGGTGACGCGCGAAACGGCTGGCCGGCGCGAGAAGGGGAACCGACATGACACCGACCGAACAGCTCGAGGCCATCCTGCCCGAGCTCATCGACCTGGTCGACCACATCTCGCTGGGGCAACTAGGGGCGCCGACGCCGTGTGCGGACTTCGACGTGCACGCAGTGATCGACCACATGATCGTCGGCGGCGCGACGTTCGCGGCGCTGTTCCGCGGTGAGCTGCCGGGCGAGATCGCGCCGCCCGCTGTCGACGGCTCGGTGCCGGCGGCGGAGTTCCGCGACGCGATGGAGCAGCTCGTCGACGCGGTCCGCTCGCCCGGGGCGATGGACCGCACGATTCCGGCACCCTTCGGTGACGTACCCGGTGAGACGTTTGCCCGGTTCGTCGCGCTCGACGGTCTGATCCACGGCTGGGACCTCGCCCGCGCCACCGATCGGTCGTGGACCCCGTCCGCTGAGCTGGTGGAGGCGGTCGACGAGTTCGCCCGCGTCGCCATCACACCCGACCTCCGCGACGCCGGGCTGTTCGCAGCAGCCACCACCGCCGCGGCGACCGATGCCACCCCGATCGAGCGGCTCGCAGCATTCACCGGCCGTGTCGTCTGACTCGTCACCGACCTGACCCACAACCCGAACCACGACCACAACCATCACGAACAGGAACCACATCATGCGCATCTCCAAGGAACAGATTCCCGTGAAGCTCGACGTGCCGGGCGCGACCGCCCGGCAGCTGTCGGACTTCGGCACGGCGAGCGGCACCATCGGTGCCGAGTACTTCAGCCTCGGTGCCGGCACCGACATCGCCCCGTTGCTGGAGGGACTCGACGGCGACCTGTGCCAGGCCCCGCACTGGGGCTATGTCATCTCCGGCGACGTCGTGGTCACCTACGCCGATGCCTCGACCGACCGCTGCGTCGGCGGCGACGTCTTCCACTGGCCGGCAGGCCACTCGGTCCGCGTGGAGCAGGACGCCGAGGTCATCCTGTTCAGCCCGCAGCACGAGCACCTCGCGGTCATGGACCACATGGCCCGCAAGCTCGGCGTCGCCTGACGGGTCCCGTACGCTGCGGCCGTGACCGTGCCGCCGCCCACTCCTGCGTCGCGCTCGGCGATCGTGGTGGGCGGTGGCCCCGGCGGCCTGATGGCCGCCGAGGTGCTCGCCGCCGCCGGCGTGCAGGTGACCGTCGTCGAGCACATGGCGTCGGTCGGTCGCAAGTTCCTGTTGGCGGGCCGGAGCGGACTGAACCTGACGCACAGCGAGCCCCTGGACCGCATGCTCACGCGTTACGGCGTCGCCTCGCCGCGCCTCGCCGCGGCGCTCACCGCGTTCGACGCCGATGCGTTGCGGGCGTGGAGTGCCGGCCTCGGCGAGTCCACGTTCATCGGCACGAGCGGCCGAGTGTTCCCCACCTCGCTGCGTGGCACGCCGCTGCTGCGCGCATGGTTGCACCGCCTCGACGAACTCGGCGTGCACAGGCTCACCCGAACACGCTGGACCGGATGGGCCGACGACGGGTCGCTGTGCGTCTGCGATCGTGATGGCATCGAGTACTCACTCGCCGCCGAGGTCGTGGTGTTCGCGCTGGGTGGCGCGAGTTGGCCGCGCGTCGGCTCGGACGGTGGCTGGGTGGCACGGTTCCGGGCGGTCGGCATCGAGGTGCGCGACCTGCGTCCGGCGAACTGCGGTGTTCGCATCGCCTGGTCGCCCGAGTTCGTCGAGCGGCACGCAGGCGCGCCACTGAAGAACGTCGCGCTGCGAGTCGACCGCACGGTGGCGCGTGGCGATGCGGTGATCACGTCGTCGGGCATGGAGGGCGGGCCGGTGTACATGCTCTCGGCCGCGGTGCGCGAGGCAGTCGACCGTGATGGCGTGGTGACCATGCGGGTCGACCTGCACCCCGATCTCGAGGTCGACCAGGTGGCCGATCGGCTGACTCGCCGGCGTCCGAAGGACTCGATGTCGAGCACGTTGAAACGCACCTTGGGGCTGGACGCCGTGAAGGTGGCCTGGCTGCGCGAGGTGGCCGACGGCCCGCTCCCCACAGCGCCCGACGACCTCGCTGCGCACCTGAAGGCGGTACCGGTGCGCGTCGAGGGGCTGGTGGACATCGATCGCGCCATCTCGAGCGCCGGAGGCGTGGCCCTGTCCGAGGTGGACGACTCGTTCATGTTGCTGCGTCGACCCGGCACATACGTGGTGGGCGAGATGCTCGACTGGGAGGCACCCACTGGCGGCTATCTGCTGCAGGCCACATTCTCGACCGCCGTCACGGCCGCCCGATCCGCGGCCGCTCGATCCGCGCGAACCTGAGCGCGTGTCGTCGTTCAGGGCACCGAGCGCCTTGACCAAGAGCACCCAGAACGGGCACCCGGTACGGCCAGTTC
>JANMFL010000078.1:0-17182 GCA_031377945.1 Acidimicrobiaceae bacterium | reverse complement strand
CTCGGCGACGGTCTGGCTGCAGATGGCGTGCACCTGATGGTCGTCCGGCCGGGCTTCGTCCATTCGGCGATGACACAGGGTCTGCAGCCTGCGCCGTTCGCAACGACGCCCGAGAAGGTGGCCGAGGCCACGGCGAGGGGCCTCCGTGGTCGGCGGCGCACCGTGTGGGCGCCCGGGATCCTGCGGGTGGTCTTCTCGGTGCTGCGCCACCTGCCCGGACCGGTGTGGCGGCGCCTGCCGATCAACTAGTCGAGGCCGCGTTCGGCGAGCTCCCGATCGAAGTCGGCACGGCGGTCTGTCCCGATGCCGATGCCTGCCGGGCTGACGCCGTCGCCCGAGTCGCAGCGGTGGTAGAGCAGGATCAGCGCGTTCTCGTAGTTTCCGACCAGGCAGAACTGGTCGGCGACCACCTGATTGGGGGCGTCGCTGCCGAACTCGATGGACGCGTTCGGTTCGAACCAGCCGGTCCAGAAGTTGGTGAGGATGAGCCAGTCAGCGGACGCGACGTCGTCGGCGAGGCTCGAGCCCTCCTGGTCGGCGAGACCGGGGTCCATCTCGATGAAGTAGGTGGCCGGCACGAGCTCGGGAAACAGGTAGTAGAAGACGACATCGCTGTAGATGGTTCGGCTCAGGTCGGCCGGGCCGACGACGAGACGTTCTCCTGGCTGCATCTGGCGATCGAGGTCGTCGATGACCGCCTGGCTGGCGGTCTGCAGCGCGGCGTTGCCGAAGTAGAAGCGGCGGCCGTCGCGTTCGACCTCGAACCCTCCCGGCTTGTTGCCGACGGCGATGCGCGACTGCAGCAGGTAGTAGCGGTACGTGAAGAACGGGCAGATGACGAACATCACCAGTCCGACGACGGCGCCTGCCACCAGGGGCGCGTGGCGAGTGACGAGCCGGTTCGGCGCTCGCCGGGAGAGGATCTCGACGATGAGACACGGCAACAGTGCGAACGACACGCACGAGCCCCACGCGAGGTGCGTGCTGTCGGGGCGCTGCATGGCCTGGGGGAGCATGCCCAAGCCGAACAGCGATGCACCCATGAGGACTGCGAGATGGGTGGTCCATCCATGGCGTCGGGCGATCATCCAGGTGGTGACGGGAATGGCGATGGCCACGACGATGACCACCCAGAACCAGAAGAACAGTTGGTGATTGGCGGCCATCGCAGGGAATCTCCACCATGGTGCGTCGAGCGGCCCCTCGGCCACCGCCTGCAGCGCTCCGTCGATCTGGCCGAAGCTGGGAGGCCGGGGCAGCTCGCGTCCGGGCCGCAAGTGGAACACGGGGTCGATGAACATGCCCTGCACACTCGGGCCGATGCCGGCCATCGCCAGGTGCACGTACATCGGGACGAGACCGACCAGCAGGCCCAGTGCCACTGCCTTCCAGCCGTCGTTCCCGGCTCGGTGGTGGCGCCACAGCAGCCAGCCATGGGCGAGGCCGAGCGCCAGTGCCAGGTCGGGCCGGTAGCCCAGCGCGAAACCGGCGAGCAGACCGGCGCAGACGAGTGCGATGCGTCGTGCCCGGTCGACGGTGTGCAGCGCTCGGATGCCGAACACGACGCTCCACAGCCCGAGCGCGATGCCACCTTCCCAGGCCAGGGCGGACAGTCCGATCGGGGTGAGCACCAACAAGGTCACCGTGACGGCGGTGATCACGGCCGTGCGATGCCCCCATGCTCGGGCAAGTGTGTACAGCGCGAACACGATGCCCAGGTGTTGCAGCAGCCCGAACACTCGCTGCGCTTCGAGCGTGTCGCCGAAGACGGTGTACCAGAGCGACAGGACGTGCAAGGAGAACGGACCGTAGAGGTGCAGGTAGTCCACGTTCGGCACGTCGCCCGCGAGCAACCGTTTCGGGAAGACGAGCATGAAGCCCTCTTCCATCGAGCTTCCGGTCGACAGGAACAGACCGCGCAGCGGGATGGCGATGACCGCGAGCACCATGGCCAACGACGCCGCGGCTCGACGTTCGAACCCGAAGCGGAGGCGGCCGCCGAGGACGAAGGGCTGGTCGATCCTGGCGTCGGTCACGGGTGGCGATGCTACTGACCGGACCCTTCGTTCGGTAGCGTTCGGCCCCGCATGACTTCGCCGACGGCTACCCCGACGATCCAGGAACTCGCCGATTCGATGCGATCGGTGGGGGTCCACCGTGTGCACGTGCTCGCCTGGCGCGACCTCGACGACCCCGATGCCGGTGGTTCGGAAGTGCATGCCGACCACTTCATGCGACGGTGGGCCGAGGCGGGCCTGCGCGTGACGCACCGCACGTCGTTCGCTCCGGGCCTCCCCGAGATGGCACATCGGAACGGGTACGACGTGGTCCGTCGAGGAAGCCGATACAGCGTGTTCCCCAGAGGGATCGCCTGGGAGGCCTCGCATCCCGGCACCTATGACGCGCTGGTCGAGATCTGGAACGGCGTGCCGTGGATGAGTCCGGTCTGGTGTCGCAAGCCCCGCATCACGTTCCTCCACCACGTGCACGGCCCGATGTGGAACCAGCTGCTTCCCGGCCCGTTCGCGATGCTCGGCCGGGTGATGGAAGCGCGGCTCGCACCGCCGTTCTATCGACGTACGTTGACCATGACGCCGAGCGACGCCACGCGCGATGAACTGCTGCACCTCGGTTTTCGAGCGGAGCGCGTGGTGGCCGTGAACAATGGTGTCGAGGAGATGTTCCAGCCCGGCGGTACTCGAGCCGAGGTGCCCACCGTCGTGTGCGTCGGACGCCTCGCTCCGGTGAAGCGGCAGGATCAGTTGATCGAAGCAGCGGTCATCGCCAAGCGACGTGTGCCCGACCTGCAGTTGGTCATCGTGGGCGAGGGGCCCCTTCGGCCGGTGTTGGAAGCACACATCGCCGGACACCGCGCCCACGACTGGATCCACCTCGCCGGGCGACTCTCGCACGAAGCACTGATCGACCTGTATCGCCGTTCGTGGCTGGTCTCGAGTGCATCGCTCGCCGAAGGGTGGGGGTTGACGCTCACCGAGGCGGCCGCGTGCGGGACGCCGTGCGTCGCGACCGACATCAATGGGCACCAGAGCAGTGTGGTGAACGGGCACACGGGCGTGTTGGTCCCGCTGGAAGGACTCGGAGCGGCGATGGCCGACGTGTTGTTGGACCCCGCTCGGCGAGACGCGTTGGCCGTCGCGGCGCTCGCTCGAGCGAAGACCCTGACGTGGGAAGCGTCGGCGCGAGGCGTGTTGCAGGGCCTGCACGACGAGGTCATCGCGCGAGCGTCACGCAGAACTTAAGTTCGCGGGGAGCGGCCGGGGAGGAGACGGGTGCCGGTCTTCAGCACCTTCAGCGCGCCCTGCTTGGCGATGGTGCGATGGTGGCTTCGACCGGAGCCGGCGACGCCATGTCCGTCGCTTCCGTACCCATCGACGTCGGCGCGGTTGCGCAAGAACCATTCGTAGCTGTCCGCCAGCGCCTCGGCATTCGAGTACTTCGGTTGCCAGCCGAGCGTGTCCTGCACGTGCTGGATGTCGAACCACAACGACTTGCTGTACATCAGCCAGTGGTAGGGGGCGAACGGGGCCAGGTGCAGGCCGGCGGCGACCTTCATCCCCATCGACGCGGGACCGGCCGGCAACGATCGGACCCGCGAGCCGGTGCCTGCATGTGCGCAGAGATCCTCGAGCGACTCGCGCATCGTGCCGAACCGGTCGGTTCCGGCGTTGAAAACACCGGGGCCGGCGTGTTCCCCGGCGAGGATGCACACCTCCGCGAGGTCGTCGGCGTGCACGAACTGGTAACGGTTCGAGCCGTCGCCGAGCACGAACACATCGGCGCCGTCGGCGATCCATTCGAAGAGGATGCCGAAGATGCCGAGTCGACCATGGCCGAGGATGGTGCGTGGCCGAACGATCGACACGTCGAGGCCGTCGCGGACGGCGTTCAGACACGCCCACTCGGCCGCGAGCTTGGCGTGGCCGTACTCCTCGGCGGGGGATGGAACGGTGGTGGGGAGCACCGGGTTCTCCCGAGGGATGCCGAACACGGCGCTGGAGGACGTGTGCACCACCTTTCGAACGCCTGCTCGGCGGGCCTCAGCGAGCAGCAGCGCGGTGCCATCGACGTTGACGGTGCGCAACAACTCGTGGTCCTTGGCCAGAGGGACCTGGGCGACGTTGTTGAAGACGACGTCGATGCCGTCGAGGGCCTCGGTCACGACCGCTGGGTCGCGCACATCGCCGAGGACGAGGTCGACGCCGGAGGGTCGGTCGTCGGCGTCGTTCAGATCCAGCACGCGCACGGAGTGGCCGGCGGCGACGAGGCGGTGCACGAGCAGCGAACCGAAGTAGCCGCTTCCGCCGGTGACGAGGCTGGTGGTCACAGCTCGAGGCCGTTCTCGAGGCACCAGCGGATACTGCGACGCATGCCGTCGTACAGCTCGACTCGGGGCTCGTAGCCGAGCTCTGCCGTGGAGCGGCTGATGTCGCAGGCGATGGTGTGCCCCATCTCGCCGAGGACGTGCAACTGCTGCTGATACACGCCGACGGCCTGCAAGACGCGGTCGCCGGTCTCGGCGATCCGCGCGGCGAGCACCGGCAGACGGGTGGCTGGCGGCTTCACGCTCAGGCCTTCATCGGTGAGTGCCCGGCCGACGGTCTCGACGATCTCGTCGACCGTGTACGCCCGAGCGTCGGCGATCCAGTAGCCGTTGCCCTTGGCCGCAGGGGTGAGCTCGGCGGCGAGCAGGCCGTCGACGAGGTTGTCGACGTACACCATCGACCGTCGTTGGTCGCCCTTGCCGATGACGGGGAACTTCCCGGCGCGTACCAAACGGAAGAACGTGGTCTGGCGAGGCGGCTGGAAGGGTCCGTAGAACCATGGCGGCCGAACGATCGCGGTGTCGAGTCCGGCCGCGGCTGCCTCGGCGACCGCGATCTCGCCCAGCATCTTGCTCTTCCCGTATCCGAGATAGGGGTTGAACGGCTCGTCGGCGCGGAACGTGTCGTCGCGGTGAGGGTTGGTGCCGAACGGGCTGTTCGACGACACGTGCACCATGCGGCGGACGCCGGCGTCGATGGCTGCCTCGGTGACGTGGCGGGTGCCGTTGACATTCACCTCGGTGAACTGACGCACCGATGAAGGGTGGATGATGCCGGCGGTGTGCAGCACGTCGGCGTCGGCGTGCACGCCGTACAGCAGGCGTCGGGCGGTGTCGGCGCGGGCGACGTCGCCAATGACGATCTCGACCCGCTCGCGAGCACCGACGAACTGTCGGAGCGCTGCCGCATCGGCGGTGCTGTGGGCCAGCAGGCGGAGCCGGGCTCGGCCGGGATCGGCGAGCAGGCGGTGGACGAGCGCGCGTCCCAACCAGCCGTTTGCGCCGGTGACGACGGTGGTGTGCGGTGCGGCCCAGCGTTCGATGGCGCGGTCAGGCACGAGATCCTCCAGTGGAGACGAAGTGTCGAGCGTTGCGGATGGCGAAGGCCATCACGGACGCCTGCGGGTTGACGCCAGGCGCGGTCGGGAGCAACGACGCGTCGTTGACGTGCACGTTGCGCAGGCCGTGGACGAGGCCGAACGAGTCTGCGCCGCACCGCTCGGTGACCTCACCCATCGGGACGGTGCTGCACAGGTGGACGGTCATCACGGTCGCCTTCGACGCCCGGAACGCCTGCTGCATGGTCGCCACGTCGCGGCGAGTGCGCACGGCGGGTGCACCCTTGAAGGAGGGGAACACCTCCTGGGCGCCTGCCTCGAGCATGAGGAGCGTGAGGCGGGCCAGCCCGCTGCGGAGCAGCTCGCGGTCGCGGTGCGTGAGCCGATACGTGACGACCGGGTCCTTCATGCGCGGGAACGACATGACGCGTCCCCGACCTTCGCTGGTGATGGCGGCGTAGTACACGCTCATCCGCTTCCAGTCGGTGACCTGCTGGCGGAAGGTGCTCCATTGATCGAGCAGGCTCAGAGCGACGAGGCCCGGGTTGCTGGCCGAGCCGCCGAACGAGAGATGCGGAGCGAACTCCTTCACCTGGTGCACCGGGACGTCGTCGGGAACGTTGAGCTCGTCGGCGAAGCGCGCCGCCAGCTTCACGGTGGGGTGCACGGCGAGCGTCCGGCCGATGTGACCGTGGACGCCCGAGCGCTGCAGCAACGCCGGCGACTGAATGGCCCCCGCGCAGACGAACACGTGACGGAAGGTGATGCGGCCAGGGGTGCCATCGGCGAGCGTCGTGAGTGCAGCGGTCGCCTTCGCGCCGTCGAGGACCAGCCGGTCGACGCGGCAACCGGTGACGAGGCGCGCCCCGGCGTTGACCGCGCGAGGCAGGTAGGTGCGGGTCATGGACTGCCGTTCGCCCTTGGCCGCGTCTGCGCCCTTGGGGTACGTCATCCACCGCGGCACCTCGGCATGCTGCCAGCCCAACGCTGCGGCGCCGTCGCGCAGCATCTCGCTCGGTGCGCTGTAGCCGCCGGGAACGAGCTGCACGTCGATCGCTGTCTCGACCTCGTCGGCGATGGACAACAGGTCGTCGGGCTCGAAGTCGCGGATCTTGAAGTCGCGTCGCCACCGTTCCAACAGCTCGCCCGGTGGTCGCCAGTACAGGCCGCTGTTCACCTCGGTGCCCCCGCCGGCGCAGCGACCTTCGGTGTAGGCGATGGACGGCATCCCGAGCGCCACGGTGACGCCGCCCGCCCGGTACTGCTGATCCATCTGGTCGAGCGAGAAGGGCACCACAGCACCCTGTTCGACCCAGTTGCCCTCCTCCACCACGAGGACGTCGAGGCCTGCCTCGGCCAGCACGGTGGCGGTGGTGGCGCCACCCGCGCCAGAGCCGATCACGAGAACGTCGGCCTCCATCGAGGAGGTGGCTGCGTGCGCGATCATGCCGACACCTCGAGGTCGGCCCCGGTGGGCGAGGTGCTCGGCCAGTGTTCCCACACGTAGGCGAAGCCGAGCGACCGCATCAGCCGCGGGTACTCGCTGACGAACGGAAGGGGAAGCCGCATGAGCGCCTTGGCGACACCCCATCCTCCGGGCACGGCCAGGAGCAGATGGAACACGGACCCGATCGCCAGCACTCCGAACCGGGTGAAGCTGGGCAGCGAGTCGACTCGGTGGGCGATGAAGGCGACCACTTCTCGGCGGCGCTGTGGCTGCAGATCCGGCAGATCGGCGATGAGGAGCCGTTCCGCGAACGTACCGACCACCGGGGCGGCGGAGAACTGGCGCACGGCCATCAGGTCTGCACCGTCTCGCAGGAATGCACCGGCTCGATCACGCGGGACACGGTGCGGACTGTTCGCTGTAGAGGGCATAGACGGTGTTGATGTAGGCGTCGAGCACCGGGAAGAACGCCTCGAGGTCCTCGGCCGAGTCGAGCCCACCCCGGTGATACCACACGCTCAGCGTTCCGGTGTCGACCAGCTGTCGGGCGGCAACGGCATCACCTTGCAGTGCTGCGGCGAGTGCATCGATCTGCGACGGGCTGGCATCGCCGAGCACGGACGGGGCGACGTCGATCGACCCGGCGGTGAGCAGTTCGACGAGATGCAGAGCATGACCGATCGCCAGCGTCTCGTCCGCAGGTGACAGCTGGCTGGCGACGGCGACGAGGCAGGCGTCGCCGTCGTAGAGCAGCGCATCGGGACCTTGCAACTGGAAGACCCGCGCGCGTTCGGAGCCGTCGGCGCGGCGCGACTCACCGAGCTGTCGCACCATGCCTTCGTCGTCGACCCGGAACTCGATGTCCATCTCCTGCATCGTCATCATCATGGTGCTGCTGTAGGGCTCGAAGGCGCGCAGGTTGCCGATGTCGTACAGCACCGGTTGCACCGAGGCGAGGTCGGCGAGGTGCGGCATGATTCGCCGCATCGTGGACATCGCGGCATAGTCGGCGACCGGACCCTGTGGTTGGGAGTGATACGGGATGGTGAGCACACCGAACGCGACGGCGAGTGCGGGAAGCGCCCACTCCACGACTCGCGGAACCTGCGCGGGGGCGAATCGCCGGGCCTCGGTGACGAGCACCGCCAACGCGGACGTGTGGACGAACACCGCCAGCGGCCACAGCAGTCGGACGTGGTGCGCGGACAGGCCGACGGGCCCGACCGTCAGGTTGGCGACGGCGAGCACGCTGCCGACGGTGCCGACGAGGGCCAGCATCGACGCTCGGGCCACCAGGCCTGCGCCGACGTGCCTGTTGCGGACGAAGCCGAATGCCAGCAACCCGACGAGCAGGCCGAGCGACACGACGGCCAGCAGGAGCCCTGGGAGATCCGCGATCACGATGCGCGGATCGTCGGGGGTTCCGCTGAGCGGCGTGTTCGGCACGGACGACGAGAAGCCACTGCGCAGCCACCAGGGCGGCAGCGCGAAGACTCGGGCGACGATGCCGATCGCCTGCCGTAACCCGACCTGAAGACTTCCGCCGCCTGCGTTGGATGCGAGTCGGCTGAGGTTGCCCTTACCCGGTCCGAAGAACTGTTCGATGAGCGACTGCGACCACAGCAGCACCAGTCCGATGGTGCCGATCAGCACCTGTCGACTGCGCAACCCTCCGCGCCACAACAGGCGCCACAACAGGCGCCATCCCAGGTGCGGTCGCTTGCGGCGGACGAGCAGGAAGCGGATCGCGGCGGCCGGCCACAGGACCGCGAGGATGTACGCGTAGCTGATGTGCGTCTGGACCAGTACCGACGCCACGGCGAGCGTCCAGAACAGCGTCCAGGTCTGGCCGGCCGCGAGCCCGACCATGAGGACGAGCAGCAGCAGGAACGGCAGGAGGAGCGCGTGGGCCTGCCAGATGTCGATGAGCATTTCACTGCCCATGGTCCACGCGAGCGCGACGGTCGCGAGCAGCGCCCACTGCTCGAGTGTCCTGCCGCCGATGCGGCGGGCCGAGATGCTGATGCCGAGCACCGTGGCGATGTTGATGGCGCCGACACCGATGGCTGCGCCCGGCCCAGGGCTGAGGAGCTTCGCGAACGGAGCGGCGAGGTCCTGGTAGATGGGACCCGGGTTGTTCATGTTCTCGCCGACGCTCAGCGACGCAGACGTCCACGACCCGAGCAGGGGGTGGTGCGACGTGCCGACGTCGACGACGCGGACGTAGAGCAGCGCGTTGTCGCCGATGGGGAACCAGTGGTGCATCAGAGCCCTCACGACCGCCACCACGATGGGAAGGATGGCCGCGGTCAACATCGCGGCGCGTGCCCACGTCGCTTGCCGTGGGGTCACGGGTTGCCGAGGCCCTTCATCGCCACCGACGACGATTGTGAGAAGCCTGAGAACAGCACCAGGAAACTGACGAAGGTGGTGGTGAACAGCACACCGGCCGCAGCGGCGAGGACGAATGCGGTACTGCCGCTGAGGAGCGCCGTGGCCACCAGGGTGAGGAGCACCACGAGCGCCACGAACGAGGCTGCGGCGACCACCAGCATTCGCGCCGCGACACGCTCGGAGAACGGCAACAGCATGCGAATGCCGTGCGCGATGAGTGAGGACGTGTTCATCCGCGATCGCCCGGCGAAGCGATGTCCGCGGGCGCACGGCACGGTGCTGGTGGCCCGCCGGAGGGCGAGCAGGGTGGACGAGTAACACAGGTCGAAGCTCGGGTGGTGCACCGTCGCCTTCAGCGAATCGCCTCGCTGTGCGGCGAAGTTCCCGGACATGACGGTGATTCCGGCCATGAATCGGAAGAACAGCCGAAACATGGTGTAGAGCACTCGGAACTGCAGCGGTTCCGAGCGCTTGGTGCGCTGCGCGAGCACGAGCGCGACGGACGTGGAGTTCATCTCGGCGAGCAGACGCGGCACGTCGTCTGGCTGATCCTCACCGTCGGAATCCATGGTGACCACGACGTCGTCGTCGGCCAGACCGGGTGCGAGGTGACGGAGCCCGTACACGATGGCACGCTGATGGCCGAGGTTGAACGGCGGGGTGAGCACGTCGACGCCTTCGAGGTCGAGCAGTGCGGCGACGTCGGGGTCGGTGCCGGCGGAATCGTCGACGACGAGAAACCGCAGCAGCCGGAGATCCCCCGACGCCGTGACGGCGTGGATGACCTCGCGGTGCAGCCGCGTGAACGACACCGTGTCATGCAACATGGGGGTGACGATCCAGATCACCTGGGGGAGGGGTCCTTCGTGAGGAGCGCCGTCACCGATGTGCCGCCGGGCCAGATGCGGCGGACGGCGGTCGTGGCCCGACTGACGACCTCCATCGCGCGGTCGACGAAGCGTGGCAGCACAGGGAAGTCGGCTTCCTCGGTGCGGTCTCGCCGCACTTTGCGCAACACGATGAGCGGGAGGAGCTCCGGAAAGAGGTACGAGCAGTGGTCGACGCGGAGACCGGCGGCTGTCGCAAGTGTTCGAACATCTTGCGTCGAGTACCGCCGATGATGTCCGAGCGCCGTGTCCCACGACGTGAACGCCCACTGGAACGCAGGCACGGTGAGCAGGAGCTGCGAGCCGGGGAGCATTCGTTCCTGGATGGCGCGCAATGCGGCGACGTCGTCCTCGATGTGTTCGAGCACGTCGAGCATGACCACGAGCGTCGTGGCGGGGATGGCGGCGGTTGCATGGCCGCGGCGGTCGGGGCCGAAGCGCGCGGTGAGGGCAGCGTCGAGGACGGGGGAGCTCTCCTCGAACCGGTACCCCATCGACGGAGTGGTGCGTGCGAGCCACACGCCGAGCTGCCCCGACCCTGCGCCGATGTCGAGCACAGTGTCGGCGCCCAGCCGCTGGGCCGCCCTGAGGGCGAGGCCGAACCGGACTCGGTGCCAGAACGAGTCGCCACCCTCCTCGGCGACGAGGAGTTGCTGCTGTTCGAGCGGTGTGACGATGTCGGCGTGCGGGGTGGGTGTGCGCGGGGAGGGTGCGTGCGCGGAGGGTGTGCGCGAGACGGTGGAGCCCGACGAGGGAGCCACAGGGGATGGATCGTACGACATCGGAACTGCAGCGTAGCGAGCGGCTAGCCTCTCGGCCCGTGCGCACCTTGGTCGTGGTTCCCACCTACAACGAAGCCGACAACATCGCCGACTTCCTTCGGGCTGTTCGCGGTGCCGCGCCCGATGCCGACGTCCTCGTCGTCGACGACAACAGCCCTGATGGCACCGGCGCGTTGGCCGAGGCCGCTGCCGCCGAACTCGGCGGCGTGAAGGTGCTGCATCGCGCCGGCAAGGCCGGACTCGGTGCTGCGTATCGACACGGATTTCAGGTGGCGTTCGACGAGGGGTACGAGATCATCGTGTCGATGGACAGCGACTTCTCGCACGACCCGACGGTGATCCCGACGATGGTCGGCTTGGTGCAGGGTGGCGCCGATGCCGTGATCGGCTCGCGGTACGTCGAGGGCGGTGGCACGGTGGACTGGCCCGCCCACCGCCGTTTGCTGTCGCGTTGGGGCAACCGGTACACCGGTTTCGTGTTGCGGATGAAGGTGCGCGACTGCACCAGTGGCTTCCGGGCCTACCGGGTCTCTGCGCTGCAGGCCGCCGACCCTGGCCAGACGACGGCGGAGGGCTACGCGTTCCTCACCGAACTCGTGCGCCGACTGGCGCGCAGCGGCGCAACGATCGTCGAGACGCCCATCATGTTCCGCGACCGCGAGAAGGGCGTCTCCAAGATGTCGGGCCGCATCGTCGTGGAGTCGATGCTGCTGGTCACCCGGTGGGGCGTACGCGACGTGTTCCGCCGGCAGCCGTCGTGACCGACGAGCCCCGCGGCGTGCAGCGGGTTGCCGCCTGGCGGTCCTGGCAGGTCGGCCTGTTGGCAGCAGCGGTCGTCGGCCTGCCGCTGTTGGTCGCCGCGGTCGTGCTGCGCAGCCGGCACTACTCCCCGGTGCTCGACCTGGCGATGACCGAGTTCCGGGTGCGCGATGTGGGCGGTGGACACACCCCACTGATCGGCCTGCCGGGCCGGATCGGGCGGTTTCCCGAGCAGGGCAGTCACCCCGGGCCGATGAGCTTCTACCTGGTGGCGATCGGCTATCGGCTGCTCGGTGCCAGCGCATGGTCCATGCTCGTCGGTTCGATTTTGGTGAACGTGGCCGCGGTCGGCGCTGCCGTGGCGCTCGGGTTCCGGCGCGGCGGCCTGTGGATCGCCGGGGCGGTCAGCGTGTGGTTGCTCGTGGCGATGCGCGGTTACGGCATCGGCGTGTTGTCGCAGCCGTGGAATCCGTATCTGCCGCTCGTCGCATGGACCGTGGTGGTGCTCGCGGCGTGGATGGTGTTCGAGGGTGACCATCGCATGCTCATCCCCCTGGTCGTGGCCGGCACGTTGTGCGCCCAGACCCACGTGCCCTATCTGCTGCTCTGTCTCGGGTTGTTCGGCGTGGGAGCAGTGCTGACGGTGGTGCGCTGGCGCCGCGGCAACGACCGAGCACTCGGTTCGCTGGTGTGGTCCGTGGGCGTGGGCTTCGTGCTGTGGCTGCCGCCCCTGATCGACCAGCTCGTGCGCGACCCCGGCAACATCCGCATGCTGCAGCAGCACTTCATGAACCCTCCCGAGGAACCCATCGGTGCCACCGAGGGGTTGAAGGTCCTCTTGCGTCATCTCGACGTGTGGCATGCGGTCTTCGGGGGTGGCGGCTCGGGCGGATTCGTGGACGCCGCGTACCAGGCCGAGCGCTCGGTGGTTCCGGGTGTGGTGATGCTGCTCGTCTGGCTGGGCGCACTGGCTGTGGCGTGGCGGATGCGGCACCGAGCGCTGCTGTGGCTGCATGCCACGTTGGCGGCGACCGTGGCCCTCGAGGCGATGTCGATGGTCCGCATCTTCGGCAAGGTCTGGTACTACCTCACGCTCTGGGCGTGGAGCGTGACGGTGGCGATGGCGATCGTGTCCGCAGCGACGTACGTCGTCGCCATTCGGCGATGGCGGGGCGACGAGTCGAGACGTCCGTTGTTGCTCGGGTCGGCAGCGGCGGGTGCGGCGTTGGCGGTGTTCAGCTTCGGGTCGCTGATGATCGCGGCGGCCGACGCCCAGGTGCCCGAGCCCCGTCTGTCGGATCCGCTCGGTGCGCTACTGCCGTCCACCTTGCAGGCGGTTCGCTCGGCGAACGGCGCTGCGGTCGGTGTCGACGGGCTGTACGTGGTGTCGTGGAGCGATGCGTACTTCTTCGGTTCGCAGGGCTACGGGCTGGTGAACGAGCTCGAGCGGTTCGGCCTGCGCGTGGGTGTCGATCCGACGTTCCGTGTGCCGGTCACACCGCAACGGGTGGTCGACCGCGCCGTCGCCGACGCCGAGATCCATCTCTCGACCGGCAGCTACATCGAGGAGTGGCGAGCGAAGCCCGGGGTGGTGGAGGTGGCCTACGTCGACCTGCGCACCGCCGACGAGGTGGCCGAGTACGAGGTGCTGCATCAGCAGGTGCTCGACGGTCTCGCTGCAGCCGGGCTCGACGACGTCGTGCCGCTGGTGGACACCAACCTGTTCGGCGCCTCGCTCGATCCTCGTCTTCCGTCGGCGGTCCAGACAGCGATGGCCCGCATGCTCGTCATCGGGCAACCGGCGGCGGTGTTCATCGCCCCGTTGCGGTGATCGTCACCCTTGCAGCAGCACGACACCGAGCAGGGTGACCGCCATCGCGGCGGTGGCCCACCCGGTGAACACCTGGCGTGTGGGTCGAGTGGCGACGATGCGCCGCAGCGGCCGCTCGACCGCCACGTGGAGGGCGGCGCCGGCGAGCAGTGAGACACCGACTCTGACGGCGATACCGGCCCAGCGCCCCGTGCCCAACCTGTCGTCCTTCAACATCAGCACGATCGGCCAGTGCACGAGGTACAGCGAGTAGCTGATGATGCCCAGCCAAGCCAGCGGCCGGAGTGCGAGCAGACGGGGAGCGAGGTTGCCCTCCAACGCTGCGAGAAGCCACGCCAGCCAGAGCAGCGACAGGAGGGCATAGCCGCCGGACGCCAACCAGGCGGCGTCGCGCGCTGCGTTGGCGACGAGGAGCACGAATGCGGCGGAGGCGCCGAGGCCGATCAGGTCGAGCAGCGATCGCCGACCGGCCACGAGCCGCCGGATCGTCGGGGTCGCCACGGCGAACAGCACTCCGGCGGCGAACTCGGCGAGGCGGATGTCGGTGCCGAACTCCTCCCGCCGCAGCGAGCCGTGCAGCAACACCGCCACCACGGCCGATGCGACCCATCCGACGCCGGTACCAACCAGCAACGCGCGGCGGAGCGGCCGCCGACCGACCGCCCAGCACGCCAATGCGAGCAGCAGATACAGCTGCGCCTCGACCGCGAGCGACCAGAAGTGCGTGAGCGGATGGAACAGCCGGAACACCGGGGCGTCGGGGAGCGCGATCAGGTGCCAATTGGTGACGTTCCAGACCGCTGCGGCGGCGTCGGCCGGCGCGAATCCGCCCGGAACCCCCCATGCAGCGGCGCCGGTGCGCGACACGACGACGACGAGTGCGATGCTCGCCAGCGCGGCAGGGGCCAGGCGGGCGACGCGCCGGCGGACGAAGCCACCGAAGTCGATGTGACCGGCTCGCTCGTGCTCGCGCAGCAATTGCGAACCGATGAGGAAGCCGGACAGGGTGAAGAACACCGACACACCGAGGAAACCGCCTCCGAACACGGAGCGGCCGCTGGACACCGCTTCGGCGTGATACAGCACGACCGCCAGCACGGCGAAGGCGCGTACGCCGTCGAGCGCTGGAACGTACTGCGGCGGCGGCGCAGTGCTCACTGGGCGCCGCGGAGACGCCGGCCCAGCGGGCTGTAGCGCACGATGCAGACGACGGCGCGCACACCATCGCGCCAGCCGATCTTCTTCCCTTCGGCGTAGGTGCGTCCGTCGTACGAGATGCCGACCTCGTAGATCCGGCACCGCAGCGCCGCGACCTTCGCCGTCACCTCGGGCTCGAAGCCGAACCGGTCCTCCTCGATGGGGATGCTCTGAATGATCTCTCGACGAAAGGCCTTGTAACAGGTCTCCATGTCGGTGAGGTTCAGGTCGGTCGTCATGTTCGAGGCGAGGGTCAGGAACCGGTTGCCGACGGTGTGCCAGAAGTACAGCACCCGGTGGGCCTGTCCGCCCTGGAAGCGAGAGCCGTAGACGACGTCGGCGATGCCGCGTTCGAGCGGACCGAGGAGCAACACGTACTCGTCGGGGTTGTATTCGAGGTCGGCGTCCTGGACCACTGCGTAGTCGCCGGTGACGAGCGAGAATCCAGTGCGCAGCGCGGCGCCCTTGCCCATGTTGCGCGGTTGGAGCTGCACCCGCACCATCGGATCGTCGATCTGTGCGAGCAGCGCTCGGCTGCGGTCGGTGCTGCCGTCGTCCACGACCACGACCTCGTGCACCCAAGGGGACGCCAGCACTCGGTCGAGGAGTTCCAGGATGGTGGCTTCCTCGTTGTAGCAGGGAACCACCACCGACAGGCAGCGGCGCGCGGTGGGTGGCACTCGGGCGTCGGTCACGGGCGTGGATGCTATCCCCGAGCGCGTGGGCGGCCGAATGCCGCGTCCGCGCCACTCGATGGGCGGGTCCAGACGAGTACTGTGCGAGCGACCATGGCTGCCACTTCGTCCGTTTCGTCGCGTCGCGCACTGTGGGCATGCATGGTCGTCGCGGCCGTCGTCCGGATCGGTTATTGGGCGACGAAGATCGGCGACGATCTGCTGCTGAACGACTCGTGGTACTACAGCGGCCAGGCGCGGCAGCTCACGCGCGGCGTCTGGTTCCGTGAGATTCTGGCCGACCAGCCGGGAGCGGAGCACGGGCCCCTCACCTCGTTGCTCATGTGGCCGTTCAGCTACGGCGACTCGTATCAGACCACGCAGCGGCTGGTGACCCTTGCCGCGGGGCTCGCGCTGGTGTGGGTCCTGGGCCGATTCGTCGACGAGTTGGCCGGCCGCACGGCGGGGATCGCGGCCGCGCTGATCGCAGCGCTGTACCCGAACCTGTGGATGAACGACGGCCTGGTGATGAGCGAGAGCATCAGCACGCTGCTCGTCGCACTCTGTTTGTGGACGGCATGGCGCGCGGTGCAACGCGACGACCCGGCCCACTTCCGTCGCAGCATGGTGGGGCTCGGCGTGCTGCTCGGCCTCGCGGTGTTGGCGCGGAGTGAACTGGCCCTCTTCGTGCCGTTGCTGCTCGGCTGGATGGTGTTGGCGCGACGCCGGGCGGATCTGCACTGGCAGTCGGCAGTGCTGGGGCTCGTCACCGCGGTCGCCGTCGTCAGCCCGTGGGTGGTGTTCAACGTCGCTCGATTCGAACGGCCGGTGCTGCTGACCACCAACGACGGTACGACGCTGCTCGGCGCGAACTGTCCTGCCGTGTACTCGGGACCGATCCTGGGCGGGTGGGTGGTGGACTGCGTCGTCGGCGACCCCGACTACTCGTTGGAGGAGGAGCCGAGTGTGCGTTCAGCACGCCAACGCAGCCTCGGTGTGCACTACGCGCTGGACCACGTCACGGACTGGCCGAAGGTGGTCGCGGCGCGTGTCGGTCGCTCGCTGGACCTGTACGGGGTCGACCAACTCATCGCCCAGGACGTGGGTGAGGAGCGGCCACGTTGGGCGGTGTTGGCGGGCATCGGCTGCTTCTGGGCATTGTCGATCGCATCGGTGTTCGGCGCGTCGGTGTTCGGCGCGCGACAACTGCGCCGTCGCGACCGGTGGCTGCTGTTGCTGCCCGTGTTCGTCGCTCTGGCCACGACCGTGCTGTTCTATGGCGCCCATCGGATCCGGTCGACCGCCGAGCCGTCGATCGTCGTCTTCAGCGCGATCGCCGTCGGAGGTTGGTGGGCGTCGTGGCGTGGTTCGAAGGTGGCCGAGGTGATCGCGCCATGAGCGACGGCGCCGGCGCGGCCACCTATCAGCCTGCGCTCGACGGCGTCCGGGCCGTCGCCGTCACGTTGGTGGTGCTGTTCCACCTGGGCCTGTCGTGGATGCCGGGCGGCTATCTCGGTGTCTCGGTGTTCTTCACGCTCAGCGGCTATCTGATCACGTCGCTGCTGCTGCGCGAGGCCGACGCATGTGGTTCGGTGTCGTTCCGCCGCTTCTACGGCCGCCGCGCCCGTCGGCTGTTGCCGGCGAGCATGGTCGTGTTGTCCGCGGTGGTCGTCGCCCGCTGGCTGGGAGCGTTCACGCTCGTGCCGGGCCTGCGTACGGATCTGCTCGGCGCCCTGTTCCAGGTGTTCAACTGGGTGCAGTTGGCCGGCGGATCGAGCTACAGCGCCCTGTTCGGGCAGGCTCCGGCCTTC
>JANMFL010000042.1:0-8670 GCA_031377945.1 Acidimicrobiaceae bacterium | reverse complement strand
CGTCTCGATCAGGCCAGGGGCGATGGCGTTGACGCGGATGCCGCGACCACCGAGCTCCATCGCGGCGACCTTGGTGAGCATCACCACCCCGGCTTTGGCGGTGCAATAGGCACTCATCCCGGCCGAGGGTTGCGTGCTGTTGAGCGACGCGATGGTGATGATGCTGCCGCCGTCGTGCATGACGCGGGCGGCGTGCTTGATGGTGAGGAACACTCCTGTCACGCAGAGGTCGAGAATGGCCTTCCACTCGTCGAGCGGATGGTCGACGATGGCCGAGAACGCGCCGCGGCCGGCGTTCGCGACGGCGGCGTGCAACCCGCCCAGTTCCGCAGCCCGATCGCACATCGCCGCCACGGCGTCCTCGGAGGTGACGTCGCAGTGAACGGTGTCGACTGCTTCGCCCAGTTCATCGACCAGCCGGGCCAGCGCGAGGTCGTCGATGTCGGCGGCGAGCACGTACCAGCCGTCGGCGACGAAACGTTCGGTGATGGCGCGTCCGATCCCGGAGGCCGCTCCGGTGACAAGGGCACGGCGCTGCATGGGGGCGACGTTAGTGGGCGTCGCCCGCATCCATTCGGGATGCCTGCAGGACGTGTCGCTGCACCTTTCCGAGCGCTGTTCGGGGGAGTGCGAGCACGAGGTGGAGCTCCTTCGGGGCGCAGAACGCGGGGAGCTGCTCGGTCACGGCGGCCCGTACGTCGTCGAGCGTCGGTGGCGCCGACGGGTCCGCCGGCACCACCCAGGCCACGATGCGCTGGCCCCACTCGGGGTCGGCAACGCCGGCGATGGCGACGTCGGCGATCGTCCGATCGCGTTGCAGGACGGCTTCGACGGCCTCGGGCCACACGTTCTCGCCGCCCGTGATGATCAGGTCGCCGCGGCGGCCTTCGACATGCAGGCGGCCGTCGGGCAACCACCGACCCAGGTCGCCGGTGTGCAGCCAGCCATCGCGATCGAGTGGCGTCGATCCATCGCGGTAGCTGCGCAGCAGCATCGGCCCGCGGAGCAGGATCTCGCCGTCGTCCTCGATGCGCACGTCGACGTCGGCGAGCGGTCGTCCGTCGTACACGACGCCACTGCCGGTCTCGGTCATGCCGTACGTGGTGGCTGCGTGGGCCGGCCGGTCGGCGGGTGGACGAGCACCGCCGAGGACGATGACGCGGAACAGTGACGCGTCGATGCGGCGCAGCGCAGTGGCGACCAGCGACACCGCCGTCGCACCCTCGCGAGCCGCTCGTTCGACGGCGCGGGCGTCGAAGCCGTCGTGCACCACGAGGGGTGTCTCGGTGATGAGCGCCCTGGTGACGACGGAGAGCCCGCCGATGTGTGCCATCGGAAGGCATGCCAGCCACGTGTCGGTGCGGTGGATACCGAGGTGGTGCGACGTGGCGTGCGCCGAGGCCGCCACCGCAGCATGAGTGAGGACGACACCCTTCGGGGTGCCCGTCGATCCGCTGGTGGCGATGACCAGTGCATCACCCTCCTCCACACCACGACCGTCGAGCGTGTGGCTGCCCTGCTCGTCGACCAGCCGGTCGGGGGCCATCGCGGCGAGCAGCGCGGTCCGCGCCGGCGCGGGCAGGCGGCGGTCGATGGGGAGCACCGCGTTGCCCTGGTCCCACTCGCGGCGCAGCACCTCGACGAACGCCGCACCACCTGGTAGATCGACCGCGACGAGATGTGGCACGGAACCGACCCTATTCCGCAACAATGGCGGTGATGAATCGTTGGCTGATCGGTGCACGTCCTCGAACCCTCCCTGCGGCGGTGGTGCCGGTCGCCCTCGGCGCGGCCTCGGCCGTCGGCGAGCCGCTGTCGGAGTGGTGGCGTGCCGGACTGGCGCTCGTGGTGTCGCTCGCCCTGCAGGTGGGGGTGAACTACGCCAACGACTACAGCGACGGCGTGCGCGGCACCGACGAGGTGCGTGTGGGGCCGACGCGGCTGGTGGCCGGCGGACTCGCATCGGCGAAGTCCGTGAAGCTGGCCGCCTTCGCAGCGTTCGGTGTGGCTGCGGTTGCCGGGCTGGTGCTGGCGGCCGTCACGTCGTGGTGGCTCGTCGCCGTCGGCGCCGCTGCCATCCTGGCCGGATGGTGCTACACCGGCGGTCCGAAGCCGTACGGATACCTGGGTCTCGGCGAGGTGTTCGTGTTCGTTTTCTTCGGGCTGGTGGCCACGGCCGGCAGCACCTACGTGGTGGCAGAGCGCGTCAACGCGGTCGCCTGGCTCGCCGGATGTGTCGCCGGATGCCTCGCCTGCGCGCTGCTGGTGGTGAACAACCTTCGCGACATTCCGACGGATCGCGAGGTCGGCAAGTTGACCATGGCAGTTCGTCTCGGCGATGCGCGCACCCGCTCGTTCTACGTCTTCCTGCTCGGCGTGGCCTTCGCTCTGGTGGTCGTCATCGCCGCGGTCCATCGGCCGTGGGCCGCCATCGGCCTCGTCGGGGTCGTGGTCGCTGCGCCGGCGGTGAAGGCCATCCGCATGGGGTCGGCGGGTCGCGATCTCATCCCCGTGCTCGGCGCGACCGGCAAGGTGCAACTGGTCACTGGGTTGCTCACCGCGATCGGCATCGCCGTGTCGGCCTGAGGCGACCGGATATCGTCCGACGCCATGAGCGATGTCCCGCCCCCGCCGATCGCGCCCCCGCCGGGCTACATGCCGTACGGCGTGCCGGGTGGCCGGCCGCAGCCGCACAAGAAGGCGATCACGTCGATGATCCTGGGGATCGTCGGGTTGTTCTGCATCCCGCTGGTGCTGTCGGCGCTGGCGCTCGTGCTGGGCATCCAGGCGCGCGCCGAGATCGACCGGTCGTTCGGGGTGTACGGCAATCGAGGGATGGCCACGGCCGGCATCGTCCTCGGGATCGTCGGCGGCGTGTTCGGCGCGATCTTCCTGTTCAACCTCGTCAACAAGTGACCGAACCGCACGGAACGCGGCACGAACTCGAGCGCCCTCGCGAACGAACCGCGAACTTAAGTTCCTGGTGAACGCGGCGGTCAGAAGCCGATGGGTGCAGGGCGGGCCAGGAGGGTGACCAGCCCGGCGACCACGGCCTGAGGATGCTCGAGGTGCGCGGCGTGCGCCGCATCGGCGACGGCCGCGAAGGCGCCCCGGGGCACGGTCTCGGCGATCTGGCGGGCGATGGCGGTGAACTTCGTGTCGCGCTCGCCGGCCATGGCGAGCACCGGCATGTTGAGTTCGCGCAGGCGCGGCCACATCGAGCCCTGTGCGCCGGTGCCCGCGAGGCGCAGGCTGCTCGACAATCCTTCGACCGTGTTGCGCAACCGATCCTGCATCTCGAGCGGGCCGAGGGCGCGCCCGCCGAACAGCGGAAGGGCGGCCCATTCCTGGAGGAACGCCTCGAGGCCGATCGTCTCCATCCGTTCGATGAGTTCGTCGTCGCCCTCACGGCGGCGGGCACGCTCGTCGTCGCCGTCGATGCCCGGGTTGGTGCCGATCAGCGCCAGGCGTTGCGTGACGTGCGGGTACAGCAGGGCCACGTGAAGTGCAGCTCGGCCGCCGAGGCTGTAGCCGACGTACGTCGCCGGGCCACCGATGGCGGCGATCATGTCGGCTGCGCGTCGGAGGTCGGCGCGAACGTTCGTCGACCCCGCATGACCTGGAAGGTCGATCACCATGCACTCGTGGCCGGCCTCGACGAAATGCTCGGCGATGGGCTTCCACGAGTTGGCGGTCTGGGTGAAGCCGTGCAGGAACACCATGCGCGGCCCGTCGTCGGGGCCGGCGACCTCCGCGGCCAGTCGTCCGGCCAGCGGCCGCCAGTCGGTCATGGCTCAGTCCTCCCGTTTCGCGAGCAGACGACGGATGACGCTCACGAACGTGTCGGGCTCCTGTGCGCCGGGCACCGACCAACGCCCGTCGATGACGTAGGTGGGGACCGCTGTGATCTCGGCCTGCGCGGCGAACTGCAGTTGCTGCTGCACCTCGGCCACGCCGTCGTCGCTGTCGAGGAACGAGCGCACCCCGGCACGAGGCATGCCGATCTCCGCGGCGCAGTCGGCCAGCACGTCGGGGTCGCCGATGTTCAGACCGTCGACGAAGTACGCCTGCAGCAACCGCTCCTTGAGCGCGCCCTGGTGGCCAGTGCCCTCGGCGAGCCACAACAGCCGGTGGGCGAGCAGCGTGTTCGCGCGCAATGCCCGGTCCATGTGGAAGTCGAGGCCCTCCGCCGCAGCGACCGTGGTGAGCTGTTCGAGGATCTGCTCGGCGCGCTCGGGGCCACCGAACTTCTTCGCATAGGCCTCGACGACCGGCGTGGCCGTTCCGGGCGACGCGGTCGGGTCGAGTTGGTAGGCGCGATACACGACCTCGATCTGCGCCTCACCCTCCAACTGCACGATGGCCTTCTCGAATCGCCGTTTCCCGATGTAGCACCAGGGGCAGACGACGTCGGACCAGATCTCCACACTCACGGTCGGTACCACGGGGTGGAGGATACGCCCGTATCGTTGACCCCATGACGCCGGCCGACGTTCAGGTGACCTTTTGCGCGACCCTGGTCGATCAATGGATCGCCATGGGAATGCGTCATGCGGTCGTGTCGCCCGGCTCGCGGAGCACTCCCATGGCGCTCGCCCTGGCGGCCCGCGACGACCTGCAGGTCCACATGGCGCACGACGAGCGCACTGCGTCGTTCATGGCGTTGGGCATCGGTCTCGCCTCGGCGACGCCGGCTGCGCTGCTGTGCACCAGCGGGACCGCGGCGGCGCACTTCCACGCCGCGGCCATCGAAGCCGACCTGTCGGGTGTGCCCATGCTGGTGCTCACTGCGGACCGTCCGCCCGAACTGCAGGGCATCGGTGCACCACAGACCATCGATCAGGTCGAGCTGTACGGCGACGTCGTGCGCCTCTTCGTGCAGGTCGACGTTCCCGAGGCCGACGGTGCGCACGTGTGGCGTGACATCGCCACCGACGCGTGGCTCGCCGCCGCCGGCATCGACGGTGGTCCGGTGCACCTGAACCTGCCGTTCCGCGAGCCGCTCGTGGGTGCCGTCGGCGAACTCCCGCCCGTCACCGACGAGGCCGGCGATCCCTTCGACGACGCGGTGTGGTTCATGACCCGTTTGTCGATGGAAGAGCTGGCCGACATGATCCGCCATCCTCGGGGTGTCATCGTGGCCGGCCGCGGTGTCGACGACGCCGACGCGGTCGCCTCGCTGGCCGAGATGCTCGGCTGGCCGGTGCTGGCCGACCCCCGCTCCGGCTGTCGGCATCTGTCGAACGCCGTGTGCGCGTTCGATCCCATCGTGCGGCACGCGGCCTTCGCTGTCTCCCACACGCCCGATGTCGTCCTGCACCTGGGTGAGCCGCCCGCGTCGAAGGTGCTCGGCCAGTGGTTGCAGGCGTCCGGCGCAGTGCACGTGCAGGTGCACGCGCAGGGTCGAACCATCGACCCGCTGGGCATCGTCACCGAGCGCGTCTATGGCGAGGTCAGCACGGTCTGCGAAGCCGTGGAGCCGCTCGTCGAAGGTGTTCGCGACGACGCATGGCTCGCCAGCTGGCGCTCTGCCGAGGCGGCGGCGCAGTCCGCGATCGCCGGTGCGTTGCACCGAGGGGTCGTGGGTGCGAGCAGCGAGCCGGCCGTCGCCCGAGCCCTGGCCGGTGTTGCCGGTCGGCTCGTGTTGTCGTCGTCCATGCCCGTGCGCGACGTCGAATGGTTCGGCGCGGCGTCCACCACGACGGTCCACTCCAACCGGGGAGCGAACGGCATCGACGGCGTGGTTGCGACGGCGATCGGGGTGGCCATCGCATCCGACGAACCCACCGTGTTGCTCCTGGGTGACGTTGCGTTCTGCCACGACCAGTCGTCGCTCACCGGTCTCGCCGCCCGACAGTTACCGCTCACCATCGTCGTGGTCGACAACGACGGCGGCGGGATCTTCTCGTTCCTGCCGCAGCGCGCGTCGCTCACGACCGAGCGGTTCGAACAACTGTTCGGCACGCCCCACGGCACCGACCTGGTGGCGGTCGCCCGTGCCCACGGGCTGGGGGCGCGTACCGTCGACTCGATCGACGACCTGCTGGCCGCGGTCACCGACCGGGAGGCCACGGTGGTCCGTGTCGAGAGCAACCGCGACCGAAACGTGGCGGACCACGACGCCCTGAATGCAGCGGTGAGCGAAGCACTCGACGCGCTCCAGCCCGGCTGATCCCGGTCGGCCGGTCAGCCGGTCAGTACTCGGGAACGGCGAGCCGCCACAGCACCATGCTGGCGAAGCGCGGCCTGCGGATCCGCCACCAGCTCGGCGCCTGGCGGGCGAACACGTCGACCACCATGGGCAGCAGCGCCACCGTCCAGGAGCGAAGGGCGGCGGTGTCGGCGTGCTCGAGCCGTTCTCGCACCCGTGGGAGGTCGGTCGGATGCATGAAGGCGAGGTCGTCGCCGAGCCAGCCATCTGGGCTCCAGGTCGGAAGCGCGCGTTGCGACGCCGCACGCACGTCGGCGGGAGCGGTGGCCAGCAGGGCCATCGAGCCGAGTGCCGCGCAGAACACACCGAGATCACCCATCGAGGCGACCACGGCACCTGGTCGGGCGCCCACGGCGACCCGGTTCGCGGCGGCTGCGGCCCAGGCCACGGGGGTTGCTGGGTCGTTCGGGCGAGGGCGCCGCGGCGCGGTGCTCGCCACCATGCGACGCACCTCGAGCGGGCCGAACTCATCGGCCACCAGCGCCTCGAAGCGGACGTCGAGGTTGGACCCGCGCAGATGGCTGGAGCGGTCCCCTTTGGTCATCCGCGAAGAATGCATCGTGGACGGCTGCGTTTCCAGTCCGGAACGGCGTTTTCTCGGTGAAACCTGGAGCCCCGGACGCCGGAGCCCCGGAAGCCTTGACCCCGGAAGCCTTGAACGGTCAGGGGCGCACGATGGCGCTCAGCATCGCCTGCAACTTGGCCTGCGTCTCGGCGAGTTCGCCGAGCGGCTCGCTGTCGGCAACGATGCCGCCACCGGCGACCAGGCGCGCCGAGCAACCGTCGGCGCTCAGTTCGGCGCACCGGATGGCCACGGCCCAGGTGCCGTCACCGGCGGCGTCGACCCAGCCGACCGCGCCCCCGTAGCGGCCACGCGTGAACCCTTCGGTCTGCGCGATCAGCTCCAGCGCGTCCGTGCGCGGGAACCCGCCGAGGGCGGGCGTCGGCGACAGCGCGGTGACCAGCTCGAGCACGTTCGGCCGGGGGTCGCTGAGATGCCCCTCCATCGCCGTGCCGAGATGCTGCACGTTCGCGACCGTCACGATGCTGGGCTCGGGCTCCCAGTCGAGGTAGCTGCACCAGGGGAGCAGCGTGTCGTGGATCATGTCGATGACCACGCGGTGCTCGATCTGGTTCTTCTCGCTGGCCAACAGTTCCTCGGCGGCGCGTCGATCGGTGTCGGGGTCGCCGGTGCGTGGTGCGGTGCCCGCCAGCGGGTGGGACCGTACGTCGTTGCCGTGCACCGCGACGAGCAGTTCGGGCGACGCCCCGATGAAGCCGTCGACCGAGTAGCGGTGGCTGCGACCGAACATCGCCTTCAGTCGCAACAGCACAGCGTGCACGTCGATCGGCTCGGGGCTCGAGACCAACACCTCGCGAGCGATGACCGCTTTCGTGAGCGCTCCCGCGCGGACCGCATCGCGCGCTGTCGTGACCGCGGCGAGGTAGCGGTCGACCGGCGTGAGCGGACGCACCGTGAAGTCCTGCGCTCGGGGGACGGGCCGGGGGCCGCCGACGAGGTCCAGCGGCGCGTCGTCGATGACGGTCACCCACCGTCGGCCATCGGCTGCCTTGCCGACGGTCACCGCCGGCACGACGAGTTCGCAGGGGGTGCCGGGCTCGAACGGCACGACGCCGATGGCGAGTGGCCGCACCCCGCCGACGTCGTCGGTGTGCTCGATGCCGGCCAGTACCTCGGCCGCGTCGGCGAGTGCCACCCGCGCCGCGACGCCGCGGCCAGCGATGCCCACTCCGTCGCGCACGAACAGATACCCGTCGCCGCGAGCGACGTCGTTCAGGTCGAGGTCGTCGAGCAGCGGTCGGGTGTGGGCGCGCATGTCAGCGGCGAGTGCCGACCATCAACTGCGTCAGACCACCGGAGAGCTGGTGGTGCTCGGCGTCGGCGAAGCCCGCGTCGCGCAGCATCTGCACCATCTGCTCGCGTGGCGGCAGATAGGCGACGCTCTTCGGCAGGTAACGGTAGGCGGGGCCGTCGCTGAGCATGCCGCCGATCTTCGGCACGACCTTGCCGAAGTAGATGTTGTTGCCCCACCGAACGACCTTGTTGTGCGGGATGCCCACGTCGAGCAGAGCGATGCGACCGCCAGGGCGCACGACTCGGGCGAGTTCGGCGAAGAAGGCCGGGAGCTCGAGCAGGTTGCGGAGCGCGAAGCCACACGTGGCACCGTCGACCGAGCCGTCGGGTAGCGGCAGACGAAGGATGTCGGCCTGCACCCGGGGACTGCCGCTGCGGTCGTTGGCGAGCATGCCGTAGCTGAGGTCGAACGAGATCGGCGCCGCACCGGCCTTCTGCAGGTCGATGCACAGATCGCCCGTGCCGGAGGCCAGATCGATGACCGTGCTGCCCTCGGGCAGCGCGAGCAGGCGGACGGCCTTCCTGCGCCAACGCACGTCGAGACGGAACGTCATGATCCGGTTCACCATGTCGTAGCGCGGTG
>JANMFL010000037.1:0-1702 GCA_031377945.1 Acidimicrobiaceae bacterium | reverse complement strand
CCCTTCCAGCGAACGTCACCTTCAATGTTCGTGCAAATGATGCACCACCCAATACTGGGACGGTGACCATCAACAGCTCCACCTTTACCAATGGCGGCGCCACAGCAGTTGCTTCCGTGACTGGCACGAATCAGGTGGTTTGGACACTGTCAACTCCCGCAGCCACTGCTGCCTTGCGAGCGGCAGCAAGGAGAGGGACCTATACGGTCACCTACACCTTGACCAGCGGCACGGCGACATCAACAGCCACCTATACCTTGACGGTCACCTAATTGGCTCCATAGCAAGTCTGTGCTGGTGGTGTGGGGCTCGCAAGGCCCCGCACCACCAGTCGACGATCAACGTCCGGTGATTTGGAATCCGATTTCGCACACGGTGTGCGGGCACCAAAAATTGTGGGATCCCACATCGTCCCCGGGCCGTTGAAAAGATGATGTCCTCTCCATTCCGCCGGAGAGGGCATCATCGCGTGCGGAAGCTCCTCGACGGCTCGAAGTCTCAGATCGTGACCAGTCCGAGCCATCGCCAAGGCCCCATGAAATCGCCACCAGTCGTGCCTGTCGAGGGCCTCCGGACATCGCCCTCGTTCGCTACGCCCGGCTCTGCCCAGGAAGTTGGCGAGTGTCAAGCCGACCGGACCGGGCGCCGACGATCAAGACCCGGCGGTGTTGTCGACAGGCGTGATCGATGGCAGAGGAGGACACTGGTACACGACACTCGACGGCACCACCCGGACACCCCCACGCTGACTCATCAGGCCGGTGCGTCGGGGAGCATCCCAGGAGGCACAGTGGATGACACGACCGAACCGTGCCACCGAGCCTCGCGCCAGCCGTCGGGAGTGTGCTTCCAGACGATGGTCGTCACGCAGTCGAAAAGAGCTGTGTGCTCGCCGATGGTCAGGTACTGGCGGAACTCGAGGACCGAGAAGCCCATCGTGTCGTGGGCGATGGCTCGGTAGTCGAGGACCTCGGAGTCGGTGGCGGCTGCAAGAGCGTCGAGCGTCGCGAACAGTTCGCGGAACCAGGCTTCCCAGCCCGTGCGGTCGCGGACGACTCGGGCCGCGCCGGTCGGGTCGACATCAACGATGCCGAAGTCGTCGTCGCACAGTGTCGCCAGCGCCGTGAAGTCGTGATCGCGGACGCACCGCAACAGCTCGATCGTCTCGGTGTAGAACGGCTGATCGGCGAACTGGGTCGGTGGCGCGTCGAGCGGTGAGACGGAGGGTGCAGTGGATGTCATGGCAAGGTCCTGGTGATCGATGGGGAGGTGGGGAGGAAACACAGCGGTGCGGCCCGGCCTGGGCCGAGCCGCACCGGGTGCGTCAGGAATTCGCGGGGTCGAGCGACTCGTCGGCAGGGTCGGCGTCATGGTCGTCCATCGCAGGGGCGTAGCCATCCTCGCGAGACTTGGCGAGTGCGATCGCCAGCACCAGCAACCCGAACAGCGGCTTTGCGAGCACGTCACCCACGGCGTAGCCGACTTGACGCGTCACTTCCGCCGTCGCCGCGTTGTCGATCACCGAGGGGGCGATGTACGCCAGGGGGTAGATGCTCCACGTGACCAGGACGATGTAGCGAAGTCCGTCGACGAGCCGGCGCACCGCGGCGCTCTGCCGGCCGAGCGATCGACCGAGTTCGACGAACAGCACGTACAGGATGTACAGGAACGGGATCGTCGATGCCACACCCCAGACGACACG
>JANMFL010000002.1:0-9091 GCA_031377945.1 Acidimicrobiaceae bacterium | reverse complement strand
CTCACTTCGTGATCTTGGTGACGCGGCCGGCGCCCACGGTACGGCCACCCTCGCGGATGGCGAAACGCAGACCCTCGTCCATGGCCACAGCCTTACCCAACTCGACCGTGATCGCCACGTTGTCGCCAGGCATGACCATCTCGGTGCCCTCGGGCAACTGAATCGTCCCGGTCACATCCGTGGTACGGAAGAAGAACTGCGGACGATAATTGTTGAAGAACGGCTTGTGACGGCCACCCTCGGACTTCGACAACACATACACCTGACCCTCGAAGTTCGTGTGCGGCGTGATCGAGCCGGGCTTGCACAGCACCTGACCACGCTCCACATCTTCCTTCTTCGTGCCACGCAACAACGCACCGATGTTGTCACCCGCCTGCCCCTGATCGAGCAACTTGCGGAACATCTCCACACCCGTGCACACCGTCTTCTGCGTCGTCCGCAAACCCACGATCTCCAGATCGTCACCCGTGTGCACGATGCCCTGCTCGACCTTGCCGGTCACCACCGTGCCACGACCCGTGATCGTGAACACATCCTCGATCGGCATCAAGAACGGCTTGTCCAACTCGCGAGCCGGTTCCGGGATCGCCGTGTCACAGGCCTCCATCAGCTCCATGACCTTCTCCTGCCACGCCGCGTCACCCTCGAGCGCCTTCAGGGCGCTCACACGCACCACCGGAGCATCATCACCAGGGAACTCGTACTCGTTCAACAGTTCACGCACTTCGAGCTCGACCAACTCGAGGAGCTCTTCATCCTCGACCATGTCAGCCTTGTTCAACGCCACCACGATGTACGGCACACCCACCTGGCGAGCCAACAACACATGCTCACGCGTCTGGGGCATCGGACCATCCGTCGCAGCCACCACCAGGATCGCACCATCGACCTGCGCCGCACCAGTGATCATGTTCTTGATGTAATCCGCGTGACCCGGCATGTCGACATGCGCGTAGTGACGATTCGCGGTCTCGTACTCGATGTGCGCGATCGAGATCGTGATACCACGAGCCTTCTCCTCCGGCGCCTTGTCGATCTGATCGAACGGCGTGTACGACGCCAACCCACGATCCGCCAACGTCTTGGAAATAGCCGCAGTCAGAGTGGTCTTGCCATGGTCGATGTGACCCATCGTGCCGATGTTCACATGCGGCTTGTTGCGCTCGAATTTCGCCTTGCTCATGGGAGCCGTCTCCTGTGACGTGGTGGTTTTCTGGGAACTGTGTAGCGGCGACCGGTCTCGAACCGGTGACCTTCCGATTATGAGCCGGATGCTCTGACCAACTGAGCTACGCCGCCAGGGCCTTGCCGATCGGGGCGGAAAAACCGACACCGATGTGGTCGAGCCCTCCGTCGGAATCGAACCGACGACCTACGCCTTACCATGGCGTTGCTCTACCGACTGAGCTAGGAGGGCAGTGGTGCGCGGCAGAGCCGCAAACCGACTGTCGAGCATAGCGACGCACCTGGCCGCGCGGACAGGAGAATCGCGATTCCCGCGGGGCCCCACCGCTACCCTCCTCGACGTGGGTTCCGTCTCGTTGCGCCTGGCCATCGCCACCGATGCCGAACAGGTCCGCGCGATCTACAACCACGAGGTCATGCACACCACCGCGACGTTCGACCTCGTCCCGCGCAGCCTGCCCGACCAGGAGACCTGGCTCGCCGAACGGACGGGTGCATTCGCTGCGATCGTCGCGATCGACCCCGACGACCCCGACGGCGACGTCGTCGGGTTCGCGGCATTGTCCCCGTACAAGGAGCGAGCGGCGTATCGCACCAGCGTGGAGGACTCGATCTACGTTCGGCGGGACCGCAACGGACAGGGCATCGGGTCGGCCCTGCTCGCAGAACTGCTCTCGATCGCGGCCGTCAGCGGGTTCCACGCCGTGTTCGCACGCATCAACGCCACGAGCGAAGGGTCCATCGCCCTGCACCGCAAGCTCGGCTTCGAACTGGTGGGCATCGAGCGCGAAGTCGGCCGCAAGTTCAGCCGCTGGCACGACGTCGCGCTGATGCAGTACCTCATCCCCTGAACGTGCCGGCCCCTGAACGCGCCCGCCCCTGAACGTGCTGCAGGCCGGTCAGAGCTCGAGACCCAGCGTCTCTGCCTCGTCGGCGAGTCTCAGCCACAGCTCCTCGGCAGCGTCGACGGCCCCCTGGGCAGCCGTGAGCCGCGCACCGATGGCGCCCATTTCACGGTGATCGACGGCCGTGGACAACTCGGCGACGATGCCATCGCGTCGCTCGGTCGCCGCCGCCAGGTCGCGCTCGGCCTGGCCCAGCTGTCGCCGCACGGTCGACGGGCTGCGTCCGGACACCGGTTTGGGACGTTGCCCGGCCACGACCACCGGCTTCGCGTTCGCCACGGGCTTTGCGCTCGACGGCGCGGCCTCGCGTTGCGCCAACCACGCCGCCACCCCACCGCGGATCCACGCTGCTCCCCCACGACCGTCCAGTGCGAACAGCTCGTCGGTCACGCGATCGAGGAACGAGCGGTCGTGGCTGACGGTGACCACGATGCCCGGCCAGTCGTCGAGAAAGTCCTCCAGCGCTCGCAGTGTGTCCAGATCGAGATCGTTGGTCGGCTCGTCGAGGAGCAGCACGTTCGGCTGCTGCACGAGGGTGAGCAGCAGTTGCAGACGCCGTCGCTCACCACCGCTGAGGGTGCCGATCGGAGCGAACTGGGCGTCGCCATCGAACCAGAACTGCTTCATCAGGATCACGTCCGCCACCGACGGTTCGCCCTTGTCGCCAGCGACCGCCTCGCGCACGCGTCGGGTCAGGTCCAGGTCGCGGCCGAGTTGGTCGTAGTAGCCGATCTTCACCGTGGCGCCACGCTCGACCGACCCGCTGGACGGTTGCAAACGATCTGCGACCAGGTCGAGCAGGGTGGACTTGCCGGCGCCATTGGGGCCGACGACACCGATTCGATCGCCCGGCTCGAACGCGATGTCGATGCCGGCGAGCACCTGGCTGCCGTCGGGCCACGAGAACGACAGGTCGCGCACGTCGATGCCCTTGGACCCCAGCCGCTGCGAGCCCATGGTCAGCGCCAGGTCGCCCTGACGTGCTGCGGCCTGTGCCTTGCCCTGCACGAGCGCCGTGGCGGTCGCGATGCGTGCCTTCGGCTTGGCGGTGCGGGCAGGCGCTCCGCGGCGCAGCCAGGCCAGTTCCTTGGCCGCCAGGTTGCGGCGCACCGACTCGGCAGCCTCGGCGCGCTCCTCTCGCTCGGCCCGACCGGCCAGGTAGGCGGCGTAGCCCGAGCCGGCGTGCCAGCCCTCGGGAACGTGCAGATACGCCGTACCGCGGTCGATCTCGAGCACCTTGGTGGTCACCTTGTCGAGCACGTGCCGGTCGTGGGTGACCAGCACCAGCCCGCCGCGGTATGCCGCGAGCCAGTCCTCCAGGAACCGGATCGCGTCGAGATCGAGGTGGTTGGTGGGCTCGTCGAGGATCAACGCCTCGTACTCACCCGTCAGCAAGGTGGCCAGCGCGACCCGCTTCGCCTGTCCTCCGGACAGTTCGTCGGTTCGGGCATCGATCAGTTCGGCCATGCCGAGGCGGTCGAGCATGGCCTCGCCCTGCCAGGTGCCCCCCACGGCGTCGCGAACGCTGCCATCGGGCAGCACCGGACGCTGCAGGAGGAACCCCACACGGGCACCTCGGCCCCAGCGGACTTCGCCCGCCTCTGGTTCGAGCTCGCGGGCGAGCATCCGCAACAGCGTGCTCTTGCCACAGCCGTTGATGCCGACCACGCCGACTCGGTCGCCGTCGGCGATGGTCAGCGAGACACCCGCGAAGAGCGGTCGGTTCGGCCGACTGGCAGCCAATCCCTCTGCATCGATGACGATCATTCGGACTTCCCCGTGAGTTGGGCATCCGGCAGTGGATGCCGGGCGACGCGACGATCGCCAGGCCCTGAGGACCTGGCGATCGTGATGGTGGGCCGGGCAGGATTCGAACCTACGTAGGACGACGCCGGTTGATTTACAGTCAACTCCCTTTGGCCACTCGGGCACCGACCCATCAGCGGTCTCGTACGTTACCGCCTTCATTAGGCTGGGACACATGCCTAGTTTCGACGTCGTCTCCGAAGTGGATCGCCAAGAAGTTCGCAACGCGATCGATCAGGCCCAGCGCGAGATCGCCACCCGCTTCGATTTCAAGAACACCGACTCCAGCATCGAGCAGAGCGACCTCGTGCTCACGCTGCGCACCGTCAGCGAGGACCGCCTCACGGCGCTCCGCGTCGTGGTCGAGGAGAAGCTCGTCAAGCGGGGCGTCTCGCTGAGGGGGGTGGACTACGGCACGGTCGAGGACGCCACGCAGAACACGGTCCGCCAGGTGGTCACCATCAAGGTCGGGATCGGCAGCGACAAGGCGCGCGAGATCAACCGGATGATCAAGGAGAAGGGCCCGAAGGGCGTCAGCAGCCAGACACAGGGCGAGACCGTGCGCGTCACCGGCAAGAAGCGCGACGACCTGCAGGCGGTCATGGCGCTGCTGAAGGGTGCCGACCTCGGCATCCCCCTGCAGTTCAACAACTTCCGCGACTGACGGCACCGGCCGAACAGGTCGTCAGGGGCCTTTGCACGCCGCTGCTGTCGGGTCCACCGTGTGCTTGGCGAGAGCCGGCCAACCGCCGACCTGATCCACCAGCCCGCGCTCGTCCTTGACCGAGATCGTGTCGGCTGTGTTCGAGTACACGATGCAGGCCGCGACGATCTCGGTCGGTGGAGCGTCGGCAGTGCGCAGTTCGGCGAACTGCTCGGCGCGCAGCGGTGCGCCACCGAGCGAGAGACTGAACTGACCGTCGTTGGTGGCCACCTTCGCCGGATCGCACGCGGACACCGTGACCGGGATGCGACCTCCATCGACCGCGCCGACCGTGACCTTCGTGTTCGACGCTGCCGGCGCTGCGGCCGCCCACGCCGTGAACGCCACGTTCACGAGGTCGGCGCTCGCTGCGGCGAACTCGATGACGGCGTCGGTGCACGTCGCTGCACTGGTCGCAGCGGTGGTGGTCTCGTCGTCCTGCCACGCCAACGCGACCCTCCAGGCCACATCGTCGGCCACCCGACCTGCAAGCACGTGGTACCAGAACAGCATGCCGCGAGCGCTGCCGACGAGCGGGTCCTCGCGTCGCTCGTCGAACATGGCGGTCAGGTTCAGGACACGAGCGTCGGTGACGGCCGCCTTGGTCTCGACGAGGTTCCGATCCTCGACGCTCAGCGTACGGAAGTAGGGCTCGAGGGCCAGACCGAACCGGCCCGCCGAGGCCGACACGAACGGTGCGGGGCTCACCGGGATCTTGTACTGCGCGTAGATCGAGTACAACTGCTCGCTGATCGTCTGCCGGGTGTCGTCGCCATCGGCAACGAGCAGCTGCTGCGCCACCGCCATCGCGTCGCCTTCGTACATCGCACGCGTGCCTCGGGCCACGGCGGGCGATGCTCCGACGATGCGAGCGGACCAGCCGAACTGCTGATCCAGCAGCGCCATCGTGAGCGCTCGATGCATCGAGAATCGTTTCAGCTCGGGCTTCAGCTCGGCGACGACGTAGATCGTTGCGTCCGTCTGGTCGTAGAACGCCGGCGAGTCGGCCATTGCCGCCAACCCGACGGACGTCACGTCGAACGTCCCGTTGACCAGGCCGAGCGCGCGCAGCTCCGACTCGTCGAGGGCATGCGACGCGTCGGGATACCCCGCGACCGAGTTGACGATGCGCGTCGCGTACTCGCCCGGAGGCAGCTCTTCGACGGCCACGTTGCGATCGAAGGCCAGCCCCCGTGTCGCTTCGACCTCCTTCGCCAGGGGTTCGAGGTCTGCAGTCCACACGACGCGATCGAGCACGAAGTGCTTCACGGCGAACAGGCCACCGCCGACCATCGCCAACAACACGACCACGGTGATGAAGTTGCGCACCAGGTGACGTTGTCGCCGGCGGCGCTGCGGGGAGATGACACCACCGGCACCGGCCATCAGGTCGTTGTAGTTGTGGCGGACGGGCGACACGCTCGGACGCGGCTGATAGACGTCGCCCTGGCTCAGCGAGATCGGCGGAGCGGCCGCGACGGGCTCGGCGCTGCGAACGTCGGAGTAGACGATCTCGGGGACCTCCACCGGTCCGCCCGCCTCGTCGTCCTGGTCGGGCAGGAAGGCGAGTCGATTCATCTCGGCCTCGACACCGTTGCTGCGCATCTCGACCTCGGTGCTCGGCGTGGCGTCGGGCGGGGGCGGGATGACGGGCACCGTCGTGGACACGTTGGCGAACTCGACCTTGGCATCGAGCACCGGAGGGTCGAGCGGCGCGGGGACGGCCGGCACCATGCCGGTGTCGCCTCGCGAGACTTCACGGAGATCGGCGACACGAGGCATCCCCGAGCTGGGGGTGGACTTGACGATCAGTTCGGCCAGACCGCTGACCAACGGATCGGTGTCGCGAGCGACGGGCGGACGTTCGTCGATCGGCTTGATGAGCGAATCGACGCCTGCGGCATCGGCGCCGCCGAGCGAGTCGGGCCGGCCGACGTCGGTGGTCGCGGACGGAGATGGCGACGCCAGCATGTCGGCGAAACTGGGAAGCGGAACCCGGCTGGCGGGCGAGCCGGTCGACGGCTCTGCCGTCGCGGTCGACGCGACCGCGGTCGGATCGTACGCCGGCGCGGCATCGGTCACCGGAGGCGCCAGGGGTGTGGCCGGGCCGGAACCGACGAGTGGGTGCTCGGCGCTCACGGGCGCGGCGAGGGGCTCGATCGGCCTCAGTGTCACGGCGGGCCGGGAGAGCAACTCGTCCAGCTTCAGCGGCGCAGGGCGGGGCGTGCCGTCACCCTGGCCCTCGAAGATCGACTCGCCAGGAACGACCGGGTGCGACGTCGTGGGGTTCGTGACGTGGTCCCAGGTGAGCTCGCGTAGCCCCGGCACCTGCCCCGATGCGGCCAGGCCGGGCTCGCGGGCGTACAGCGGGCTGTCCAGGCGGTGGCGGAGATCGTCCAGACTCAGGTCGGCGCGAGCATCCGGCGTGGGCGCGGCAACGCACTCGTCGGTCGTGTCTGCGTCCTCGGCGACGCTCGCGAACACGTCTTGCTCGTCAATCGCCATACCCGAGATATCGGCGCCGAGCGGTCGTTCTTGAGTGTTCGCGAACGATCCGTCAGTCTTCGGTGGGCGATTCCTGTGCCCGACGCTGCAGTTCGTTGACCACATTGGCATCCGCGAGCGTGGTCGTGTCGCCCAGGTTCCGGCCCTCGGCGACGTCGCGCAGGAGTCGTCGCATGATCTTGCCGCTGCGCGTCTTGGGCAGATCCGGGGTGATGAAGATCGCCTTCGGCTTGGCGATCGCACCGATCTCGTGAGCGACGTGGTTGCGCAGGTCGATCTCGCTGACGTCCTCGCCGCCCCGGAGGATGACGTAGGCGATGATCGCCTGACCGGTGGTGGCGTCGTTGGCGCCGACCACGGCCGCCTCGGCGACGGCCGGGTGGCTGACGAGCGCCGACTCGACCTCGGTGGTGCTGATGCGGTGCCCCGACACGTTCATCACGTCGTCGACCCGGCCGAGCAGCCACAGGTAGCCCTCTTCGTCGAGCTTGGCCCCGTCGCCGGCGAAGTAGCGGCCGGGGAAACGCGACCAGTACGTGTCGCGGTAGCGCTCCTCGTCGCCCCAGATGCCGCGCAGCATTCCTGGCCACGGCTGGGTGAGGGTGAGATAGCCGCCGCCATGGGTGACGAGGTTCGCCTCGTCGTCGACGACCTCGGCGCCGACACCCGGCAGCGGGAACGTCGCCGAACCGGGCTTGGTCGTGGTGCATCCGGGAAGTGGGCTGATCATGATGCCGCCCGTCTCGGTCTGCCACCAGGTGTCGACGATGGGACAGCGCCCCCCACCGATGTGCTCGTGGTACCACATCCACGCCTCGGGGTTGATGGGCTCGCCCACCGAGCCGAGCAGTTGCAGCGACGACAGGTCGTGCTTGGCCGGCTCGCCGGCGCCCCACTTCATGAACGTGCGAATGGCGGTGGGCGCGGTGTAGAACTTCGTCACCCCGTACTGCTCGATGATCTGCCAGAAGCGATCGTTGCCAGGGAAGTTCGGAACCCCTTCGTACATCACCTGCGTCGCTCCGTTGGCGAGCGGGCCGTAGACGATGTAGCTGTGGCCGGTGATCCAGCCGACGTCGGCGGTGCACCAGAACACATCGGTGTCGGCGTGCAGATCGAAGACGTACTTGTGGGTGAAGGCCACCTGGGTGAGGTAGCCACCCGAGGTGTGCATGATGCCCTTGGGCTTGCCGGTGGTGCCCGAGGTGTACAGCAGGAACAGCAACTGCTCGGCGGGCATCGGTTCTGCGGGGCACACCGGATCGGCGGTGGCCATGAGGTCGTGATACCAGTGGTCGCGACCGTCGATCATCTCGACGTCGTTCCCGCCGCGGCGAACGACCACGACGTGTTCGATCGTGGGCGTGCCCTCGAGCGCTTCGTCCGCCGCCGCCTTCAGGGGGAACACCTCGCCCCGCCGATAGCCGCCGTCGGCCGTGATGAGCACCTTCGCCGATGCGTCGTTGATGCGGTCGGTGAGCGACTGTGCCGAGAAGCCACCGAACACCACGCTGTGGGCCGCACCGATGCGCGCGCACGCCAGCATGGCCACTGCGGCCTCGGGGATCATCGGGAGGTAGATGTTCACCCGGTCGCCGCGTTCGATGCCCAGACCCTTGAGATTTTCGAAGCTGTTTTCAGACAAAACTTCGCAAGCCTTGGCCAGGAATTCGCCAGACTCTTTGTCGATCACGTCATCAGCCAAGATCCGGCCAACGGCCTTTTCTTTGGCGCCCTTACCGGCAATCGCGACCATATCAGTCTTGAAGAACCGACGAATGATGGCGGAAGTCGTGCCGAAATCTTTGTCCATCGCACGCAAGAAGCAGGTCGCAACGACCTTGGCGCTCTTGTCGATCTTGATTTGCAAAATGTCTTTGGAGGTCTGTTCGACCTGAATCCACGAACCGCGTTCGGGGATAATACGGCACGAATACGTACGCCGACCAGAAGTCCCGGTTTCCGACGAAAAGTCGACACCTGG
>JANMFL010000515.1:0-1674 GCA_031377945.1 Acidimicrobiaceae bacterium | reverse complement strand
TCGGCTCGGTGAAGGACCGCATCGCCAAGCACATGATCGAGCAGGCGGAGAAGGATGGCTGCCTGCAGCCCGGCCAGACGATCATGGAGCCGTCGTCGGGGAACACCGGTATCGCGCTCGCGGCCATCGCCCAGATGAAGGGCTACCCGATCAAGATCCTCATGCCCACCAGCGTGTCCATCGAGCGTCGGCAGATGCTCGAGGTCTTCGGCGCCGAGGTCATCCTCACCCCCGGCGAAGAGGGCAGCAACGGCGCCGTCAAACGGGCGATGGCCCTCGCGGCCGAGCACCCCGAGTACTGCTTCCTGTACCAGTACGGCAACGACAACAACCCGATGGCGCACTACGAGGGAACCGGCCCCGAGATCTTCCGCGACTGTCCCGAGATCACCCACTTCGTCGCCGGTCTCGGTACCAGCGGCACGCTCATGGGCACCGGTCGCTACCTGAAGGAACAGAACCCCGACATCAAGATCATCGCCATCGAGCCCCCGCTCGGCGAGCGCGTCGAGGGCCTGCGCAACCTGGACGAGGGCTACATTCCCCCGTTGTTCGAGCAGTGGTACGGCTTCGACCTGCTCGATCGCAAGCGCGTCGTGCGGCCGCGCGAAAGCCTCGAGTGGACGCGCGAGTTGGTGAAGCTCGGCGTGTTCGCCGGCATTTCGTCAGGAGCGGCGCTGGCCGGAGCCATCAAGGTGGCCGGAGAGATCGACAGCGGCACCATCGTGTTCATCGTGTGCGACGGCGGCTGGAAGTACCTCAGCACGGGCGCGTACACCGACGACCTCGATGCCGCCGAGGCCAGGGCCGAGCAGATCATCTACTTCTGAACGGCATGCACTGCTTACGCTGTGCGGCGTGAGCGACACGACGACCGCGGCGGCGACGGCCTCCGCCGACGAACAGCGGCTGCAGGCATGGAACCGGCGCATGGGACCGGTGATCATCGTCGCGGCCATCCTGCCCATCGCGGTGAGCCTCACCGACGCGCACCGCGGTCATCCGGCGGTGTGGCTCGACCTGACGTCGTGGCTGGTGTTCATCGCCGACTACGTCGTGCACATCCGGCTGCGCAGGGGTTATTCGCGCACGCGTGCGGGCTGGTTCGATCTGGGCATCGTGCTGCTCAGCGCCCCGTGGTACATCCTGCCGTTCCTCGGTCCCAGCCGCGTCCTCGGCCTCGCCCGGCTCGCCCGCCTCGGCCGAGTGTTCGTGGTGTCGTCGCAGGGCAAGAAGATCAAGGAACTCGGACGCCGTCTGGGGCAGGCGGCGATCTACTCCGGCGTGCTCATCCTGGTGTGCGCGATCGTCGTCGAGGCCGTCGAACCTGCATCGAACGGCTACGAGAACATGGGCGACGCGCTCTGGTGGGCCGTGGTCACGTTCACCACGGTCGGCTACGGCGACATCTATCCCACCACCGGTTCCGGCAGGTTCGTGGCGGTGTTGCTGATGCTCGGCGGCGTCGCCCTCATCGGCAGCCTGGCCGCGTCGCAGGGTTCGTTCTTCAACAAGGGCGACGACACCGAGGACGAGCTGCAGCAGCTCGAGAGTGTGCAGCAGGAACTGCTGCTCGAGGTGCGCTCGCTGCGAGCCGAGATCGCGGCAATGCGCGAGGCCCAGCAGCGCCCCGCGCCCCCGGCGTGACCGTCAGCCGCCGACCACCAGCACCAG
>JANMFL010000494.1:0-4770 GCA_031377945.1 Acidimicrobiaceae bacterium | reverse complement strand
GCGCCGACAAGTGCGTGATCATCTGCTCGATCGAGAACGTCGATGCGATGGGAGTGCACACCGGCGATTCGATCACCGTCGCCCCCGCTCAGACGCTCAGCGACGTCGAGTACCAGGAGATGCGCGACGCCGCATTCGCCTGCATCCGTCGCGTCGGTGTCGAGACGGGTGGCAGCAACGTCCAGTTCGCCGTGAACCCCGTCACGGGCGAGCAGGTCGTCATCGAGATGAACCCCCGCGTGTCGCGGTCGTCCGCCCTCGCGTCGAAGGCGACCGGCTTCCCGATCGCGAAGATCGCCGCCAAGCTGGCGGTCGGCTACACGCTCGACGAGATCTCGAACGACATCACGTCCACCCCCGAACGGGCGACGCCGGCGAGCTTCGAGCCGTCCATCGACTATGTCGTCACGAAGATCCCGCGGTGGGCGTTCGAGAAGCTGCCCGGCACGAAGGGCATCCTGGGGACCCAGATGCAGTCCGTGGGTGAGGCCATGAGCATCGGGCGCACGTTCACCGAGAGCCTGCAGAAGGGTCTCCGCTCGCTCGAGCAGGGTCGCTTGGGGTTGGGGTGCGACCCCGCGGAGCTGCAGTTGGCCGAACGCAGCGACGACGACCTCGTCGCAGCCGCCGCCGTTCCCACACCCGACCGCATCTTCCACGTCGCCGAACTGCTCCGTCGCGGTGTGTCCATCGACGTCGTCCACGACGCGTCGTGGATCGATCCGTGGTTCCTCGACCAGATGCAGCAGATCATGGAGGAGCGAGCGGTGCTCGCCGACCTGCAGCCCGAGCCAGGAATCGTGCCGTCGCTCACTCGCCGCGAATGGCGGCGTGCCAAGCAGTTCGGTTTCAGCGACGCTCAGCTGGCGTGGCTGTGGGGTGCCGATGAGATGGAGGTGCGTGGCGCTCGCGAGTCCGCCGGCGTGTTCCCCACCTACAAGACCGTCGACACCTGCGCGGCCGAGTTCGAGGCGCTGACGCCGTACCACTACAGCACCTGGGAGGACGAGAACGAGGTCCGCCCCAGTGACCGTCCCCGGGTCGTCATCCTGGGGAGTGGTCCGAACCGAATCGGGCAGGGGATCGAGTTCGACTACTGCTGTGTGCACGCCTCGTTCGCCCTGCGCAAGGCCGGGTACGAGACCGTGATGGTCAACTGCAATCCCGAGACGGTGTCCACCGACTACGACACCAGCGATCGTCTGTACTTCGAGCCGCTCACCCGCGAGGACGTGCTGAACGTCATCGCCGCCGAGACGGCGGCCGCCGGGGGAGTGGCCCCGAAGGTCATCGTGTCGCTCGGAGGCCAGACGCCGCTGAAGCTCTCGGGCCAACTGCCCCGTGAGCTCATCGCGGGGACGTCGCCCGCCTCCATCGACCTCGCCGAGGACCGCGAGAAGTGGAGTGCGCTGTGCCACGAGCTGCACATCCCTCAGCCGCCCGGTGGCACGGCCACGGATCTCGAGCAGGCGCTCGACATCGTCGAGCAGGTGGGGTTCCCCGTCCTCGTCCGGCCGAGCTATGTGCTGGGTGGGCGGGCGATGCAGATCGTCCACGACCGCAATCACCTCGCACGCGCCATGGCCGAGCTCGCCGGCTTCGGCAGTCTGGGCAAGGAGGGCGGCCTCTCCGCGGAGCGCCCGGTGCTCATCGACCGCTTCCTGGAGGACGCGACCGAGGTCGACGTCGATGCCATCCGCGACCACACCGGTGAGGTGCTCATCGGCGGAGTCATGGAACACGTGGAGGAGGCCGGTGTGCACAGCGGCGACTCGGCGTGCGCGATTCCGCCGCAGACACTGCCCGCGTGGGTGGTCGAGGTCATCCACCGCTACACCACGGCCATCGCCAAGGCGCTCGACGTTCGCGGCCTCATCAACGTGCAGTACGCAGTGATGGGCACCACCGTGTTCGTCATCGAGGCCAACCCCCGCGCCAGCAGGACGGTGCCGTTCGTGGCCAAGGCGACGGGCGTGCCGTTGGCCAAAGTGGCGAGTCGGGTCATGCTCGGCGCCACGCTCGCCGAGCTCCGCGCCGAAGGCCTGTTGCGGCCGCCCAGCGACCACGGCCACGTCGCGATCAAGGAGGCCGTGCTGCCGTTCAGCCGGTTCCCCGAGGTCGACACGGCCCTCGGGCCGGAGATGCGCAGCACCGGCGAGGTGATGGGCATCGACACCACGTTCGGTAAGGCGTTCTTCAAGGCCGAGTTGGCCGCCGGGACGCTGCTCCCCACTGCCGGCACCGTGTTCCTCTCGCTCGCCGACGGCGACAAGCCCGCCGGCCTGGTGGTGGCGCAACGCCTCCGCGACCTCGGCCTCGGTGTCGCCGCCACTCGGGGCACGGCGGACTACCTCGAGCGCTTCGGGCTGATGGTCGACCAGGTGGTCGGCAAGCTCTCCGATGCGAGCGGCATCAACGCGGTGCAGCTCATCGAGAGTGGACAGATCTCCTTCGTGATCAACACCCCGCAGGGTCGCGGCGGCCGCACCGACGGTGAACAGATTCGCAAGGCGGCCAACAGCCATCACGTCAGTTCCGTCACCACGGTCGAAGCCGCCCTCGCTGCGGTGCAAGGAATGCAGGAGATGGCCGGCGAGACGATGATGGTCCGGCCGCTGCAGGAGTATCACCGTTCATGATGGTCGGGACTGGCCTCCGCTTCGCTTCGGTACCATGGTGATGCCGTGAACGCCGACGTGACGGTGGGGTCGCTCACGTTTCCGGCGCCGGTGATGACGGCATCGGGAACGGCGGGGCACGGAGCCGAGCTGGGCGCGTACTTCCCGCTGGCCGAATTGGGTGCCGTCGTCGTCAAGTCGTTGGCGGCGTTCGAGTGGGCGGGCAACCCGGCCCCGCGGGTCCACCCTGCGGGACCGGGGATGATCAATGCGGTCGGCCTGCAGGGCCCGGGCGTGAGCGCCTGGCTCGCCGACGAACTCCCGACGTTGGTCCGAACCGGCGCGCGTGTGATCGTCAGCATCTGGGGTCGGAGCGTCGACGACTATCGGCGCGCCGCCGAGCAACTGGCGGACGCGCCGCCGCAGGTCGTCGCCGTCGAAGTGAACCTGTCCTGCCCCAACCTGGAGGGCCGCCGAGGCATCTTCGCCCACGATGCAGCCCTGTCGGCCGAGGTCATCGGCGCCACGGCGGCGGTCGGCCGCCCACGGTGGGCCAAGCTCAGCCCGAACACCGATCGGGTCGTCGAGGTGGCCGAAGCAGTCCAGGGTGCAGGCGCCGAGAGCGTCACTCTCGTGAACACCCTGCTCGGGATGGTGCTCGATCCGCGCACCGGTCGTCCGGCCCTCGGCGCCGGGGGAGGCGGCTACAGCGGACGCCCGGTGCACGCCGTCGCCGTGCGGACCGTGTACGACGTGCACGCCGCGCTGCCCGAACTGCCGATCGTCGGCGTGGGCGGCGTCAGCACCGGTTGGGACGCGGCCGAGCTGCTCCTCGCCGGCGCGTCGGCCGTCCAGGTCGGTACCGCCACGTTCGCCGATCCGCGGGCACCGCACCGTGTCCAGCGCGAGTTGCTGGCGTGGTGCGCCGAGCACGACCTGACCCCTGCCCAACTCAGCGGGCTGGCCCACCAGGGCGGATTGCCACCCACGGCATGATCAGGAGGAGTATGGTCATTCCATGGCAACACCTCCGCAACTCACCCCTGAACAGCGTGCGAACGCCCTTGCCAAGGCCGCTGAGGCCCGTGCGGCTCGGGCGGAGCTCAAGAACCAGTTGAAGATGGGCTCGGTCTCGCTCGCCGAGGCACTCGCGTCGACCAGCTCCACCGTCGGCAAACTGAAGGTCGTGTCCTTGCTCGAGTCCCTTCCGGGCGTCGGCAAGGTCAAGGCCCGCAAGATCATGGAAGACATCGGCATCGCCGACAACCGCCGCGTGCAGGGCCTCGGCCAGCAGCAGAAGAACTCGTTGCTCGAGCAGCTCGGTAAGTGAGGCCATGACGGCGACACCCGCCGTGTCATCGTCACACATCTTCATCGTGTCCGGCCCCGGTGGCGTGGGCAAGGGCACCATCGTCAATGCCCTGGTGGAACGCGATCCAAGGCTCTGGTTGAGCCGGTCGTGGACCACCAGGGCGCAACGTCCGGGCGAGCGTGGCACGGCGTACGTCTTCACCGAGCGTGACCTCTTCGAACGTCGCATCGAGGAAGGTGGGTTCCTCGAGTGGACCAACTTCCTCGGCAACTACTACGGCACTCCGCTTCCGCAGCCCCAGCCTGGGCACGACGTGGTGCTCGAGATCGAGGTCGACGGCGCGCGCCAGGTGAAGGCGCTGCACCCCGAGGCCATCCTCATCTTCGTGCTCCCGCCGTCGCGTGAAGAACAACAGCGCCGACTCCGCGGGCGCGGCGACCCGGAGGACAAGGTCGACGAGCGCCTGCAGAAGGCGGTCGACGAAGAACCCGTGGGGCTCTCGATCGCGGACCACGTCGTGGTGAACGACGACCTCGAGCGCACCGTGGGCGAGATGATGGACATCATTGCGCTCCGTCGGGCGCCCGAATGACCACCTCCGCGGCCCTTTTCCGGTAGACTACACCGCTGCTTTCAGGAGGGCCATTCGATGACCAACCGTTCCTACGACACCATGATCAACCCGCCGATCGAGGAACTCCTCGACCGCGTCGATTCGAAGTTCAGCCTCGTGACGCTGGCCGCACGCCGTGCCCGCCAGATCAACAGCTACTTCAACCAGCTCGGCGACGGGCTCGGCCACATGGTGCCGCCCCAGGTCAGCTCAGTGGCGCGCAAGCC
>JANMFL010000470.1:0-3312 GCA_031377945.1 Acidimicrobiaceae bacterium | reverse complement strand
GCTCCTCAGCCTGCCCACCTCCACCGGGGCGGTCCCCGACTGGCGAGCCGCCATCGAGCGCGCCCACGCCGTTGGTGCCGTCGTCGTGGTGGCCACCGACCTGCTCGCCTGCGTCCTCACCACTCCCCCGGGCGCGTTGGGCGCCGACATCGCCATCGGCTCCGCCCAGCGTTTCGGTGTGCCCATGGGCTTCGGTGGGCCGCATGCTGCGTTCATCGCCACGAACGAAGCGTCGGCGCGTTCGCTTCCGGGCCGTCTCGTCGGGGTCAGTACCGACACCGAAGGTCGACCCGCGCTCCGCCTGGCACTGCAGACGCGTGAGCAACACATTCGTCGTGAGAAGGCGACGTCGAACATCTGCACTGCCCAGGTCCTGCTCGCCAACATCGCCGGCTTCTACGCGGCATGGCACGGTCGCGACGGCCTCATCCGCATCGCCGAGCGGGTGCATCGCCTCACCTCGCTCGCTGCAGCCGCACTCAGGTCTGCAGGCATCGCGAGCGGCCACGACACGTGGTTCGACACGCTCCTGGTGCCGTGCGATGCGGCATCGGTGCTGGCAGCCGGGAGGGCGGCAGGTCTGGATCTCCGCCCCGTCGACGTCGACCATGTCGCGTTCAGCTTCGACGAGACGACGTCCCTCGACGTGGTTCGCCGACTCCTCACCCTGTTCGGCGCCGACGCGCACCTCGACGCCGAACTCGATGCGCCCGACGGTCTCCCGGAGCGGCGCGCCGACGACTTCTTGTCGCAGAGTGTCTTCGATCGGTACCACACCGAACACGAAATGCTGCGCTACCTGCGTCGTCTGTGCGACAAGGACCTCGCGCTGGATCGGACGATGATCCCGCTCGGTTCGTGCACCATGAAGCTCAATGCGACCGTCGAGATGATGCCCATCACCTGGCCCGAGTTCGCGGATGTGCATCCGTACGCACCCGACGACGAGACCGAGGGGTATCGCGAACTGATCCATCGGCTCGAGCAGATGCTCGTCGAGATCACCGGATACGACGCGGTGAGCCTGCAACCGAACGCCGGGAGCCAGGGCGAGTTCGCCGGACTTCTCGCCATCCGCGGTTACCACCGCAGCCGCGGCGACCTCCACCGCACGATCTGCCTCATCCCGTCGAGCGCCCACGGCACGAACGCCGCCAGCGCCGTGATGGCTGGACTGAAGGTCGTCGTCGTGGCCTGCGACGAACACGGCAACGTCGACGTCGCCGACCTGCGCGCGAAGGCTGCACATGCGGGCGGCGATCTCGCCGCAGCGATGGTCACGTACCCCTCCACCCACGGGGTGTTCGAGGAAGCCATCCGCGACATCTGCGACGTGGTGCACGAGTTCGGCGGGCAGGTGTACGTCGACGGTGCGAACCTGAACGCGCTCGTGGGCATGGCTCAGCCGGGCAAGTTCGGTGCCGACGTCAGCCACCTCAACCTGCACAAGACCTTCTGCATCCCCCACGGCGGCGGCGGCCCCGGTGTGGGTCCGGTGGCGGTTCGCTCCCACCTCGCGGCGTTCCTGCCGGGACACCCACTCCGCAGCAACCAACCGACGGGCCCGGTCGCTGCCGCACCGTTCGGATCGGCCGGCATCCTTCCTATCTCGTGGGTGTACATCGCGCTCATGGGGGCGTCGGGGCTGCGCGAGGCGACGTCCATCGCCATCCTCAACGCGAACTACGTGGCATCGAGGCTGAACGAGGCGTTCCCCGTCCTCTACGCCGGAGCGAGCGGACGCGTCGGCCATGAGTGCATCGTCGACCTCCGGCCCATCACCAAGTCCACAGGTGTCACCGTCGACGACGTCGCCAAGCGACTGATGGACTACGGCTTCCACGCCCCCACCATGAGCTTTCCCGTGTCGGGCACGCTGATGATCGAGCCGACCGAGAGCGAAGGACTTCGCGAACTGGATCGCTTTTGTGACGCGATGTTGGCCATTCGGGCCGAGATCCAGCGGGTGGCCGCTGGTGAGTGGACTGCGGACGCCAACCCGCTGCGCATGGCCCCGCACACGGCCGAGGACCTCCTCGGCGCGTGGGACCGGCCGTACCCCCGCGAGCTCGCCGCCTACCCGTTGGCGACGTTGCGCGCGGCGAAGTACTTCCCTCCGGTGTCGCGCATCGATGCGGCCTACGGCGATCGTCACCTCATCTGCACCTGCGAACCGCTCGAGTCGTACGCCGACGCCTGAGCCGTGGCTGCGCTACCGTCGCAACCATGGTCGATCCGACGTCCTCATCCGCCAGCTATGGGCTGAACGAATTGCTCGCCCTGTTCGGCGGCGCCAATCCGTTCAACGGCATCGCCAAGTCGGTGAGCCAGTTCCAGCGGGGGGTGAACCAGTTCCTCGAGAGTGTGGACCGGTTCAACGACACGATGGATCAGATGAACCAGGTCGCCCGGCGCGTGAACGGCATCCTCGACACCGTGGAGGGTCCGATCAACGCGATGGTGCCGCAGTTGACGCGCAGCATCACCGCCGCCGATGCGATGATGGAGCAGTTGAACGGTCCGATCGAGAAGGTCGCTCCGGGACTGCAACGCCTGGCCGACACGTTGTCGAGCCCCGCGCTGGCGGCGCTTCCCACCGACCTGGCGCAGTTCATCGACGTCATCTCCGATGTCGCGCGTCGGTTGCAGCCACTCGGCCAGCTCGCCGAGTCCGCCGGGAGCATGTTCGGGTTGCGTCCGCTCGCGGTGTTGCGTTCGGGGGGTACTCGTCCAACCGCGAGGCCCTCCGAGGCCGCGCCGCCGAAGACTGTGCCGCCGAAGACTGCGCCGGCGAAGACTGCGCCGGTGAACGCTGTACCGGCGAAGAAGCCCACGAAGAAGAAGGCTGCCGCGGCGAAAAAGGCGCCCGCCAAGAAGAGCCCCGCGAAGGGGCTCGCTGCGAAGAAGACTGCTGCGAAGAAGCCTGCTGCGAAGCGGTGACCCCCGTGGGGTTCAGCGTTTGGCGACGAACGGAAGCGGCACCACTCGACCGGCGAGCGACGAGCCGCGTACGTCGATGACCACGTCGGTGCCGTCCTCGATGTCGGGCGGCAGGAAGGCGAGCGCAATGCCATGCTCGAGCACGGGCGAGAAATTGCCGCTGGTGACCACGCCTACGGCTTGGCCATCGACGAGTACGGCGCACTCGGCTCGCGGTGGGCGGCGGCCTTCGGTGGCGACGCCGCGCAGCAGTCGGCTCACGCCTCGTTCGCGTTCGGCCAGCAGGGCGCGCTTGCCGTGGAAGTCGTGCTTGTCCCACGCGACGACCCAGCCCAGACCCGCCTGCAGCGTGGTGATGCCCGCGCCGAGTTC